>CAZTGE010000008.1:52137-55410 GCA_964612995.1 uncultured candidatus Brocadiaceae bacterium | reverse complement strand
TTCGCCGCACACCCCCACGCGCCTCGGTCGTCACTCGCCAGCTGCGCTGGCGTTTCTGCGGCGCTACGCGCCATTTTCGCAGAAAACCGTTCCTCGGTCGGCCGGTCGCCCAGCCAGGCCTGGCTGGGCTCCGGGCTCTGCGGATGTGCGGTTCTGGCGCTTAGAGGGTCCCGTCAAGGAACACGACAGAGGTCTCGGGCGGCGGACCCGCCAGGGTGACCGCCGCCCAGTCTTCGCGCCGACGGCCGGAACCGCAGCACGCATGATGTGAGCGCATCGCCGCGCGCGGCGCCCGGTCAGAAGCCCGCTATCGCGGATCGGCAGTGGCTCCGCCATGCCGCGACTCGGCCCGCTCGAACGAATCGCGTGTCGACTCGCGCTGGGCCTCGCGCTCGGCCGGGTCGCTGCCGCAACCGGCAAGGAAGGCCAGTGCGGCGATCACCATGAGTAGCTTCATGCTCCACCCCCGTGCAAGGACCCCGCCAGAGCAGGATCAGTCATCGGACACGTCGGACGCATCCTCGGACCATTCGACCAGATCCCGAATCGTGGCACGCCGGCGCAGCTTGGCCACCACCTGTTGCTTGATCTGCTGGCGTCGGGCCGCTTCAACCCTCGGCCGCAACTCGATGCTGACCTCCGCGAAGCTGCGCTCGGCCGGGTCCTCGCGCTGGCTGACCAGCATCAGATGCAGCAGTCGTCCTGACTTGAACACGGGGCTGATCTCGCCGGCCCCGAGGTGCTGGAGCTGCTCGGCGAATGCCGAGCCCAGCGAATCGGGCTCGATCAGACCGAGCTCGCCGCCCGGTGGATGCGCGGCCTGCTCCAGGCCGCGCAGGTCGTCCGCCGCCGCCTGGAACGCCGCGACCCGCTCATCGGTGGTCGCGTGGGCGAGCAGCTCTTCACGCAAGCGCGTCAACCGAGCACGTACGGCCGCTTCGCCCTGGGCCCCAGCGATGGCGGCCTGCGCCGCGGCAACCTGTTCGACCACCGCTGCCGCCGCCGGATCCTCGACCCCCGCGAGCGCCGCGGCGACCGCCGCCAGGCTCTCGGCCAGCACCGTGGTTTTGGCCGTGGCCCCGTCGCCCGCATCGACGTAGCGCTCGCGCCATTGGTCGAAATCGACCGTCTCGAGCGCTGGGTGCTCGAGCGCGGCCGCAGCGCGGAAGGCGGCCTGCAACTGGGCGAGCGCCTCGGCGCCGCCCCCCTCGCGGGCGGGACGCAGGCTGATGCGCCAGGCACGCACCCGGCTGGGCCGGTCGTAGTCGCCGGCGGCGTAGATCGCCCGCAGTTGTTTGGGGGTGATCTCCGGACTACGTTCTTCATAGAGCTGCAACACCGCCCGGATCATCTCGCGTCGACGCAGGTGTTGCCGCAGGTCGGCCTGTGCCTGGAGGTCGCGCTCGCGCCCGTAGGCGCTGATCTTCTCACGCACTTCGCTGGCGATCGCCTCGTCGTCGAGCTGGATGCCCAGGCGCTGGGCCTCCTGCAGCAGCAGCTGCTCCTCGGTCAGCGCCTCGAGCGCCATGACGAAGAACTGCGTGGCCTCTTCGGCCGTATGCTGGAGCGGCCGGCCTTCCGCCTGCGCTTCGGCCATCAGCTCGCGCCGCCGTTCGCGGATGTCCATCACCGTGATGATGTCGTTGTTCACATATCTGAAGACCTGGTCGACCGCACGCGACTCCACGGCCTGGAGGACACAGACCATCAGCAGCAGCAGGCTGGGGCGCAGAACGGGCATGGCCATCATATTATGCGGGAATCGCACGAGGAAAGCACTGGCTGGCCGTGCTCGTCGCGCTGGCCCGGATGGCCAGCCTGCACGGGAGGACCATGCCCTGTTGCCGGCCACCCGCGCGATGTAAGGTGCCATCGTCCCCACCGTCATCCCCATGGCATGGAAGCTGCGGTTTTGACTCAGGATTCGACATCCGGCCTCGTCGATGGCGAGCTGCGCACCCAGGGCACCGAACTGTTGGTGCGCGAGGAGCCGGCGCTGCGTCGGGTCATCCGGCGTTACGTCCACGACGAGTCGACCGTCGACGACCTGTTCCAGGAGATCAGCATCAAGGTGTTGCGCCGGATCAACACCGTACGCAGCTCGGCCACCATCCGTGGCTGGCTGTTCCAACTGGCGCGCAATGCCTGTCTGGATTACCTCCGCGCCCAGGACCGCCGCCCGTCGGGCAGCCCCGCCGCCCTCGGCGGTCAGCGAGCCGGCGGCGAAATGGGTCGCAATCCGGTCGAGAGCTTCCTCTCAGACGAACGTCTGTCCGCGGTCCATCGCGCGCTCGAACAGCTGCCGGACAGCCAACGGCGCGTGATCGCCCTACGGATCCAGGACGGCCTGGACCACATGGAGATCGCCGAACGGCTGGGCATCAGCCGCCAGGCGGTCGAGGTGCGCCTGTGCCGCGGCCGAGCGACGCTCAAACAGCGGCTGGAAGACATCCTCAAAGGGGACCTGTGATGCGACAGGACGCGAGTACCGATACAGCCGAAGACATGGCTTGTGAAGACGTCGAAGCCTGCCTGCCGTTGGTGGCCGATGGCAGCCTCACCGCCAGCGACGACCCCGATCTCTTCACCCACCTGGCCACCTGTTCCCGCTGCCAGGAATCGCTGGCGGTGCACGATCTCGTCGGACTGACGCTCGACACCGGTGCCGCGGCCCGGCATCGCGCCCG
The DNA here is from genome assembly GCA_964612995.1 of uncultured candidatus Brocadiaceae bacterium. Classification (GTDB taxonomy): domain Bacteria; phylum Planctomycetota; class UBA11346; order UBA11346; family UBA11346; genus SLQH01. Next base: position 52,723 of record CAZTGE010000008.1, on the reverse strand, counting down.
GGTGGCCTCATTCCGGCTTCCAGGCCGGCTCGCCGCCGCCGCCGCCGCGCTGCTCGTCCTCGGCGTCGGCATCTGGGCCCTCGATGCCGACGGCGCCCAGGACGACGTCGCCAGCGCCACGACCGACCAGCCCAAGGCCCGCGTGCTACGGGTGATCGATCCCGGCCCGGGCCACAGCCGCCCACGCTATCTCATCCGCAGCGAGGGCCGGGAATTCGTGGTCGAGCACGTCGACGGCCGGATGCCCGAGGCCAGCGATCAACCGGGCGAGCACGATGCCAGCGAGCCGATGCTGGTGCCGGTCCACGATCGCTGACGGACACCGCGCGCACAACGCCCGGCCGATCCCGCCACAACGTCGCCCGCATCTCGACCGAGGGCAACACCCCCGCGGATCCTGGTCCGGGACATCGCCTGACGATCAGCAGCAAGAGCCCGATGATCCGCCGCGCCCCTGGGGCCACTCCAGACCGACGGACCAGCCCGGATCCCTCATGAGGGATCCGGACTAGAGCTCACCCCAGTCGACCTCGTCCTCTTCCTCGGCCGGAGGAGCCTCTTCCTCGGCCGGAGGAGCCTCTTCCTC
>CAZTGE010000008.1:0-52037 GCA_964612995.1 uncultured candidatus Brocadiaceae bacterium | reverse complement strand
CGTCCTCTTCCTCGGCCGGAGGAGCCTCTTCCTCGGCCGGAGGAGCCTCTTCCTCCTCCTCGCCCGGCGGCACTTCCTCGACCTCGCCGACAGGCGGCTGTTCGATCTCTGGCTCGGGCTCGTCGGCCTCGTCCTCGGTCGGCGGCGGGACCTCCGGCGGCTCTTCAATCACCCGTTCCTCGATCAGGGGCTCCTCTTCCGGCTCGACGGCCGGTGGCACCTGCTCCTCGAGATCCTCGTCGACGGCCGGTGGCGGCGCCTCTTCCATCTCGTCCTGCAGGTCGACCTCGGCTTCGGCTTCGGCTTCGGCTTCCGCTTCCGCTTCCGCAGCCTCTTCCTCGGCCTGGCGCGCAGCCTCTTCCTCCGCCTTGCGGTCCTCTTCCTCTGCCTTGCGAGCCTCGGCTTCGGCTGCGCGGCGCCGACGCTCACGCTCGGCGGGGGTGAGGATCTCGGGAATGTCGACCGGCTCGTAGACGCCGTCGAGGCTCATCGGCGGGAAGGGGACGTCGGGGATCTCACGCTCGGCCTGGAGCAGGGCCTCGGTGGGGCGCATCTCCTCGAGGGTGATCAGCTCCTGGGCCCGCTGATGGCGCGCCTGCTTGAGCAGGTCGAGGTAATGCTGGCGCCAGGCCGCATGCATCTGTTCGAGTTGGAGATAGCGGTCGTCGCCCAGACCCAGACGCAGCAGTTCCGCCGTACGCACGAGGTTGCGCTGGGTGTTGTCGAGATGCCACTGCTCATAGTGGTTGGGGAAGGGGATCTCTTCGCGCAGCTCGGCCAGACGCTGCAACAGACGCGCGATCTCCACCTCTTCGCTGAGCGGCTCACGCTCCTTGAGCACCGGCCTGGCATCCGGGATCGGCCTGCCGTCCTCGTCGGTCGGCTGCTCGTAGGCGGTGGCCGGACGGGCGAGCTCACCAGCCATGACCTTGGCATCGACACGAGCAGTGAATGTCTTCGCCTCGTAGTAGAGGGCTTCGGCGCCGCTCTCCGCGCGATAGGGTCGCATGTGGTAGACGCCGTAGGAGGGCACCACCTGATCGATCAGCCGGCCGCTGCGCGAGGACTCCTCTGCCGGGGGTGGATTGGATTGGGGCACCTCCATGGGGACCCGATCGACCGCCGCGACCGTGGCCCAGGGAGCCAGGCCAGCGAGCATCGCCAGCAGTGCCTTGTTGCGCATCGCATCCACCTCCCGTTGCCCCAGCAGCCGCGACAGCGACGCGGGAACGACCTGCAACCGTCAGGCTAGGCCTGCTCCGGGTCCGCGACACTGCGCGGGGGCAGCAGGAGAGCGTGCTGTCGCAGACACCGGATGCGCCTCAGACCGTGGCGCCACGCGCGGCGGCCATGTCGCGCAGCACATCAAGCCGCGCGCAACGCACCAGATGCTCCGGCCCGGCCTCCTGCATCCTGATCGGCCCCCCGCGAAAGGCCTCGGCGTGGGCCGGGAAACGACTGATGAATCGCTCGGGGCTCGACGGCTGCAACGGACTCGGCGGATCGCCCTGAAGCAGGATGCGGTCGCGGCGCTGCCCCGGTTCGTCGGCCGGGATCGCCGAGAGCAGGGCCTGGGTGTAGGGATGCAGCGGGCTGTCATAGATCGCGGTGACCGGCCCCATCTCCACGATCTCGCCGAGGTACATCACCGCAACGGTGCGGCAGAGGTGCGCGACCACAGCGAGATCGTGGGCGATAAACAGGTAGGCGATGCCGAATTCGTCCTGCAGGTCCTGCAACAGGTTGACCACCTGAGCCTGGACCGAGACGTCGAGCGCCGAGACCGGCTCGTCGCAGACGATCAGTCGGGGACGCAGCCCCAATGCCCGTGCGATGCCGATACGCTGCCGCTGACCGCCTGAGAACTGGTGCGGGTACTGGTTGTACATCGCCCGCTCGAGACCAACGCGTTCCATCACATCGACCACCCGCTCACGCACGTCGTGGCGATCGGCCAGCCCATGGACCAGCAGTGGCTCGGCGAGCATCTGCCCCACTGTCATCCGCGGATTGAGTGAGCCATAGGGATCCTGGAACACCATCTGCATGTCGCGCCGCCGTGCCCGCAGGGCCGCCGGCGACAAGCCACGGATATCCTCGCCACGGAAATGGATCTCGCCCGATGTCGGCTCGATCAGACGCAGGATGCAGCGGCCGGTGGTGGTCTTGCCGCAGCCCGATTCGCCGACCAGGCCGAGCGAGCGACCGCTGTCGAGGGTGAAATCGACCCCGTCGACGGCGTGGACATGCCCCACAGTGCGGCCGAACACCCCCCGGCGGATGGGGAACAGCTTGCGCAGACCGCGCACCGCGAGCAGGGGATCGGCCATGTCGGAACGCTATCAGCGCAGACCCGACGCAAAAGGGCGGGGCGCCCCGCCCGGCGCCGATCGTGCGGTGCAGTCCGGGGGGGCCAGGCTCACCGCACTTGCGGACTCGGCCACCACCCTATCATGCCTCCCCTTCGGAGGCGTCCTTGGCCCGATTCGGTTCGACAGTGCTGGCCTGCTCACTCGTCGCCGGCCTGCCCGTGGCGGCCGTCGAACGCGCGTCGGGCGAGGTGGTTGAGGTCCGCGTGGAAGGCACGCGACGCTACCACGAGAAGCGCGCACTCGGCGAATTGGCCACCCGGCCGGGCATGAGCCGCGAACAGGCCCTGCGCGAGGGGCGCGAGGATGTGGCCTATCTCGAGCGCGTGGGCCCCTTCACCAACGTCCGCAAGCGGATCGAGAAGATCGCCGAAGGCCGCTATCGCATCGTCTTCGAGGTCGATGAGCTCCCCTATGTCGGCGTGATCCGCATCGAGGGGGTGAGCTTTTTCACCAGCGGCACCCTGGAGAAGAAGCTCACACTGCAGGAGGGCACCTACCTCAACCCCCTGCTGCTCGAGACCGACCGGCAGATGGTCGAGCAGTATCTGCGCGACCACAATCACCCCGAAGCGAGGGTCACGGTCACAAGCACGGTCGACCCGGTGACCAACATCGCCAGCGTCACCTTCCAGGCCGAACTCGGGCCCCATGTGAAGGTCGGCGACATCCTCTATCGCGGCCTGCCGGACGCGATCAGCCGGCGGATGCTCAACCACCACGTCCTGAGCGCCGGCAATCCCCGACGCGCCCTGCTCAACCGCCCCGGCGGTGCCTTCCACGCCGACGAGGTACCCTGGGACGCCGCGGCGGTGGCCGGCGCACTCAACGACCTCGGCTATCTCGACGCCACCATCACCGAGGCCGAGGTCCTCACCTTCGACCGTGTCCTGGCAACAGAAGAACGGGCCCATCGCGGACCGGTCCTGGCGCCCGATGGCGAACGCGACAACCGACGGGTGATCGTCTACCACATCGATCCCGGCGAACGCTATCACCTCGGCGAGGTCACCTTCATCCTCGACGAGAGCGTCGAGGCGGACACCGCGACCGAACGCGAGCTGCGCGCTGCGTTCGAACTGCCCCAGGGGATGCCCTACCTCGCCGACGAGATCGCCGAGGCCAAGGGGCGGGCCCTGGCCATCCTGCGCGAACAGGGCTACGCCCGCGCGCGTTTCGACGACGATTTCGGCCGCGACCTGGTCATCGATCTCGACGCGCGCCGCGTCGACCTGGTCCTGCGCCTGGTCCAGGGCCGGCGCTACCGCGTGCGACGGGTCGACTTCGCCGGCAACGTGATCACGCGCGACCCGGTGCTGCGTACGGCCATGGCCCTGCGTCCAGGCGAACTGTGGAGCGATAGCGCGCGCCGACGTTCACTGCGCGAGATCGCACGCACGGGCGTGTTCAGCAACGACCCGCGCGAGCGGCCGCGGATCGTGCCCCGGTTCGAGACCGCGACCCCGGCGGTCGACGACCCCAACGTGGACGAGGTCGACGTGGACGTCGAGGTCGCCGAGACCAGCACCGGCAGCCTGCGCTTCAACTTCGGCTGGTCCACCGCCTCCGGCTTCGCGGCCAACTTCGACTACACCGAGCGCAACTTCCACCTCCTGGGCCTGTTCAATCGCGACCACTGGCGCGGCGGTGCGCAGACCGTCAAGGCCGGGGTCAATTACGACGACGACCGCCAATCGGTATTCGCGCAGTGGAGCGACGAACACGTCATGGACAGCGACTACACGCTGGCCCTGGGCTTCGCCCGCAACGAATCGGACTACCTCGACTGGGATCAGGTCCGCCACACCTCCTCGATCACCGTCGGCCGGCGCTTTCTCGACAACGACCTCAAGCTCAGCGCCAGCTATCGCTACACCGACCTCAAGATCGACGACATCGACGACGACGCGACCGACGACGCCATCGCCGACTCCTACTTCCTCAACACGCTCGGCCTGCGGCAGGTCTACGACCATCTCGACCATCCGACCTTTCCCACGCGCGGCTTCCGCGTGGAGTTCGACCAGTCCCTTTCGGGGCTCGCCCTGTCCGCCTCCGACGAATACCTCGATATCGGCTTCAAGGCCTCGGGCTTCATCCCACTGGCGGTGAGCGACATCGGCGGGGTGACCTTCCTCGCCATCAGCCAGCGTAACCAGTGGCTCGAACCGGTCAGCGATTCAGACCAGGTCCCCTTCTATGACCGCATCTACGGCGGGGGGCCCTCGCCCTACCATCGCGGCTTCAACCGTCACGACCTCGGCCCGACGCAGATCAACCGCAACGGCTACGAGGCCCGGCCCGGCGGCGTGACCAAATGGCTCACCACCTTCGAACTCTCCGTCCCCCTCCAGGGCACCAACGACGGCTTCCGCGCGGTCGCCTTCACCGACGTCGGCAACATCTGGGGCGAGGGCGAATCGCTCGACCTCGACGAGCTGCGCACCGCGGTCGGCTTCGGTTTCCGCTTCCCGGTCCGGGTGCTGCCGGTGAAACTGGATTTCGCTTGGTTGCTGGATCCCGAACGGGATGAAGACTCCTTCCAGACCCACTTCAGCATCTCTGGCTACATCTTCTAGGGATGCCGTCCCCACCTCGTCCACTTCCGGGAGATCGTCATGCTCCGACACCTGTTCCCCGTGCTCATCTGCTGCACGCTCTTCGCCTCGGCCGCCCAGCTGGGCGCCAGCGAACATCGCATCGCCACCCTCGATATCGCCCGGGTGCTCAATGCATGTGACCTGGTCGAACAACGGCGGGCCAAGGCCGAACTCAAGCAGGACATCCAGGCCTACAACAACACCATGCGACGCTTCGAGTCCGAGATCGAGCGCCTGCAGAGCAACCTCGAACTCTACGACCAGGGCTCCGACAAATACCAGGAGTTGATGGCCGCGCTCAAGGTCAAGAACCTCGAACTCAAACTGTTCACCCAGCGCAACCAGGAGCAACTCGATCAGCGCGAGACCGACATCTTCCGCGAGAGCTTCGAGGAGATCCGCGCGGTGCTCGCCGACTACGCCCAGGAGAACGACTTCCAATTGGTGATGCTGCTCTCGCCGCGCAAGGCGGTCTCGCGCAGCATGCGCGACTTCAGCGCCGAGATCGCGACCCACGTCGTGCTCTACGGCGATCCCGCCATCGACATCACCGAGCCGTTCATCGCCTACGTCAACACGCAGCTGCCCGGCGACGAGGCCGGCGACACCGAAGATGGCGATGGAGCCGACGAAGAGGCCGACGAAGCGACCCCGCCTTCGCGGCCGGCAATCGATCTGGACGAGGCCGAGGAGAACTGACGGCATGCGGTTGAGCGTGGATGCCATCGCAGAATTCGTGTCCGGGCGGGTCATCGGCGACGCCGCGCAGCAGATCACCGGCATCTCCGGGTTGACCGAAGCGGTCCCTGGCGATGTGAGCTTTCTGGCCGACGATCGCTACCTCCACCTGCTCGCCGAGAGCAAGGCCACGGCCGTGCTCGTGGCCCGGCCGCATCCACAATGTGCGACGACCCAGATCGTGGTCGAGGATCCCAATCTCTCGTTCATCGAGATCGTCGAGGCCCATGGTCCGCGACCGCGACCGCTGCCACGCCGGATCCACGCCAGCGCCATCGTCGAGGACGACGTGGTCATCGGCAAGTCGGTCGCCATCGGTCCGAACGTGGTCATCCGCGCTGGCACAAGGATCGCCGATGAGTGCGTGATCCATGCCAACTGCTTCATCGGCAACGACTGCCACATCGGCCCGGGCTGCCTGCTGCATCCGAACGTGACCATCCGCGAACGCTGCCACCTGGGCGCGCGTGTGATCATCCACGCCGGCGCGGTGATCGGTGCCGACGGATTCGGCTACGCCTCGATCGCCGGGGTCCACCGCAAGATCCCCCAGGTCGGCGACGTGCGCATCGGCGACGACGTCGAGATCGGCGCCAACGCGACCATCGACCGCGCCCGCTTCGACTCGACCGTCATCGGCCGCGGGACCAAGGTCGACAATCTGGCGATGATCGCCCACAACGTCGAGGTCGGCGAGCACTGCATCGTCTGCGGCCAGGTCGGCATCGCCGGTTCGACCACCATCGGCAATCATGTGATGATGCTCGGCCAGGCCGGCATCACCGGCCACATCCGCATCGGCGACGGAGCGATCATCGCCGGCAAGGCGGGGGTCTCGAAGAATCTCCCGGCCAAGGCCACCGTTGACGGCAACCCGGCGCAGGACATTCGCGAACACCGCAAGCAGGCCGTGGCGACCCGCCGGCTGCCGCAACTGCGCGAGACCATCCGCCGCCTCGAGTCGCGCATCCGCGACCTGGAGGCGCGGCTCGCCGAAGGGGAGGGCCAGTGAGCTCGCAACGCACCATCGGCAGCGAAGGCCTGCTCGAGGGCATCGGTCTGCATACCGGTGAAGCGGTCCGGGTCGTACTCAAGCCGGCCCCGGTCGACAGCGGCGTGGTCTTCGTCCGCACCGATCTGCCCGGCGCACCGCGGGTCCAGGGCAGCCCCGACTTCCTGTGCAAGCGCATGCGGCGGACCGCGCTGGCCGACGGCGAGGTCGAGATCCACACCACCGAGCACTTCATGGCCGCCGCCCGCGGCCTGGGGATCGACAACATCGTCGTTGAGATGGATGCGATGGAGATGCCCGGTCTCGACGGCTCGGCACGCGATTTCGTTACCTGCCTGCGCGAAGCGGGGATCGTGGAGCAGGACAAGGCGCGCAAGAGCTTCACCCTCACCGAACCGATCTCGATCGACGTCGGCGACGCCAGCATCGTCGCGCTACCCTATCACGAGGGCCTGCGCATCACCTATACCCTCGACGATCACAACCGTAGCTTCAAGGCGCCGCAGCTGATCGACCAGGTCATCGAAGATGCGACCTTCCTCGAAGATATCGCCCCCGCGCGCACCTTCATCACCCTTGCCGAGGTCGAGGCCGCACGCGCGGCCGGACTCGGCAAGGGGGCCAACACCACAAACACCCTGGTGTGGGATGGCGAGAAGCTGATCGACAACAGCTTCCGTTTCGCCGACGAACCGGCGCGCCACAAGGTGCTCGACATCGTTGGCGACCTCTCGCTGTGCGCGCGTCATCTCAACGCCCACATCGTCGCGGTGCGCTCCGGCCACGCCGAGAACATGGCCCTGGTCAAGGAGATCAATCGCCGCATCGTCAAGGCCGAGAAGCCGGCGGTCATCTTCGACATCAAGGACATCCTCGAACGCCTGCCGCATCGCTTTCCCTTCCTGCTGGTCGACCGGATCACCGAGTACGAGGCCGGCAAGCGGATCGTCGGGCTGAAGAACGTCAGCGTGAACGAGCCCTTCTTCCAGGGCCACTTCCCCGAGAACCCGGTCATGCCGGGCGTGCTCCAGGTCGAAGCCATGGCCCAGGTCGGCGCGATCATGATGCTCTGCGACCCCGACAACGCTGGCCAGACCCCCTTCTTCATGAGCCTCGAGCGCGCCAAGTTCCGCCGCCCCATCTACCCCGGCGATCAGATGCGCATCGAGGTCCAAGCCTTGCGCATGCGGCGGCAGATGGGGGCCTGTCGCGGGCAGATCCACGTCGACGGCCGCCTCTGTGCCGAAGCCGAGATCCGTTCGGTCCTGGTCCCCTCGTAAGTCAGCCCGCAGTGCTGGCTGGGCGCCTTGCCACTGGTCCGACCGCCGTCCCGACCTAGATTAGGAGGCGATGCTGCCCGTCCGCCCCGGAGTCCTGCTCGTCGCCAGTCCGTTGCTCACGGACCCCAACTTCGCGCGCTCGGTGGTCTACGTGCTCGAACACAACGATCGCGGCACCCTCGGGCTGATCATCAACCGTCCGCTCGATATCGCCATCGGCGAGCTGTGGTCCGACTGCCCCAGTCCCTGGCGTGACCAGCGCCGCTGCGGCGACGGCGGCCCGGTGGAGCGCGACAAGGGCCTGGTGCTCCACGGCGACACCGATCTGCCGGACGCCATGCCCCTGGGCGCTGGTCTGGCCGTCGGCGGCGACACCGCCGCGCTCGATCCCGCCGATCCGCTCGGACCACGGCTGTTCCTCGGCCACAGTGGCTGGTCGGATGGCCAGCTCGACAACGAGCTGGCCATCGGCTCGTGGCTGGTGCGCAACGGCAATCGCCACCTCGCACTCGATCCCGACTGCAGCGACGGCTTGTGGGAGGAACTGGTGCGCACCAACGAGGAAGGCCCGGCCCCCAGCGTCAACTGACCGGCGCAGGCGCCTGATCCGAGCACGAGCGATCACGGCGTCGGCCCCCAGGGGTCGTCCTCCTCCAGCGGCAATATCCTTTTCCCGCCTCGGTTCGCCCGCATACTTCCGCGCATGCCGCGCCTTCCGGTCCTGACCCTGACCCTGATCCTGATCGCCTGCTGCGGCTGCAACGCGCCGCGCCACGAGGTCGAGACCCTGCTCATCGGCGAGGACGGGCGGCTGCTGCGGTCCACTCCAGAGAACTATCGCGCCGAGACCGAACGGCGCCTGGGCGCGCAGCTGAGCCAGCTGCTCGGCGATGGCTGGCGTGCCACCGTGCGGATCCACGAGCAGCCGCTACGCGATCCCGAGCGACCGGTCGGTGAGCGCTGGCACTGGCCCGAGGCGACGGTGGTGATCGCGACCCATGGCCCTGACGGAGCCGATGCGCCCGTGCCCGACGCCGCGCTGAGCCGCGCCGCCCGCGACTTCCTCGCCGGCGAGGTCGCCGCCCCCGGAGGGGCGACGGTCCGCATCGAATAACGATTCAGGTCGGAGCCTGCTTGCCCGCGATCTCCCGCTGCAATTCGGCGATGAGCTCGTCGATGCTGCGCACACCGAGCTTGTCACCGTTCTGTTGCTGCAGCGATACCGTCCCGTCGCCGACCTCCTGCCCGCCGACCACCGCGAAGTAGCTGACACGATCGTTGCGCGCACGACGGATCTTGGCCCCGAGCTTGTCGGCGTCGGTGTCGACGCTGGCACGGATGCCGGCGGCGACCAGCCGGCTCGCGACATCGCGGGCATACGGCAACTGTTCATCGGTGATCGGCAGGACCCGGATCTGCTCGGGCGCGAGCCAGAGCGGGAATTTGCCGGCATAATGCTCGATCAGGATGCCGATGAAGCGTTCGAGCGAGCCACAGATCGCACGGTGGAGCAGGATCGGGTGCTTGCGGCTGCCGTCGGGCGCGACGTAGGTGGCGTCGAGCCGTTCGGCCGAGCACAGCTGGTAATCGACCTGGATGGTGCCGCACTGCCAATCGCGGCCGAGGCAGTCGGTGAGCACGAACTCGAGCTTCGGCCCGTAGAACGCGCCCTCGCCCGGATTGACCACCACCTCGAGACCGGCCTGCTGCACCGCCGCCTCGAGTGCGGCCTCGGCCCGATCCCAATCGGCGTCCGAGCCCACGCGCACCGGCGGGCGAGTGGCGAACTTGACCCGCACCGTCTCGGCCGGGAAGCCAAAGTCGGCGTAGACCTCGGTCAGCAGCTGGCAGAACGCGGCGACCTCGTCACCGATCTGGTCTTCGGTGCAGAAGATGTGCCCGTCGTCCTGAACGAAGCCGCGCACGCGCATGATCCCGTGCAGGGCGCCCGATGGTTCGTAGCGCACGCATTGACCGAACTCGGCCATGCGCAGGGGCAGATCGCGATAGCTCTTGAGCCCCTGCTTGAAGATCGCGATCTTGCCAGGGCAGTTCATCGGCTTGATCGCGAAGCACCGGTTGGTCGCCGCGGCCTGCAGCTCGACTCCGTCGAGCCCGGCGGGGCCGTGCTCGCCGGCAGCGCTGCGGTCGATGCCGCGGTCCTGCTCGTAGGTGATGAACATGTTCTCACGATACTTGGCCCAGTGCCCCGACCGCTCCCACAGGCCCTGCGGCTGGATCCCCGGCGTGCGCACCTCGACATACCCCGCGGCCGTGATGCGCGTACGCACATGATCCTCGACCGTGCGGTAGAGGGTCCAGCCCTTGGGATGCCAGTAGATCTGTCCGGGATTGTCATCTTCGAGGTGGAACAGGTCCATCTCACGACCTATCTTGCGATGGTCGCGCCGCTTGGCCTCCTCGAGCATCTGCAGATGTGCCTTGAGCCCCTTCTTGCTGGCGAAGCAGGTGCCGTAGATCCGCGTCAACTGGTCGCTGGTCTGGTCACCGTGCCAGTAGGCGCCGGCCACGCTCATGATCTTGAAGTGCGCCAGCCAGCCGGTCGACGGCACGTGCGGCCCGGCGCAGAGGTCCTCGAAGGCGCCGTCGTCACCGCCGGTGCGATAGAAGCTCAGTCGCTGCGCACCGCGCTCCAGCGCCCGGCGGGCGTTGTCCTCCTTGTACTTGTCGTCGGCGGTGCGCGCCAGGCCCTGCTCCGGAGCGCATTCGATGCGATGGAACGGCCGGTCGGCGGCGATGATCGCGCGCATCTGCTCCTCGATCGCGGCGAAATCGTCGGGGGTGACGACCCGCGGGGTGGCCATGTCGTAGAAGAAGCCGTCCTGGATCGCCGGGCCGTAGGCGAGCCTGGTGCCGGGCAGCACCGCGCACACCGCCTCGGCCAGCACGTGGGCGCAGCTGTGGCGCAGGATCTCCAGCGCGCGCGGATCGTCATCGCGGGCGGTGAGGATGGCGACGCTGGCGTCGGCCTCGAAGACGGTGCTCAGGTCATGGGGCTGGTCGTCGATCAGGATGGCGATGGCCTTCTTGGCCAGGCCGGGGCCGATGGCGCTGGCGATCGCATGGCCGTCGACCGGTTGGTCGAACGGCAGCTGCGCGCCATCGGGTAGCGTGAAGACAGGCATGGGAATTCCCCTGCGGCAAGATGTGTGGGCGGAAAGGGCGGGCGCGACGAACCCGGGAGCTCCAGCCGTCCGGGCGACGGCGAGCCCACTCGACCGGGTCGTCTCAGCTAGTTCGCACCAGTCCCATGCCGGAGAGAGCCTAGGGCCCAGCGTGCAGATGGCAACGCATCGCCGGGCAGACCGACCAGGGCCGCTCAGAGCTCGGCCCCTGGGAGCGCCGAGCACCAGCTCGGCATGGAAACAGGGGGGTCACAACATGGGTCCATCATTCGATGGGCCCATGTTGTGACCCCGTCATCCCGAGCTTTGAGCGGCCCTGGCAGACCGAAGCCTCCACCGGCTACCGCATGCGCGCCTGCGTCGCTTGCCACCCGATCGCACCTGCCTAGGATGAACACATGTCTCGTGGTACCTCGCCTGGCTCTGCGCTCGCGTTCGTCCTCGTGCTGGTCCTGTTCCTCGGCCTGGCAGCACTGCTGCGCGCCGGCGAAGAGGCCGACCAGGCCGCCTTCGACCGCACCGCAGCCGAGCTGACCGCCGCGCAGGAGACCCGACGCGAGCGGATCCAGGCGATCCACCGCTTCGTCCGCGACGAGATCACCGAGATCCCGACCGAATACGGCTGAGGCGGCCGCTGCGTGATCACGGCCAACCGTGCGTTGGCCAACCGCTCTGGCGATCAACAGGCCCGGGCCGAGCTGCTCGCGGAACTGCTCCACGCCGCCGGCGAGCAGCCGGTGATGCTGCGTCACGACTCGCAGCGCGCAGCGCATTTCCTCGTCGCACTCGAAGCCGGAGCCGACGCTGCCTTCGCCGAGGTCAGCTTCACCGCTGGCGAACGCGATTTCATCGCCCTGCCACTCGGTGCGGGGGTGCAGGCCGGCGAGATGCCACCGGACCTGCGCGCGGCTGACGGCACCTGGACCGCCAGCGTCGCCATGTGGCGCTACCGCCCGGCCGCGGATGCGCCCTGAGCCATCGCACGCCATGCCGTTGCACTGCGCTGCGCTCGCGGCGCAGTGGCTGGATTCCGCACCGTCCAACGCTGTCCCGGAGCCTCCCATGCGAGCGCCGTTCCCCGGTCGATTCATCCTGATCCTGGGGCTCGCCCTGCTCTGCACCGGGCCGTCCGCCGCAGCCGTCACCGGGCGCGCGGTCGATACCGCTGGCGCACCGCTGTCGGGGATCGAGGTCCGCTTCGGCGACGCCCGGGCCACGACCGACACAGACGGTCATTTCCTCCTCGCCGCGGACCACCGCGGCATGGGCACGCTGAGCTTCCACCGCGACGGCCGCCTGCTGTGCGGACGCGAGGACGTCGCGTCCGACGAGGCCCTGGGTCCGGTGACCCTCGATGCGTCCCACCGCATCACCGGCCGCGTACTCGCCCCCGACGGCTCGGCATTGCCGGATGTCACCGTGCGCTGCGCCATCGAACTGCGCGACAGCTGGGAGGAATTTCGCCTGGTCGCCGCAACCACCACCGATGCCGACGGCGCCTTCGTCTTCGACGACTGCTGCTCCGGCAACTACCGCTTCCACGTCGCCCATTCCACGGCTCTCACCGGCAGCCACGTCCTGCCCGTCGGCGGCGACTTCAACCACATGATCCTGCGGATGCGCACAGGTGGCGCTGACGTCCGGGGCACCATCACCGGCCCCGCTGGCGAGCCGGTCGCGGATGTGACGGTCGCCGCCGGTTGTTTCCACAGCTGCCGCAGCGACGCGAGCGGCCACTATCGCCTCACGGGCCTCGAACCGGGCTGGACCGGACTGCTGATCACGCCCCCCGACGGTCTGTTCGTGGCCTGCAACCAAAGCACGGTCTCCCTCTCGCTCGATGCCGTTGGAGACAACGAGCACAGCATCGCGCTGGTCCGCGCCGGCGCGCTGCGGGTCGCCCCCACCAGTCCTGGTGCCGATGACCAGAGCGCGCCGCTGACCATCCGCCTGCGCCCACAGGGTCATTGGCAGGAGACCTACACCTTCGCCGAGCAGCAGCCTGAGAACGGCGCGGTGGCGCTCGATCCGATCGCGGCCGGCACCTACGATATCGCCGTCCGCTCGTCGGACTCTGCACTGCTGACCGGAACGGTATCGGTGAGCGCTGGCGCGACCGCCGGGTTCACCGGCGTCCTGCCGGTCAGCACGCCGATCGTCGGTACCGTCGTCGATGGCGAAGGGCGTCCGGTGAGCAAGGCACAGGTCTGGGGATACGACAACACCCTCTTCCACGACTCACGCTCGACGCTCACCGACGATCAGGGTCGTTTCGAGCTGGGCGGCTTCGGATCCAATCCGATCAGCCTGTACATCGACCACCAGGATTTCGTGCGCCTGCACCGGCCGATCGATCCGAGCCAGCGCGCGGTCGACGAGCTGCGCTTGGTCATGCATGGCCTGACCGATTGCCGCGGGACGGTGCGCGATGTCGCTGGCGAGCCGGTCGCCGGGGCACGAGTCACGGCCTCCTGGAAGGACGGAAACAGCCCGGTCACCATCACCGACGCGCAAGGCGGCTTCACCCTCGCGCGGCTGCCTGCCACCCGGGTGCTTATCCACGTCAACGATGTCCGCTTCCACCCCCTCGAACACGAGGTCGACCTCACCACGAATGCCGACCCGCTCAGCCTCAGCCTGCAGCCGGGGGCGCGCATCGGCGGGCAGGTCCTGGATGCCGCGGGCCAGCACGTTCCCCAGGCCCACGTGCATCTGCGCGGCGGAGACGGCGCAACCGCCGGCTGCGTCGCCGATGCGACGGGCCGCTTCCTCGTCGGTGGGCTCGATACCGCCACCTATGTCGTCACCGCCATCGAGCCGCACGGCGACGAACTGCTGGTTCGCCGTACCGACGTGCCCGCCGGCACCCTCGACCTGATCCTGCGCCCGGATCCGGTCGACACCGTGCGCTTCCTGGTGCGCACCGGCGACGGCACACCCTGCCCAGGCGCCACGATCCGCATCGAGGGTCTCGCGAGCGACTCCGGCGAGTCCGTCCGCCTCGCGCTGCTCAGCGACGCCGCCGGCGCGGCCGCGGCCGAGCTGCCCCGCGGGCGGATCTACATGGCGCGCATCAGCAAAGCGCCGGCCCCCGTCGCTCTGCTGCCGCTCGACCTGCGCAACGAGCCGGATGCCGACGCCCAGGTGGTGCCGGTGACCCTGACCGACGGCCAGACGCTCAGCTGCACGGTCAGTGGCGGCACCGGCTGTCATCTCAGCGTCGCGGATCCCAGCGGACGCCTGACCCGACACCACCGGGGCATCCCCCTGACTGGGGACCCGATCACGCTGGCGCATCTGCCCCGGGGCCTGGTCTGGCTGCAGATCCACGCCGATGCCACCGGGCAGCACCTGGTGGAGGAATACGCGGTCAACGCCTCCTCGACCGACGCGGTCGAACTCGCGCTGCCGCCATGCGGTCGGCTGAGCGTGAAGCTGTCGGCGCGCAGCGAGGTCCACGCCATCGCGCTGTGGGATCCTCGCCGGCGCTATACCACCCACAGCGACGATGACGGCAACGCCGAGTTCGCGCTGCTGCCCGCAGGCCACTACCTGGTCTGCGGTGCGCCGGGCGCCGCAGACCAGCCGAGGACCGCACGGGTCGACCCCGATGCGAGCACCGGCATCCGACTCGCACAGCGAGCGCGCCTACGCCTGCAGGGCGCGCTCGACCCCGCGACGCTCGGCCCGCGCAGCCATCTGCACCTGCTGCACCTGCCGACGAGGCTGACGCCACGCCAGGTCGAGCTGCTCGGCAGCGTGGGCCGGCAGCAGGTCCGCGTTGCACGCAACGGCGCCTTCCGTCTCGTCACCCCGCCGGCCCGCTATCACGCCGCCCTGCTCACCGGCGATTACGGTCGCGAAGCGTTGGTCCGCGCCCACGGCATCCTGCGCGCAAACGCCGACGGTCTGGAACTCGACCTGTCGCCCCAACAGGTACGCGGCGTCGTGGTCGACGCCACAGGCGAGCCGGTTTCCGGCGCCACGGTCCACGCCTGTCATCGCGACAGCCCCCATCGCGGGCTCGTGCCCACCGCCCGCACCGCGGCGGACGGGAGTTTCGTCTTCCCCCATTGCGCCCACGCCGGCCTGTCGCTGAGCGTGCTGGCGACGCGAGCGGGCTGGCATTGTCTGACGCCCGAGCCCGACGGCGACGGCGACTGCGGCACGCTCCGCCTCGGTCCGGCCCATGCGCTCAACGCCCAGCTGCATGCCCAGGGAGGCCACGGCGCCACGGTCCTGCTCTACGCCGCCGACAGCCCGGCCGTGCTCGCCGGCAGCGTCGTCGGCGGTGGCCAGGTGCGTTTCCCCTGCCCGGTGGCCGCCGGACGCTATCGCATCGGCGTGGCCATGCCCGGCTACGCAACGAGCCTGCGCGAACTGGAACTCACCGGACCGGCCGAGCTCGACTTCGCCCCCCCACAAGCCGGCGCGGTCGACTTGCGTTGCCACCTTCCCGCCGAAGCGGTGGGAGAACGCCCGGTGCGCATCCTCGCTGTCGACGGCCAGGAGGTCATCCGGCTGCCAGTGGCGTACCCCGGACCGGCCGAACTGCGCCAGCCGGTGACCTCGGCCCACGGCCGCGTACTCATCCGCGGCCTGCCGCCGGGGCGCTATCGCCTCGATGTCGGCACGCACAGCACCACGGTGCGCGTGCGGCCGTTACGCACGGTCACGGCTGATCTCGCATCGCCGTAGCGAGCGAAGCGGCGTTGCGTCGCCGCCCGCCGGCGGTAAACGGGCCGGCGAGGAAGGGCAGGACCATGACCATACCGTTGATGCACGACGATTTCATGCTGGCCAACAAGCATGCGCGTATCCTCTACCACGAATACGCCAAGGACCAGCCGATCATCGACTACCACTGTCACCTGCCGCCGCAGCAGGTGGCGGAGAACCACCGCTTCGACAACATCGCCCAGATCTGGCTCGGCGGCGACCACTACAAGTGGCGCCAGATGCGCACCAACGGCATCAGCGAGCACTACTGCACCGGCGACGCCAGCGATCGCGAGAAGTTCGGCAAGTGGGCCGAGACCGTACCCAAGTGCCTGCGCAACCCGCTCTACCACTGGACCCATCTGGAGATGAAACGGCCGTTCGGCATCGACGACCTGCTGCTCGGCCCCGATACTGCCGATGCGGTCTGGGATCGCTGCAATGCCTACCTCGCCACCGACGCCGGCCGCCCCTGGGCGTTGATGGAGTACTTCAAGGTCGAGACCATCTGCACGACCGACGACCCCTGTGACAGCCTCGAGCATCACGATGCCTGCAAGCGCAGCGCCTGCGCCACCCGCGTGCTGCCGACCTGGCGTCCAGACAAGGCCTTCAAGACCGCCGCCCCCGCGTTCTGGAATGGCTGGATGGACCAGCTCGGCGCCGCGGCCGATGTCAACGTGCGCGACTGGGAGAGCTTCCTCCAGGCGCTGCAGGTGCGCCACGACGCCTTCCACGCCGCCGGCTGCCGCCTGTCGGACTACGGCCTCGAACGCTGCTTCCGCTCCGACGCCACCCCTGAACAGGCGGCGGGCCTGTTCCGTACCCTGCGCGGCGGCACCGCCCTCGGCGCCGACGACGCCGAGAAGCTCGCCGGCGCGATCCACATCGCCTGCGCACGCATGGATGCCGCGAGCGGCTGGGTCATGCAGCTGCACGTCGGCGCGATGCGCAACAACAACACCCGGCTGTTCGAGCGGCTCGGCCCGGATACCGGCTTCGATTCCATCGGCGATTACCCGCAGGCCGAGACGATGAGCCGCTTCCTCGACAGCCTCGACCGCAGCGACGAGCTGCCGCGGACCATCCTCTACAACCTCAATCCGCGTGACAACGAAGTCATGGCGACCATGATCGGGAATTTCCAGGACGGCTCCTGCCCCGGCAAGATGCAGTACGGCGCCGGCTGGTGGTTCCTCGATCAGTGGGACGGCATGACCCGGCAGATCGAGGCACTCTCGCAACTCGGCCTGCTCTCGCGCTTCGTCGGCATGCTCACCGACTCGCGTTCCTTCCTCAGCTACACCCGCCACGAATACTTCCGACGTCTGCTGTGCTCGGTCCTCGGTCAGGACATCAAGCGCGGCGCGATCCCGAAGGACTACGATCTGGTCGGCAACATGGTCGCGGATATCAGCTACCGCAACGCCCGCGACTATTTCAACTTCGCCGCGGTCTGATGGCCGGCCGCGGCCTGGAGCAGCAGGTCGTGCACCGCCGCGGCGACCCCCGCGACCACCAGCGCCAGACGGCGGAAGTCGATCTTGTCGACCGTGTCCGCTGGTGTGTGGTAATGCGGATAGCGGAACGGCGCGGTATCGGTGAGCATGCACGCCGCGTAGCCGACCCTGGCGTAGGCCCAGTGGTCGCTCCACCCCGCGCCGGGCAGCGCCGCCGGCAGACAGGCGCCTTCGCCGGGGATGCGCGCGTGCGCACGGAACCGTTCGACGCAGCGGCGGACGAAAGATCCGCTCTGCGTGGTACCGACGAAAGCGACGAAATCACCGCGATCGCCGTAGAGGTGGCGCAGGGCCGGGATCGGAAAGCGCTGCGAACCGCGTCGCTGACTGAAACAACCAAGGGTTTCGAGCACCAGCACGCCGACCACCTGCTCGCCAGCAGAGCGACAGGATCGCGCGTGGACCAGGGAACCCATGTCCTCGGTCTGGAACGCCGGCGGTTCCTCGTTGGCATAGGCGACCAGCCGCAAGGTGACCGCCGGATCCGTCGGTAGACGCCGAGCCAGGGCCAAGAGCGCCGCCACCCCGGTTCCGTTGTCGTTGGCCCCCGGACTCACCTCGATGGTGTCGTAATGCGCACCGATTATCAGGATCCGCTCGGGGCGCAGGTGCCCCCGGCGCTCGGCGATGATGTTGGCCACCGCGTGACCACCGCGCGAGGCATAGACCTGCTCGACCGGCTGCCAGCCGGCCGCACGCAGCCGCTCGCCGATCCACGCCCGCGCGCGCTCGTAGGCATGATAGCGTTCGACGCACCGCGGCCCGATCTCACCGGCGAGATGATCCAGGTCCTGCTCCAGTTCGCCGCGCAACCGCCGCTGCTCCCCGCTCTCCGGCGGCAGGGCACCCCGGTAGCGCTCGCCGGGCATCTGCAACCGACGGTGCAACATCCAACGCAGGGCGCTGGCGAGCGCGAACAGGGCATGACCCAGCCGGATGCCGGCCAGGTGCACGCGCGCCCGCCGCGCCCAACGGCGCCGGGTCGCTGCGCTGCGAGAAGGCGACCGGCGCGGCATACCCGGTGATACGACATGCTGCACAGCAGCGCAAGGCGCGCTCGCCATGCGATCCCGCAGGGCGACTCAAAGCTCGCCCCGGGAACGCCGATCACCAGATCGGCATGCCTTGCGTCGCCTCCGCCTGCGTCCAACCGCCCGGCTCCCTTTGGTGCTTGGCCGTAGTGACGCAGGTGGAGGCGAGGCATGGCCCTCATTTGCGGGCTTTGAGTCGTCCTGCGCGATCCCGCTGGACGCAGTACGGGCGGGCTTGCATCCTCCGGCGTGTTCGCCCTGCGTGTCCTCCTGCTGCTGTTCGGCATCTGCGCCTGTTCCACCGCGGCCATCTTCATTCGCGCGGCCCAGCTGCACCCGCTGCTGATCGCCGCCTGGCGGTTGCTGCTCGGCGGAGCGCTGTTGCTGCCGGTCTTCCTCATCGCCCGACGCCGCCATCCCCAGCCACCGCTGCGTCGGCTGCTGGCCACCGCGCTGCCCGGCGCGGTGCTGCTGGCGCTCCATTTCTGGAGCTGGAACGCCGGTCTGCAGCGCGCGATCATCGCCAATGCCGCGCTGATCGTGAACATGACCGCCCCGGTGATGCCGGTGGTGGTCTGGCTCCTGCTGCGCGAGCGCATCGGTCGCCGCGAACTGCTCGGCACCGCGGTCGCCTTCTGTGGCGTGCTCGCGCTCGCGGGGCACGACCTCGACCTCGACCCACGCTATTTCGTCGGCGATGCGATCTGCTTCGGCAGCATGCTGCTGTTCGTGGTCTACCTCGTCTACGCCCGGCGCAGCCGCGACCTGCCCTCGATCTGGCTCTACGTACCGCCGGTCTACCTCATCGCAGGCGGCTTGTGCCTGGTCGCGGGCTGGGTGGTCACCGGCGATCCGCTCCCGCAGCATGCGGCCGCGTGGTGGCCCCTGCTGGGCCTGGGGGTGATCCCCACCCTGATCGGGCATTCGATCCTCAACCTCTCGATGCAACGCCTGCCGAGCCAACTGGTGGCGGTGCTCAACCTGCTGCAATTCCTGCCGGCCGCGATCCTCGCCTGGATCGTGTTCAGCGAACACCCCCATCCGATCAGTTTCCCCCTCGCCGTGGCTCTGGTGCTCGGCGGCGCGTCGATCGCCATCACAGACCGGTCTCGGACCCGAGGAGGTCCCGCCGCAGATCCGCAATCATCCTGATAGCCGGCCAGGGCCGCTCAAAGCTCGGGATGATGGGATCATAGCGCGGGCGCCGCCCGCACCCCAAGGGGCATTGTAGCGGTCGGCGCCCGCGCGGCTTTTTGTTCGCGGAGGCTCGCTCTGCGCTGCGCGCAGTCGCCCCCGCTACGCCTGGAAAAGTGCGCATGGTCATGCGTACTTTTCCAGGGAAATGGAATACCATGGATCCATCATCAGATGAACCCATGATGTTACCCCCCGTGTCCATGCCGACCTGGTGATCGGCGCTCCCGGGGTGAGCTTTGAGTCGCCCTGGATAGCCGACGCTGATCCTTTGCATCGTGGCATTCATCGATTAAGTTCACGTAGCCATGAGCATACCTGCATTGCCACCGCAGAGGTCGTTTCCGCTCGCCGGGCTGCTGCTGGCCGCCGCTGTGCTCGGCTGCGAAGAAGAGCGCCACGTCGCCGTCGACCCGCTCGCCGACCTCACCCCGCTCGACCAGCATCTGTGGGTCCGCGCAGTGTCGCGACGGCGCCAGCCGGTGGCCGAGTCGGCCCAGTCGGTGACCGTGCTCGATGTCGAGGATCGCAGCCTCTCGCCGGCACCGACGCTGCCTGATCGCCTGCGCTACGTACCGGGAGTCGACGTCTACCAGGCCCGGCACGGCCAGTACGACATCGGGCTGCGTGGCCTCGGCGGTTTGAACACCCCACGGACGATCGCGTTGCTCAACGGCCGCGAGTTCGCCTTCGACCTCTTCGGTTCGGTACCCTGGGTCGGCTACGTCCACGACAGCGATATCACCCGCGTGGAGGTGCTCAAGGGCCCGGCTTCGGTGACCTACGGCGCCAGCGCCTTCGGCGGTGCGATCTCCCTGGCCACACGCGAACCCGATGATCGCTGGCGCACCCACAGCGTCGGCGCACTGGGATCCTATGGTCACGAACACGTCGATATCACGGCGTTGGGCCCGCTCGGCAGCGTCGGTGAGATCCCTTTCGCGCTCAAGGTCAGCGCAGGGCACAGCGCCCGCGACGATCTGCCGGCGGTCACCGGGCTCGATGCCGGCGGCGGCTTCGCCCGCAGCGGACGCAGCGGAATCGACGACCTCACCGCGCGCCGCGCCTCGATCAGCCTCAGCGCCGAACCCCTGGCGCAGAGCCGCCTCACGCTCGACTATCGCTACTACGATCTCGACGAATGGGAGATGATCGAGGACCTCTCGCCGGGTTCCAATCTCGTCATGATCGAACGCCACGACGTCGGCCTGCGTTTCGACACCGAGCTGATCGCACTGGACTACCAGCGCAGCTACGCCGACATCGACTATCACAACCAGATCGCGGTCTACCTGCCCCAGGAGGACTTCAAGTACATCCAGGTCGGCAGCGACGAGGTCCGCGACACCGCCCGCGGCCAGCTCGACCTGGAGCGCGGCGCGCACCATGTCTCCCTCGGCGCGGAATACACCCGCTGGGAATCCGAATCGAACGTCTGGGCCGCCGACGGCAGCTACGACGACCGCTCGACCTGGGATCAGGTGGCGACCGAGAACCTCGCCGGCTATGTCGAACACCAGTGGAACCCCACCAGTCCCTGGAGCGTCACCACCGGCCTGCGGCTCGACCGCCACGAGCTGGTTGGCACCAACTTCAGTCCACGCGCCTCGTTCAACCGGCGCCTCGACGACGGCTTCGTCCGCCTGTCCTTCCTCAGCGGCTATCGCCTGCCCACCCCGTTCGAGACATACGCCAAAGAATACTACTTCACCACCGACGAGGACATCGAGGCCGAGACCATCGCCAGCGTCGACCTCGAATGGCAGACCGTGCGCGAGGACGTCTCCTACGGCCTGATCGGCTTCTACAACCGGGTCAACGGTACGCCGCTGTTCCAGCCGCGCTCGGCCGCACAGATGTCGGCCGCGTGGAACGCCTGGCTCGCCGGACTGGCCACCGGCGATTTCAGCCAGCAGCCCGGGCCGCTGTTCGAACTGCGCAATCTCGACAACCCGGTCCAGGTCTACGGCATGGAAGCCAAGGCGGCCTGGCGCCCCTCGACGAACTGGGAGCTCTGGGGCAATCTGACCTGGCAACGCTACCGTCACCTCGATCCGGTGGTCTTCCGGGGCGGCGGCTTCGTCGGGCTCGATCCGGCAGTCGGTGCTCCACGCACGCTCTACGACTTCGACACCGAGCTCCCGCGTGATGTCAACGGCCCGCCTCCCTTGAAAGCCGCTTTCGGCGCCACCTGGCGCTGTGGCGGCGTGTTCATCGGCAGCGCGCTGCGCATGGTCGACGAGCGTACCGTGTTCTCGATTCCGAACTCGCACCTCAAGGACGGCGAACTCGCGGTCCAGACCGTACCGTCCTACACCTGTCTCGATCTGAGCGTCGGATACCGTGAGGAGTTCAGTCCCGACCGCCGCGCGCACGTCAGCCTGAGCATCCTCAACCTGTTCGACGACCGCCACTACGAAACCTACCGTGCCGACGCCGCAGATCTCGTCGCCGACGAGGAGGAGCAGTACAGCAGCGCGATCGTGCGCACGCTGGTGCTCTCCGCCAGCTTCGATTTCTGACCTGCCGCAGCGCTACTCCCAGCGCAGACCGACCGCCGTTCCATCGCCGAAGACCAGGGGGTAGCCGTCGGGATGCAGGGCCATGCCCTCGATCCCACGCAGGTCGATCTGCTCGTGGTCGAGAGCCAACAGGGGGACACCGTTGGCACCACGGAAATCGAGGGCCTGCAGATCGTCGCGCGAGCTGTCGGCAACATAGAGCAGACCGAGCCGATCGCAGCCCATAGCGACCACCCTGTAGAACTGCCCGAGATCGCGTCCCCGGCCGCCAGTGTTGGTCACATGCTGAGCGCTGCCCGCGCTCTGATCGAGCGCGAACTTCATCACCTCATAGCGCCGGCTGTCATAGATATAGGCGGTGCCGCCGTCCGGGGCGACCGCGATCCGTGCCGGCCGTTGCAGCTCGTCGGCTTCGCGCCCCCGGTCGTAGCGCCCGAAATCGAACAGGAAGGAACCGTTGGCATCGAACACCACCACACGGTGCAGGTCGGCATCGAGCACGTAACAGTGCCCCGCGGCATCGAGTGCCAGGCCGACCGGCTCCTCGAACTGGCCCTGGTTTTCGCCTTTCTGACCGAAGATCAACGGGCGGTCCTCGAGCCGAGCGAGATCGTAACGCACCACGCAGATGCGGCGAGTGTCGACGACGCAGAGATAGCGCCCGTCGGGACTGACGGCCATCGCGCCGGGCCGTTCGAACGGTCCGCCCGCATCGCGCATGCCGCCGAATCGAGCCGTGAGCCAACCGGCGGCGTCGAAGCGCGAGACCATCCCGCTGCGCTCGTCGATCACATGACAGCTCCCGCGACCGTCGGTGACGCAGGAGGCCACGGCCCACAGCTCGGGACCGCGGACGCCGGTCAGCCGCCCGCCGATGCCGTGGCGGGCGATCAAGCCGTCGTCGGGATAGGTGACATAGACCGACCCGGCCGGATCGACGCTCACGCTCGACGGCGCGTAGAGGCGTTCGAACCACCCGCTCTCGGACAGGGGCGGGATCGAGCGCGTGGCCAATCCATCGGCGCCGACGATCAGGACCTTGCCGCTGTCGAGCAGCACCAGCAGCCCGTCCGGGTGCCAGGCGATGTCCACCAGCTCGATGTCTTCGCCGACCTGGATCGGCCAGCTGCCGATGCGCCGGTGCGACGCGTCGTAGCGCAGCACCTGGGCCTGCTCTGCATCGAGCGCATAGCAGGTGTCGTCGGGCCCCATGGCCAGCCGGGTCAGCCCGGCGAAACGGTCCGGACCCTCGCCCGGCCGCCCGAGGGTGCAGCGGAAGGAGCCGTCGGGATCGTGTACCAGCACGCCGCCGCTCTGCTGATCGGCGACGTAGAGCGCGCCGGCGCTGTCGCGCACCAGATCGGTCGGGCTGCGCAGCTCGCCGATGCGACTGCGCAGGACCCCGTCATGAGCCACCACCGCGACGCTGCGTTGCCGCGCGTCGAGGATATAGACCACCGCCTCGGCGGGAACCATGGCCACCGGACCGCTCAAACGCACATCGTCGGACAGGGGCTGTTCATGGCCGGTGCGCCAACCGGGCGCATAGGTCATCACCGCGCCGCGCTCGGTGATGCCCCACCAACGCCCAGAGCGGTTGCGCCCGAGCCAGACCAACGGTCGCCCCACGCCGGCGCCCATGCGACGCTGGCTCACCAGAGCGCGCGAACGCCACCCGTCGGGCAGCCCGGTGACGGTGATCGACAACTCGACGCTGCGCGTCTGTCCGACGGGATCCCGTGCGATGACCTGCACCGTGGCGTCGCCAGGAACGGCCGGAGCCAGCCAGCCGACCACCGGGTCGCCCGTATGCTCGGCCTCGAGCACGCCGGGGTGGGCGACATCCGGCAAGGACCAGGTGCAGCTGAGCGGCCGACCCTCGGGATCACGCAAGGGTGCGCGCAGCTCGACCCGCCCCTGGATCGGCACCGTCACCGTGGGCGGCTCGCCCAGCAGCGCGGGGGGGGTGTCGGGGCTCGCCTCGCCCGGCACTGGCACCGCATCGTGGCCGGGCGCAATCGTGGCGCCCTCGCGGGTCCAGTAGATCCGCGCACCGAGAACGGCGCCGTCGACCGCGGTGACCATCGCGCGGGCGTCGAGACTGCGGTGCTCGGCGATCACCTTCTGCGTCAGCGGATGTTTCTCGAGCCGACCGGGTCCGTAGAGCGCCAGCACCGAGTCGACCCCGACGTCGTGCTCGGCGAGAAACTCGATCTGCACCTGCGCTGCGTCGACCGCGCGCACGACCCCCAGCGGCAGATCCGGACTGGTCGGTTCGGCCGCGGTGATGGTCGCGACGACACACCAGGCAAGGATGCAGGCGAGCGGGTGTCTCATGGTCTCATTCCCCCGTGGCGTCCTGCTGCAACGCGGCGCCGCTCAGGGCCCATTCCCCTGCGGCGCGCTGCAGCCGGTAGCGATAGTGGAGCCGCAACTGCGGCGTGCGCGCGGTCCGGGTCTCGAGCCGGGCGCTGACCTCGAGCTGATCGCCGGCACCGATCTCCTCGACGCTGTGCGTGAAGGTCAGGCCCTCGCTGTCGCTGAGCGCCAGCAAGCGAGCGCGATGCTCCGGATCCTCGACCAGCCTGGCGAGCGCGTCCGCATCGCCGGCGAGCACCGCGGCATCGAGCCGGGCGAAAAACGCGCGGATCGAACGCACGTGCCGTGTCGCTGCGAGCTCGGCTTCGAGCGCGCGCGCGAGCGCGCGCTCCTCCGGCTCGAGGTCGACCGCGAACCCGGCGATGGCTGCGTCCACGGCCGCGAGATCCGCGCCCTCTGCCGCCAGCTCCTGGCGGATCGCCGCGGCGCCCGCTTTGAGCTCGCGCTCGCGCGTGCGCGCCGCGGCGGCGGCCTCCTGCTCGACCAGCCGCGAGGCGGTCAGACGTTTGGCGGCGGCAGACCAGGTCGAGCCCCCGGCATCGGCGTTGCGGATCTGGCCCAGCAGCGCGGTGGCCCGCTCGAGGTCCTCGGTCGCCACCGCTGCGTCGAATCTGGCGACCAGCTCAAAGAGCGCGATGCGCGTGGCGAGCTCGGCCACGCGTTTGTCGCCGGCATCGAGCCGTTCGAGCGCCACGAGCTGCTGCTTGGCCACCGCGACATCCCCCGCGTCGATCGCCGCGGCGACCGCGGCGGCGGTCGTGTACTGTCGCAGCCGTCGATCGCGGGCCGCGATCACCCGCTGATCGGGCTGCGCGAGCCGCAGCTTCTCCAGAGCGGCGCGCGCGGCCTCTAGGTTCTCTGCCGCGAGCGCCCTGTCGAACTCGGTGCACAACGAGACCACCTCGGCGCCCTTGCGCGCGGCCTCGTTGGCCATCACCAGATTGGAATTGCTGTAGCTCTGGCGCGCGGTGTCCAGGTCGCCGGCCAGCAGACCCTGCTCGGCAGCGGCGAGGAACTTGTCGATCCGCTTGGCCTTGCCGCTGAGCTCTTCGATGCGCGCCAGCTGTTCCGGATCGCGAGTCCGCGTCTGTTGTGCTTCGAGCACCGCGAGCGCGGCAGCGATCTCGCCCGTCTCGATCAGGTTGCGTGCGCGGCGCAGCTGGACCGCGGTCGCCGCGACGGCCTCGGCCCGCTCGATCTGCGCATGCAGATCATCCCAGCCGGTACCACCGCGCGTACCACCGGCAGGATCCTGCAGCAGTTCGCGCGCCAGCTCGAGTTCGCCGGCGGCGAGTGCGGCTTCGGCCCGGCGCAACTGCTGGGCATCGGCCGCGTCCGCAGCCTCCGACCGACCGCCGGATCCACCGCCGCTCGGAACGCCGCCGTGGTGACCCGTCACAGCCGGATCGGGAGCGGGAGCGGGCGTGGGAGGCGGCGTGAGATGGTGCTTCCAGTACCACCAGCCACCACCGCCTGCCGCGACCAGGAGCAGCAGGAACAGGAGCATGCCGCGGGCACGCCCATGACGGCGCTCCTGCGAGAATTCCGTGCGACGGACCACGGTCGCGCCGGCACGCAGGGCGGCCGGTTCGCACAGGGCGGTGCGCGGCGCTTCGCCACCGCGCAGGCGCTCGAGGTCGGCGACGAGTTCGGCCGCGTTCTGATAGCGGTCCTCGGCTCGCTTCTGCATGCACTTGAGCACCACCGCCTGGTAGTCCTCCGGGATCGCAGGGTCGATCTCCTGCGGAGGACACGGCGCTTCGTGGATGTGCTGATAGATGATCGATGTGGCGTCGTTGCCGGTGAACGGCAGCTTGCCGCAGAGCAGTTCGTAAAACACCACCCCCAGGGCATAGAGATCGGTACGGCCATCGCAGACCTCGCCTCGGCCCTGCTCGGGGCTGAAATAGCTGACCGTGCCCATGATGGTTCCGGTCATGGTCAGGTTGGAATCGCTCTTGGCGAGCTTGACCAGGCCGAAGTCCATCAACTTCAGCTCACCGGCGTCGGTGACCATCATGTTGCCGGGCTTGATGTCGCGGTGGATGATCTCCTGCTCGCCGGCCGCCTGCAGCCCGCGGGCCGCCTGCAGCACCAACTCCAGAGCCTCGGTGTAGGTCGGACGCCATCCCGCCTTGATCCGTGCGGCGAGGTCGCGGCCCTCGACGTATTCCATCACGAAGAAGCTGTGGCCCTCGTGCTGCCCAGCAGTGTGGATCTGGATCACGTGGGGCGAGTTGATCCGCGCCACCGCCTTGGCCTCGAGCACGAAGCGTTTGCGGAATCCCTCGTTGCGGCTCAGGTGCCCCGGCAGGACCTTGATCGCCACCTGGCGATCCAGACTCAGCTGTTGCGCCCGGTAGACTGCGCCCATGCCGCCGCGACCGAGCATCGCGCCGATGCGGAAGTCACCGGCCCAGACCGAACCGGGCCGGACCTCGCCGGCATCGTCGGTCGCAGCGCCGTGGCCCGGACCGGCAGCGGTGGCCATGGTGGCATCCTCGCCCCCGGCGAAGGTGGCCTGGGTCGCGCCGATGGTCGCCTCAGGGACTGCGCCCGCAGTCGGAGCGCCGGGCGGAGCGGCCGGGGCACTGCCCATCGGCATGGTCACCGCCGTGGCGCCGGGATCCCCGGGTGCTGGTGGTTGTGCAGCGGAAGACGGCGGCGGACACTGGAACGGTGCGATCGCATCCTCGCGCTCGCGGTTCGTTTCGTCGTCTCGCTCGTTCTGCGCACCTATGGACATACCTCCCCCATGGTGCCCGACTACTGGTCCGGGTCAATCGGGGGCAGGCCGCCGGAACTCGGAACCGCGCAAGGCGCCCAACCTTCGGATCGCAGGCCGGACCCGGCTCCAGACGGGACAGATGCCCGCAATAGCCTACTGCTGGACTCAGGTCGGGGCTCGACAGGTGCGTTGCGCCCGCCTGCCTCGCATTGACCCCTGCAGCGCCCGGCGTAGAACGAGCCACCCTTCCAGGCGTGGCGACGCGCCTTTCCTGTGCCGGAGCCCGACCATGGCCACTGCCAAGATCAGCAAGCGCACCTTGATGAAGATCTGCGAGGCGCTCGAAGAGCGGTATGGCAGGCGCAAGGTCGTGGAACAGGAAGACTTCATCGAGGCCCTGATCCACCAGATTCTCGAACTCGCCACGGCGGAACGCACCGCGCGCGAAGCGCTCAAGCGGATCAAGGCCGAGTACATCGACTGGAACGACATGCGGGTGGCAACCGTACGCGAGATCCAGGACATCCTCGGCCCCCGTTATCCGCGCTGCCGCGAGAAGGCCGAGGACCTGCACAGCCTGCTGGCCGACCTCTACACCGCGTTCCGCAGCATGGATCTCTCGGCGACCATGCGTACGCCCGACGGCATGGAGACCATCCGCGCCCTGCCGGACACCACCCTGATCCGCGCCGACATGGTCGAATGGGCCCTGTTGGTCGATTGCGGCCTGCAGACCTTCCCCACCGACGAAGAGCAGATCGAGCTGCTCCGGTTCCTCGGCGGCATCCCCAAGAAGATGGAGTCCGAGGAGGTCGCCCCGGCCCTGGTGGAAACGCTGGAATCCGAGGAGCGCCTGCGGCTGGCCCGTGGCCTGCGCGAACATTGCGATTTCCTCGAACAACACGACATCTTCGACCCCAAGCCGATCGGGTATCGTTGGTCCAAGCCCGACCCGCTCGGCATGGGCCCCAAGCCGAAGAAGGCGGCGAAGAAAAAGAAGGCCGCGACCAGGGGTGCTGGCAAGAAGAAGACCACGACCACGAAGAGCAGCAGCGCGAGCAGCAAGAACGCCGACGGCGATGGCGGCACACAAGCCAAGAAGAAGAGCGCAGCGAAGAAGAAGGCGGCGAGCGCCAGATCGAGCAAGCGCAGCGCCACGTCCACGTCCAAGAAGAGCGCGGATCCGAAGCAGAACTGATCCGCGACGAGGTACCGCATCATGGCCGGTCATAGCCACTGGGCGAACATCAAGCACAAGAAAGCGGCCAACGACGCCAAGAAGGCGGCCGTCATCACGCGGATGGGCAAGCTGATCAAGGGCGCGATCCAGGTCGGCGGCCCAGATCCGGACATGAACCCACGTCTGCGGCTCGCGATCGCCAAGGCCCGCGCGGCCAACATGGTCAAGGACGCGATCGACCGGATCATCAAGAAGGCCACCGGCGAGAGCGACGACAAGCCGATCGAAGAGCTGGTCTACGAGGGTTACGCCGCGGCCGGAGTCGCGGTGGTGGTCGAGACCATGACCGACAACCGCAACCGCACCGCGCCCGAAATCCGCAAGCTGTTCGAACGCGCTGGCGGCAACATGGGCGCACCCGGCTGCGTCGCCTGGCAGTTCAAGCAGGTCGCCACGTTCCTCGTCACTGGCGCCGACGAGGACCGCGTGATGGAGGTCCTGCTCGAAGCCGACTGCGATGCCGACGACATCGCCGAGGCCGATACCGACACCGTCAGCATCAACGCTCCGCCCGACCAGTACGATGCCATCCGCCAGGCGCTCGAGGCCGCCGGGCTGACCATCGAGCAGAGCGACATCACCAAGCTGCCAGACAACGAAGCGCCGATCGACGACCTCGCCACCGCCCAGCGGATCCAGAAGTTCCTCGACCAGCTCGACGAACACGAGGATGTGACCGAGGTCTACACCAACTTCGCGCCGACCCCGAGCGTCGCCACCGCCCTGTAACCGCTGACCGCGCCCGGCGGTTTCACCTTGCACATCCGCCATATCGCTTATCGTTCTGCGCCCTGCCCGGAGGAGGCCCCCAATGGCTATCGGACTGCGCCGCAAGACCCGCCTCGATTCCCGCCGCGAGAACCAGCGGAACACCCGCCTGGCCAACGGCGTGCGCAAGCGCAAGGAGCGGTCCCGTCGCGACGCGCGGATGATCGCCGTGATCAAGGCCAGCTCCGGCGTGGACCTCGCGCCGCCGGTGCAGAGCTGGGTCGCCGTCCAGCTCGGCAAGCCCTATTCGCGGGCGACGCCGGACGAGATCCGCGCGTTGGCCGGCTGAATCCGCCTCCGCCCCGTATTCTGCCGCGGCTCATCCAGCGCGACGACGGTTCCCGTCGTCGCGCTATTGCCGTGGCCTGAACCGGAAGATGGCTCCGCGACCGGATTTTTCCCTTCACCACTCCCGGCTCGCGCCGAGGATCCCGCCCCGAACACCATTCACCACTACAGCGAGTGAGGCACTCCATGTACATCGAAGACGTCAAAGCCCGTCAGGTCCTCGACAGCCGCGGCAACCCGACCGTCGAAGTCGACGTTCTGCTCGACGACGGCTCCATGGGCCGCGCGGCGGTCCCCTCCGGCGCCTCCACCGGTATCTACGAAGCCTGTGAGCTGCGCGACGGCGACAAGGACAAGTACCTCGGCAAGGGCGTGCTCAAGGCGGTACGGGCCGTCAACGAGACCCTCAAGCCCAAGCTCATCGGTCTCGACGCCGCCGACCAGCGTGGCATCGATTCGCTGATGATCGAGATCGACGGCACCGACAACAAGAGCAAGCTCGGCGCCAACGCCATCCTCGGCGTCTCGCTGGCCACCGCCAAGGCCGCGGCCGAGGCCCATGCCCTGCCGCTGTACCGCTACATCGGCGGCACCAACGCCCGCCAGCTGCCCGTGCCGATGGCCAACATCATCAACGGCGGCAAGCACGCGGACAACAAGATCGACTTCCAGGAATACATGGTCATGCCCGTCGGCGCCACGAGCTTCGGCGAAGGCATCCGTATGGTCTGCGAGGTCTTCCACAGCCTGAAGAAGGTGCTCAAGAAGGCCGGCCACAACACCGCGGTCGGCGACGAAGGCGGCTTCGCCCCTGACTGCGGCAACGACGAGGCGCTCGACTTCATCATGACCGCCATCGGCGAAGCGGGCTACGAGCCGGGCCGGGAGAAGGACTTCGCCATCGCGCTCGACTGCGCCTCCTCCGAACTCTGGGACGAAGGCGACAAGAAGGGCTACAAGTTCTGGAAGTCGGACCCCGATCAGCTGTTCAATGCCGACGACATGGTCGAGAAGTTCAAGGGCTGGTGTGACAAGTACCCGATCATCTCGATCGAGGACGCCCTCGACCAGGACGACTGGGACGGCTACGTCAAGTTCACCAAGGAGCTCGGCGACCAGGTCCAGGTGGTCGGCGACGACTTCTTCGTCACCAATCCCACGCGCTTCCACAAAGGCGTGAAGATGGATGCCTGCAACTCGATCCTGATCAAGGTCAACCAGATCGGCACCCTGACCGAGACCCTCGACTGCATCGAGCTGGCCAAGCGCAACAACTACACCTGCGTGCTCTCCCATCGCTCCGGCGAGACCGAGGACGCGACCATCGCCGATATCGCGGTGGCGACCAACTGCGGCCAGATCAAGACCGGCTCGGCCTCGCGCACCGACCGCATGGCCAAGTACAACCAGCTGCTGCGCATCGAAGAGGAACTCGGCGACCAGGCGCTCTACCAGGGCCTGCAGTCGTTCTACAACCTCTATCGCTGATCGCCCGCACACCCCGGTTCCATCCCGGCACTGCACGACCCCCGCGGCACCACCGCGGGGGTCGTCACGTTGCAGCAGCGCACCTACGCAGGGGCTTCGCCCCTACGGTCCTCACTTGGTGAGGACCTGCCCCCCTGGCTTTGTCGTGGTTCGCTTGCATCTGCATGCAGATGCAAGCGTGGGCGGATCGGCTACGCCGAAACGTATCCGCCCACCACCACCCGGCGCCAGACCCCATGGCTGGTAACCACTCATGCCCGATGGGCCTGAGTGGTTACCAGCAGCATGGTCTGCGATGACCGAGGCACGCGGCCGGTCGGCCCCCCACGGCCCGGACCGCCCTGGGTCGCTCCCGGCGGGGCCTCGCGCTCAGACGGCGATGTCGGCGCGGCCGAGCAGCGCGAACCGCGGCCCCTTGTAGTTGCCGGCCGCCACGCTCTCGCGGCTGAAGGCGACCCCGGCCATCGCTGCCGCCACACTGCCGGTCAGGCTACCGCCGCGCACCGCCCGACGTTCGCCATCCGGCCCATGCAGCCAGCCGAGGCGGATCTCGCCGGCGAAGGCGCCGGTGTCCAGTCGCGGACCGAACTCGCTGAAGCGCACGATCTCCAGCACGCCCTCGCTGCGCAGCTGGTCGACACCCTGGCGCCCCGGCTTGACCACCAGCGTCCCGGCGGTGCCCCGCGGGCTGCGGCCGAGGACCTGCATCCATTGGGCGCTGCCGTGGAGCTGCTGCACCCGCCCGGCAGCGATCAGGGTCTGGCGCGTGGGCGCATAGCCGTTGGGATCGAAGCCGTAGGCGGCGGTGCTCGACACCCGCGGGTCGCTGTGCAGATCGAAGGCCTCGGCTCCCGGATCCACGGCCACCGCCTCGCCGGGCTCCAGGCGGTTGAGCCCACGCACGTGGGTCGCGGCATCAGTGTGGTGGACGTAGTAACCAAGCAGCTCGGTGAAGTAGCATTCCGGCAACAGGACCGCGCGCGGACCTGTCGGCGGGGGCACCGGGTCGGCGCCCTCGCGCAGATCGCGGGCTGCCTCGGTGACCCGGCGCACCAGCTCGAGCGCATGGGCGTCGACCGCTTCGGCGGCGCCGTAGAGCTCACGTTCGATACCGGCCGCGTCGCGGTGGAGCAGGACGTACTCGGCCTCCAGACGCTGCTGCTGATCGCTCAGATCGAGGCCGTGATGATTGACCAGGTGCCGCGCCGTATGCGTGAAGGCCATTTCGCAGCTCGCCGCTTCGACCCACGGCACCGCGGCACAGGCCTGGACGAATTCGCCACAGGCGCGGTCGACGCTCAGCCAGGGCGAGACCTCGGCCGCGAGCACGTCGACCGCGGTGCGCGCCACGCCATCTGAACCCGGGCCCGGCAGGTGCCAGGCAGGCAACCGGGTCGCGGCCGCATGGGCAAGGGCCTCTTCGAGCCGATCCGCGAGCACCGGGGCATCAGCCGCGGCATCGAGCTCGAACCGCGCCTCGCCGTGCTTGCCGTCGCGTTGCGGCAGGGCCAACCAGACCTCCCACGAGCAGGTCTCGACCGAACGCTCGCACTCGGCCTCGAGGAAGGTGAGATAGCGCTCGCCGCGATGCGCGCGCGATTCGAGCACCTGCCACTGGGCGATGCCCGGACAGGTCTTGAGCTGTTGGACCAGATCCTCGAGCGTCATGCCAGCACCGCCTCCAGCCGCAGGGCCGGCCCGCCGTCGGTGACCTTGACCCATTCCTTGTAGCCCTTGCCGCACATGCCCAGGCTGCACTCCGCCACCTCGCTCCCGACCATGCTGATCGAGCGCAGCAGGTCCGGCACGAAGCCGGTGACCACCACCGGCGAGAACACCTCGCCGGTCAGCGCGCCCTCGGCGATGCGTTCGGCGTAGGCCCCCTCGAGCTGGATGCCCCAGCCCTGCGGGTCCTCCATGCCGTTGGAGGGGTGGCGCAACAGATAGCCATGCTCGACCGAGGCGATCATCGCCTCCAGGTCGCTTGCACCCGGACCGAAGAAGGTGTTGCTCATCCGGGCGTAGACCTTGTGGTCGAAGGCCTCGCGCCGGCCGTTGGCGCTCTTGGCCACCTGGATCCCCGAGGCCTGGAGCGCCGCCGCGCTCTGGGCGTCGTTGAGCCCGGCGACCAGCACACCCTTGTCGATGATCCGGGTCGGGTGGGCGAGCACGCCCTCGTCGTCGAAGAAGTAGCTCGCGGCCCAACCGTTGCTGGGATCATCGAACATGTCGACCATCTCGCTGGCGACCTGCTGCCCCATGTATTCCGCGCCCTTGGCCCGACGCTTGCGGAACAGGTCCTGCTCGGTGCCGTGGCCGAAGGCCTCGTGGGCGAACATGCCGGCGAACGAGGGCGCGAACACGCAGACGTGGCGACCGGGGTCGGGGATCCGCGGCGCGCCGAGGATCCGCGGACCGTCGCGTAGCAAGGCCTCCCAGCGGTCGGGCTCGAGCTGCATGTGCTCCCAGCCGCCGATACGCTCGAAACCGTCGTGCAGCTGAGCCTGATGCGCGTCGTCGGCGAACACGCCGAGTGCGATCTGACGCACTCGATGCAGGCGCTGGCGCAACTGGCGTTGAGCATCGACGTAGAGGATGTCGGCGTGGACATCGGCGACCTCGGTCAGGGCCTCGACCAGGCGCTCGCCGCGGCCGAGCAGGTGCTCGCGCAAGGCCCGGCCCAGCTCCAGCTTCTCATCGACCGGCACCTCGCGGCTGTCGCGCTCCATCTCGTGCTCGAAGCTGCGCTCCAGCGCCTCGCCTGGCTGCGGGCACGGCCCTTCGACCGGCAGCGCGCAAGAAGCCAGGCGCTTGGCCAGACGCCTGGCTTCACGGGCCACGGTCATTGGTCGCGCGTCGTCGCAGGAAGCCTCGTGGATCCGCCCGCCGCGCCAGGCGGTCAGGGTGAACCCCGCCCGCGGAGACATCGGTAGCGGCACGCCGCCCTGGTTGTCGGTACGCACCCGGGTGCCGGTGTCGCGGCGCACGTAGGCGCTGGCGTGACAGGAATGGGGCGCGAGCACCGCCAGGGCTTCCTGGAGCGCCGGAACCAGCTGACCGATCGGCATCGTCGCATTGTTTGGCTGCGGGGTGCAAGGCAACAGGCAGCGGTCGACGGGCATCGAAGCCGCAGCGGAGGGGGTGCGCGAGCCCCGGCGTGCTACTGCTCGCGGCCGGTGGCGAAGCGTCGCAGGGCGGCGATCTGTTCGTTCGATCCGAGCGCGACCAGCACGCTGTCCGAATCGATGCGGTTGTCGCCACCGGGGTTGAACAGGAACTCGTCGTTGGGCCCGCGCACCGCCACGATCATCACGCCGGTCTTGCGTCCCAGGTCGAGCTCGCGCAACGAGCGGCCGACCATCGCGCTGTTCTGCGCGATGAGCACGTCCTCGAGCCGCAACACCGATTCGCGCGAGTAGAGCATCCGGTCGAGGAAGCCGACCACCGAAGGCCGCACCATCGCCGAGGCGATGCGCAGCCCGCCGATGCGATTGGGCGAGACCACCTGGTTGGCGCCGGCACGGATGAGCTTGCCGGCGTTCTCCTCGTCGACGACGCGCGAAATGATCCGCAGCTCGGCGTTGAAGGCGCGCGCGGAGAGCGCGACGTAGACGTTGTCCTTGTCCTCGGCCAGAGCGGCGACCAGCCCGTGGGCCCGCTTGATGCCAGCCGATTCGAGCACCATGTCGTCGGTGGCGTCGCCGAATACCGCCGGCACGTCGCGCTCGCCGGCCCAGCTCTCGACCGCGGCCTGGTCCTGATCGATGATCACGAACGGCGTGCTGGTGTTGTGGAACTCCTCGGCGATCCAACGACCGGTGTTGCCGCAGCCGCAGACGATGATGTGGTCGCTGAGACCGGAGATCCGGCGATTCATGCGGCGCCCCTTGATGATGCTGTGCAACTCGCCCTCGAGCAGAAAGGCGGCGAGGGCGGTCAGCGAGTAGCCGACGATGCCCAACGAGATGATGATCAGGAAGATGGTGAACACCCGCGCACCAGCGCCGAGTTCCTGGACCTCGCCGAAGCCGACCGTCGACATGGTGATCACGGTCATGTACAGGCTGTCGATCGGGGCGAGCCCCTCGATCATGTAGCCGACAGTGCCGATGGAGGCCACCAGCGGCACCACCCATAGCAGGACCACGAAGCGACGCAGGTTGGTGCGGCGGCGTCTGCGCTCGCCCATCCCGAGGAGCGGATCGTCGAGGTCGAGATCCAGCAGGTCCATGGCCGCACGCTACCCGGCTCCTGCCGAACGTCCACGGCCGAGCCCGGGCCCATCATCCCTCGAGGCGGAAGCGGCTCACCACCTTCTGCAGCTCACCGGCCATCCGGTTGAGTTCGGCCGTGCTGCGATGCACCTGCTCGATGCGCTGCTTGGACGCGCTGACCGCAGCGTCGACCTCGCGGACGTTGGCCGACATCTCATTGCCCTGGGCGGCCATCTGGCCGACCGTCTCGGCGTAGCTGGTCGCACCGGCGTTGACCTCCTGCACATTGCGTGCGATATCGGCCGCGGTGCTCTTCTGTTCTTCGACCCCGCTGGCGATCACATGCATCGACTCGCTCAGCCGGCGGACGATGTCGGCGACCTGCTCGATGAAGCGGATCGCGCCGGTGGTGTCCTCCTGCATCGTCTCGATCTGGCCCGCGATCTGACCCGCGGCTTGCGAGGACTGCGCCGCCAGTTCCTTGATCTCGGCTGCGACCACCGCGAAACCGCGCCCCGCTTCGCCGGCCGAAGCGGCTTCGATGGTGGCGTTGAGCGCGAGCAGGTTGGTCTGCTGGGCGATGTTCTTGATCACCTCGGTCACCTGGCCGATCTCGGAGGCATTGGTGCCGAGCGTGTTCATCTTGCCGTTGGCGGTCTCGGCCATGCCCAGGGCGTCGCTGGCGATCTGTTCACCCTGTTCCGCCTGCTCGCCGGTGGCGGCGACCGAGGTCGCCATCTGCTCCACCGCCGAAGCGATGGCATCGATGGTCACCGACATCTCCTCGCCGGAAGACGCGATGGTGCCGAGGTGGGCCGACATCGCCTCGCTAAACTCGGTCAGCGAGCTCGAGCGACCGGCCATCTCGCTGGCGCCCTGCTCGAGTTCGGCCGAGATCCGTTCGAGGTCGCCCGCGGCCTCGCCCAGTCCGGCTGCGCTGGTGCGGATGGTGCCGACCATCGCACCGAGATTGTCGGTGACCGCGCACATCCCCTGGCCGAGCAGGTCGCGCTCACCGAGCTGCTCCACGCGCCGGGCGAGATCGCCGCCGCCCACCGCGTGCAGGGCCAACGAGCGCTGCTCGAGCACCGCCGCCACCCGGCCCATCTCGGCCAGGACCACAGCGAGCGTGCTGCGCGCATCGGCCGTGGCCGCGGGATCGGCTTCGGTTCGCGCGGCCGCGGCATCGCCCGCACCCAGATGCCGGATCGATCCGACCAGCCGTCGCAGCGGACGGACCATCCGCGAGTTGGCCCGGAACGAGAGCACCAGCGCCACCGCGGCGCTGGCCACCAGCACGCCGGGGATCAACCACCACAACAGCGCTCGGGTCTGGGCCTCGACCGCGGCGCGCTTCTGCGCCACCTGCTGCTCGATGTCATCGATGTACACACCCGTGCCGATGATCCAGTCCAGCGGCTCGTAGAGTCGGACGTAGCCGAGCTTGGGCTGGGGTTCGGCCGCCCCTGGCTTGGGCCAGCTGTAGTCGACGAAGCCGGCGCCGTTCTCGGCGCAGATGTCGCGGAAGGCGACGAACAGGTTGGTCTCGCTCTGCCCCAGCGCGCAGTCGTATTTCGGATCGTCCATCACCACGCCCTCGAGCTGCGGCGCAGTCGGATGCATCACCATCCGCGGGAACGGCTCGCCCATGTCGTTGATCCAGAAATAACCGATCGGGTCGCCGGTGCGCGGGTCCTCGGGGCCGTAACGCATGCCACGCAGATCCTCGAGCGCGACCGCGATCGCGTCCGCCACCGCGTCCTCGACGTAGACGCCAGTGCCGATGACCCAGTTCCATTCGGGGATCAGCCGGACATAGCCGAGCTTGCGTTGTGCTTGTTCATACCCCGGCCGCGGCCAGCTGTAGAGCACGAACCCCTCGCCGTCCTCGGCACAGGTCTCGCGGAAGGCGACGAACAGGTTCTTGTGCTCGGGGCCGACACAGTCGTATTTCGCGTCGTCCATGACCACGCCGGCGAGCTGTGGCGCCGCGGGATGCATGACCATCTTGGGGCAGGGCGTGCCCATATCGTTGATCCACACGTAGCCACGTTGCTCGCCCTGGTCGTTGCGCGGACCGTAGCGCAAACCGGCGACCGCGGCCTTGGCGCGGCTCTGCGCCGCCTGACGACCGGCATCGCCGAGACCCGGTTCGAACTCGGTGCGGATGGCGTTCTCGGCCACGTCGAGGATGCTGCGCAACTCGGCGCCGTAGCGCTCGATGATCGCCTGCTTGTCGCCAGCCCGTTCGCACTTGGCCACGAAGCCGGCATAGGCCACGTCGACGCAGTCCATGAGCCGCTGGCGTCGCGCCGCGAGCTGGTCGCTGCGGTAGCTCGCGAGCTGGCGCGCGCCGCTGCGCTGCAAGGCCAGCGTCGCGACGACCACACCGAGCACGCCCAGGGTGACGATCGCCAGTACCGGCAGCAGGATCAGCTCCCGTCGCAGGGAACTGCCGCTGAGCATGGCTTCATCGTGCCGGGTTCCAGACATGACCGACCTCCGTTTCGCACGCGCTGCAGCGCGGATCCCGAGGCCATCGCATCGATTGACTACGACCGATCGTAGGGACAGGGATCCTGTCCATGATAGCCAGCAGTGTTCGCAGGACAATGCTGCGGCGCAACTACGGCCCCGGGCCGCTCAAAGCTCGGCCCGGGAGCGCCGATCACCAGGTCGGCATGCCTTGCGTCGCCCACCTGCGTCCCACCGCCCGGCCCGCTTTGGTGCTTGGGCCATAGTGACGCAGGTGGAGGCGAGGCATGGCCCTCATTCTGCGAGCTCTGGGTCGCCCTGACCACGGCCATCATCTCATCACGAATCGCTTCCTTCAGAGGAGGCGCTGCCCCGCGCGGCCCAGTGGGCGCTCCTGCCTGCTCGCCCGCAACCGGGATGGGCGATGGACGCTGTGGCCGGATGCGGGGATGTCCGGCGAGCGGTTCAGCCCAGGTCCGGATCGACCTGGCGCAGGCGCGGCACCGGCTCGTGCACGCAGTGCAGCTGCGCGATCAACCACCGGGCCTCGGTGTGGGCGGTGGCGAGGGCCGGCGTATCATCGTAGGTGGCGGCATCGAGCTCGGCGAGTTGTCGCAACACCCGCCTGGGCCGGATCTCGCGTGCGCGCAGCAGCGACTCGGTCACCACCGCCACCTGATTGCGCTGGATCCAGGCAACTCCACCGCGCAACGCGACGTATTCCGGGTCACCCCCCTGCTGATCGAGCCGACAGCGGCCATAGCCGAGCAGGCAGACGAACGGCGCGTGACCGGGCAGGATGCCGACCTCACCGTCGAAGGCCGGCAGCACCAGATGTCCGGTCTGCTGCACGTAGGCGAAGCCCCTGGGAGTGATGAAGTGGACCCGCAGGACCATCGTTCAGGACTCCATCTCTTCGGCCTTGGCCACCGCGTCGGCAATGGTGCCGACGTACATGAAGGCCGCCTCGGGCAGGCCGTCGTAGTCGCCGGAGAGCAGGGCCTCGAAGGAGGCGATCGTGTCCGCGAGCGCGACGTACTTGCCCTCGATGCCGGTGAAGGCCTCCGCGACCTGGAACGGCTGCGAGAAGAAGCGCTCGACCCGCCGCGCCCGCGCCACCAGGCGTCGGTCGGCATCGGAGAGCTCGTCGACGCCAAGGATCGCGATGATCTCCTGCAGGTCCTTGTAACGTTGGAGGATGCCCACCACCTCGCGCGCCACCGCGTAGTGGCGCGCGCCGATGATGTGCGCCTGGAGCATCCGGCTCGAAGAGCCGAGCGGATCGACCGCTGGGTAGATGCCTTTCTCGGTGATCGACCGGTCGAGGATGGTCATCGCGTCGAGGTGGGCGAAGGTGTTCGCCGGTGCCGGGTCGGTGAGGTCGTCGGCGGGGACGTACACCGCCTGGATCGAGGTCACCGAGCCGCGCCGGGTCGAGGTGATCCGCTCCTGCAGCGCGCCCATTTCGCTGGCCAGGGTCGGCTGGTAGCCCACCGCCGAAGGCAGCCGCCCGAGCAGGGCCGAAACCTCGCTGCCGGCCTGGGTGAAGCGGAAGATGTTGTCGATGAACAGCAACACATCGCGACCGCTGCCGCCGTCGCGAAAGGCCTCGGCCATGGTCAGCGCCGAGAGCGCCACACGCAGACGGGCTCCCGGCGGCTCGTTCATCTGGCCGTAGACCAGCGCGCAGCGGCTGGCGGCGGAATCGACCGGAGCGTAGCCGTCGGCATTCTCCGCCGGCTGGCCCTCGGCATCGCGCTCGACCGCGATGACCCCGGCCTCGATCATCTCCTGCCACAGCTCGTTGCCCTCGCGGGTGCGCTCGCCGACCCCGGCGAAGACCGAGTAGCCTCCATGGGCCTTGGCCACGTTGTTGATCAGCTCCATGATGGTCACGGTCTTGCCGACACCCGCGCCACCGAACAGGCCGATCTTGCCGCCCTTGGGATAGGGGGTGAGCAGATCGAGGACCTTGATCCCGGTCTCGAACACCACGTCGTCGGGCTCGAGCTCGCTGAACAGCGGAGCCCGACGATGGATCGGCTTGCGCTCGGCACTCGCTGGCAGCTGCGGACCGCGGTCGATGGTCTCTCCGAGCACGTTGAAGATCCGCCCCAGGGTCTGCTCGCCGGTGGGCACGGTGATGGCGGCGCCGGTGTCGCGCACCCGGTCGCCGCGCTTGAGCCCGTCGGTCGAGCCCATGGCCACCGCGCGCACGCGGTTGCGTCCGAGATGCTGCTGCACCTCGAACACCAGCGGACCCTCGTCGCGTTCGACCACCAACGCGTTGAGCAGGCGTGGCAGGCGGGTGAACTCGGCGTCGATGGTCGAGCCGATCACCTGGACCACGGTGCCGGTGTCGATGTCGTCCTGGGCCGGAGCCTCGGTGCTCATGATGGCAGTCCCCTCTGTATCGCGCGCGGTGTCCGGATCACGACATGGCCTCCACCGCGCCGACGATCTCGGCGATCTCCTGGGTGATCTTCGACTGGCGCACGCCGTTGTACTGCCGCGTGAGTTCGCCGATGATCTCGTCGGCCGATTCGGTCGCGGTCTTCATCGCCAGCCGGCGCGCGGCCTGTTCCCCGGCCGCCGCCTGCAGCAGGCCGGAGTAGAATTCCACCCGCACCGTGCGCGGAACCAGCTTGGAGAGCAGCTCGCGGGGTTCCGGGTGGAAGAAGTACTCGCTGGGCAGCAGCTGACGGGGCGGTGCCGGCCGGCCGAGGTCGGCGCCGCAGGGCAGGAGCTGGAAGTGCCGCGGCCGCAGGGTCGCGAGGTTGATGAAGCGCGCGTGGACCACCTCGACCAGGTCGACATCCTCGGCGACGTAGCGCTCCATCAGCAGATTGGTGATGTCGCGGGTGCGATCGAAGTCGGGCTGCTCGATGAACCCGGCGTATTCGGCCGCGATCTCCTCGCCGAGAAAGCGCAGCGAGCCAGCGCCCTTGCGCCCGAAACAACTGAAATCGACGCTGCGCCCCTGCGCTTCGTGGTAGCGTTTGCGCTCGATGGCCGCGCGCACGATGTTGACGTTGTAACTGCCGCACAGACCGCGTTCGCTCGCACAGACCACCAGCGCAACCCGCTGCACGTTGCGGGTGTGCATCAGCGCGTGTTCCGGGTTCGCTCCGGTCGCCGCCCACTGGAGATGGGTGACAATGTCCTGCAGCACCCGGGCGTAGGGCTGGAAGGCGTCGGCCTCCGCCTCGGCCTTCTTCAGCTTCGCCGCCGAGACCAGCTCCATGGTCCGGGTGATCTTGCGGGTCTTGGCGATGCTCGCTCGCCGGTCGAGGATCTGTCGCGGACCGGCCACGCGCTCAACCCTTCAGCCCGCGGTTGGCACAGAACCGGGCGCGGAACCGGTCGGCCGCCTCGGAGAAGGCCCGCTCCTCGTCCATCGTCAGCTTGCGATCCTGGCTCAATGCGGCGAGCAACTCGGGGAACTCGTCGCGGAAGGTCTGGCAGAAATCCTCCTCGAAGGCGCGGATGTGCTGCAACGGGATGCGATCGACCATGCCCGCATTGGCGCCCTTGAGCACCGCGATCTGCTCGCCGATCGGCATCGGCGCCGCCTGATCCTGTTTGAGGATCTCCATCATCCGCGAACCGCGGTCGATCGCCCGCTGGGTGAAGCGGTCGAGGTCGGTGCCGAGCTGGGCGAAGGCCTGCAGTTCACGGTAGGCGGCGAGATCGAGCTTGAGCGATCCCGCGACCCGCTTCATGGCCGGTTTCTGCGCATTGCCACCGACCCGGCTGACCGAGAGCCCGACGTCGATCGCCGGTCGCTGGCCCTGGTTGAACAGGTCGGGCTGGAGATAGATCTGCCCATCGGTGATCGAGATCACATTGGTGGGGATGTAGGCCGAAACCTCGCCCTGCTGGGTCTCGATCACCGGGAACGCGGTCTGGCTGCCGCCGCCGAGGCGTGGGTGCAGCCTGGCCGCACGCTCCAGCAAGCGGCTGTGGAGATAGAACACGTCGCCGGGATAGGCTTCACGCCCCGGCGGGCGCCGCAACAGCAGCGACATCTCGCGGTACGCCGCCGCCTGCTTGGACAGGTCGTCGTAGGCGATGAAGGTGGCCAGACCACGGCCACCCTCCGCGAGCGGGCGCGGAACGTGGACCCCGTCGCGGATCAGCGGCTGGCCGTCCTCGTCGTGGGCCCAGGTGGTATACATGAAGAACTCGGCCATCGCGCAGCCGGCATAGGGAGCGAGGAACTGCAGGGGCGCCGGCGCCGAAGCCGGGGCGGCGACGACGATGGTGTACGGCATCGCCCCGGCCGACTGCAGATGCTTGACGATCGCCGCGATGGTCGATTCCTTCTGACCGATGGCGACATAG
Organism: uncultured candidatus Brocadiaceae bacterium; assembly: GCA_964612995.1. Taxonomy (GTDB): domain Bacteria; phylum Planctomycetota; class UBA11346; order UBA11346; family UBA11346; genus SLQH01. The sequence continues at coordinate 9,982 of CAZTGE010000008.1, read as the reverse complement.
ACGCAGATCACGCCGCTGTCGGCCTGATTGATGATGGTGTCGATGCAGATGGTGGTCTTGCCGGTCTTGCGATCGCCGATGACCAGTTCGCGCTGACCGCGTCCGACCGGGGTCAGGCTGTCGACCGCCTTGAGGCCGGTCTGCAACGGCTCGCGCACCGACCGACGATCGGCCAGGCCCGGCGCCGGGGCTTCGACCGGGTGCGTGGTCTCGGTATGGATCACGCCCTTGCCGTCGATCGGACGGCCGAGCGGGTCGACCACCCGGCCGAGCAGCGCCTCGCCGACCGGGACCTCGAGCACCCGTCCGCTGCGACGCACGGTCTGGCCCTCGGCAAGGTCCTCGCACGGTCCGAGCACCACCGCGCCGACGCAGTCCTCCTCCAGATTCAATGCCAGGCCGATGGTGTCGTCAGCGAAGATCAGCATCTCGCCGGCCATGCAGTCGCCCAGCCCCGAGATGCGGGCGATGCCGTCGCCGACCTGGAGGATGCTGCCGACCTCGTCGACCACCGGTTCGCGTCCGTAGGCCGCGAGCCGCTGCTTGATCATCGCCGTCATCTCGTCTGCGCGAATGCTGCTCACGCGCCGCCCTCCTGTGCACGCCATGCCGCCTGAGCCGGCACGGCCAGGACCTGTTCGTAGAGCCGTTCCAGGTGCCGTTGCACGCTGGCGTCGACCACCAGTTCACCATCACGCCGCACCCGCAGTCCGCCGAGCAGCTCCGGCTCGACGCAGAAAGCGATCTCGCTCGCGCCGTGCACCGCACGCAGGGCCGAGCCGCAGCGCTCGCGCAGCGCCGGCTCCAACGGCACGGCGCTGGCGACCTCGAGGCGCACCAGCCCGCGCTCGCGTCGGTCGCATTCCCCCACCGCAGCGAGCACCGCGACGAGATGATCGAGCCGGCCGCGCTCGGCGAGCAGGGCGACCAGATCGACCAGCTCGCGCTCCACACGCTCGCTGAACAGGTCGCGGATCAGCGTCTGCCGCGCGTCCGGCGTGAGGGTGGGATGACGCAGGCCGGCGAGGATGCCCGGTTCCTCGCGCAACACCGCGACCAGCTCGGTCGCCTGCTCCACGATCGTCGCACGCTTGTCGCGCTCGACGGCCAGCTCGAACAGGGCCTCGGCGTAGACGGTGGCGACGCTGGGGGCGCTCATACGCCCGCCTGCGCGTTCACGTAGTCGTCGAGCGCGCGTTCGACCAGTTCGCGATGACGCTCGCGGTCGAGTTCGGCGTCGATCGCCCGCCCGGCCATCAACAGGCCGATGTCGGCCATCTCGCGCCGCAGATCGAGCACCGCCTGATGTCGCGCGGCGTCGATCTCGCGCAGGGCCTGGGCGCGCTGCGATTCGACCTCGGCCTGGCCCTCTTCGATCGCGCGTTCGCGCAGCACGGCGGCATCCCTGCGGGCCTCGGCCATCATCGCCCGGATCTTGTCCTCGACCGCGGCGAATTCCGCGTCCAGCTTCTCCTGCCGGATCGCGGCCGCGGCGGCGGCGGATGCGGCCGCCTCCATCTGGGCACGGATCCGCCCTTCGCGCGCGTCCACAGCGACCAGGATGTTCTTGATCCCCATGCGATAGAGCACGAGCACGAAGAGCACGAACGCGACCACGCCCCAGACGAAGTCGGGGATCGCGCCGAACAGGAAATCGCCGATGCCGCCCATGCCGGCCTACAGCAGGATGTCCAGCAACCCGACCACGACGGCGAACAGGCACACGCCTTCGATCAGCGCCGCAGCGAGCAGCATGGTGCCCTTGAGCTGGTCGGCGGCCTCGGGCTGACGAGCGCAGCCCTCGAGCGCGGCCGAACCCAGCTTGGCGATGCCGTAGGCCGCGGCGATGGCCGCGATCGCGGCACAGATCGCCCCGCCGAGGTTGCCGGCCGCATTGGCGGTCTCGGACTCGGCGGCGGTCGCCGCCTGGCTGAGATGGTGGAGGACTGAGACGAAGTCGGACATGGCGATACCTCAAATGCGCGGCGGCGCGTCAGTGTTCGGGGTGGAGCGCGCCGCCGATGAACACGGCGCTGAGCAGGGTGAAGACGTAGGCCTGGATGAAGGCGACCAGGAGTTCAAGGGCGAGCACGGCCGCCGCCGCCAGCACGCCGAACACGCCCAGCGGCACGCTGACGGCATCGCCAGCGCCGGTGCCGACCACGATCGCGCCCAGGGTGAGGAAGGCGAGCAGCACGGTATGGCCACCGAAGATGTTGGCGAACAGACGGATGACCAGCGCCGCCGGCTTGATGATCAGCCCCAGCAGTTCGATCACCAGCAGGATGAGGAAGATGGCCATGTCCAGGGGGTTCCACGACCAGCGGTAGGGCACCAGGTTGCGCCAGAAGGCCAGCGGGCCCTGGGCCTTCATCCCGCAGATCACCATCGCCCCGAGGGTGCCGAGGGCGAAGGCGAGGTTGACCCCGAGATTGCCCGAGGCCGTACCCGCGCCGGGAACCAGGCCCATGAGATTGAAGGACAGCACCGCAAGGAACACCGCGCTGAGGTGGGCGATCCAGCCGCGCAGGGGATCGGCGTCCAAGGCGGCGGTATCGTTCGCGCCGGGCACGGCGACGGCGGTCGCCCGAGCCGGGGGGGGATGGATGTTGGGCCGCACGATGTCGTCACGCACGAACAGCACCACCGCCTCGAAGACATGCTGCAAGCGACCGCGCGGCAGGGCGTCATCACGCCGCCGCCGACCGGCCAGGCCGATCAGCAGAGCGGTGACCAGCAGAGCGATGGTACCGAAGAAAATCTGCTGGTTGACCCAACTCATCGACCGGGGAAAGGCGCCGAGCCAGGAATCGCGCGTGGCCAGTTCCATCCCCTTGGCCAGGGCCAGGGCCTGCGTGCCATCGGCTTCCTCGGCGGCCCAGACGCGATAGTCGGCGCGCGGCTGGATGGCCGCGATACGCGGATCCGCAGCCAACGCCTCTGCATTGATCCGGGCGTAGGCTGCGGCATCGAAGATCAGCAGGGGCTGGCCGTGCACCGGTTCGAGCGCCGGATAGGGCAGGTTGTGGTGGGCCAATGCGGCAGGGAAATCGAAGCGATGCGCGGCGTGTGCGCCGTGATCGGTGGTAGCCGGCAGATCGCCACCTGCATCCTCCGCGCCGCCGGCGTCATCGGCGGGCTCGAGGTCAGTCTGGTGCGTCTGTTCCTCGGCCACCGCCGTTGTCTCCATCGACGCCCGGTGCGCGGACCAGCATCATCGTCTCGATGAGCAGGCCGGCGACCAGACTTCCGGTCATCGTCACAACAGCGAGAGCGGCACCCCCGACAGCCAGCCCTCGAAGAACGAGGCAAAATGCCACGATCGCAGTGAGGCGCAACAACGAGCCGAGGACCACGCCCATCAGAGCGTGGAAGGTCGGGCTGCGCGCGGCCCAGTGCTGCAACGCCCCGCCGATGAGCGCGATCGGGATCGCCACCCAGGCTCCGGTCCACACCGGATGCACCCGCGGATCGGTGGCGAAGGGCACCAGGACCATCGCCAACAGCATCGCCGGGGTCGCGCCGAGCAGCGCGGTCCACCAGGGCGGCCGCCGACGCGCTGTGGCAGGGTCCTCCGGCGGCGCGGCTGCACGCCGGATCGCGCGCGAGCGTTCGCGATCGGTCTCGTCCCAGGCGGCCCAGTTGCCCGGTCCGCTCATCTGAGCTCATCCCGGATCGCGTGATAGATCCCCGCAACGATGAACAGCACGGCGCCGGACACGGTGGCCCAGGGCTCGGTCCCCCAGCGCTGATCGATCCACCAGCCGATGCCCACGCCCAGGAGCACCGAGGCGGCGAGGGTCGAACCGAGGTGCAGCGCTCGCAGCGGGCTCGTCCGCTGCGAGCCCGCCGGGGGCGGCGCGCTCGTCGACGCCAGGGACGGTGGGTCCGGGCGATCCGCTTCATCACTGCGATCCGATACCGTCACGTCTCCCCCTGCTCCTGCCGGAGCTGGGGGCCCATGCTAGAGCCCACTGCGCCGCGTTCCACCATCGCCCATCCGCTCCCGGACCGTGGCGCGCCCGCGGCCAGACGCGCGCGCTGAACCACCAACCTGTTGACAACGGCGTCGCAGCGTTACCCTTCCGCGCCCCACCGACGTATACGCCCCCACGTCGGTCGTGACGGGCAACTGAGCGCATCGGGTGAGCGATAAAGGCGAACTGCAATGAATCCCATTCTCCAGTCGGTCGAGAGCTCGTATCTCAAGCAGGAGTCCATCGGCAACTTCAGCGTCGGTGACACCGTCGATGTGCACACCAGCATCCGCGAAGGCAATCGCGAGCGGGTGCAGGTCTTCCGCGGCACCGTGATCCGTCACGATCGCGGTCACGGCAAGATCAACGAGACCTTCACCGTGCGGCGCATCGTCGATGGCATCGGCGTGGAACGGGTGTTTCCGATCCACAGCCCCAAGGTGCTCAAGGCCGAGGTCACCCGTCGCGGCAAGGTCCGCCGGGCCAAACTCTACTACCTGCGCGATCGCGTCGGCAAGGCGACCAAGACGAAGGAACGCATCCTCACCAAGCACGATCGCGAGGCCGCGCAACAGGGCAACTGAGCCCGCATCGGGGCCCGCTCTGCAGCCGTCCGCGCGACCCGCGGACGGCTGCGTCATATCCGGTTGCCGTCGACCAGCCGCATGACATCAGGCATGCGCACGATGCGCCCGCGCGGGTCGACACCGAACAGGTCCACCCGCAGACGATAGACCTGCAGCGCATGCATCGCGACCAGCGCCCGGGCCGCAGCGAGCACGTGCTCGAGCTTGTGCCGATCGATACTGGCCAGGGCTTCGCCCGCAGCGCGATAACGCACTTCGGCGATCAGCAGGCAACGCCCGCGCACGGCGACCAGGTCGAGCTCGCCTCCGCCACCGATCCAGTTGCGCGCCACCACCCGCCACAGGCGGCGCCGCAGGTACCAACAGACCCGGTCCTCGGCCCGGCGCCCGCGCTCGAGATGTACCGGGCGCACGGTCCTCGCACCCCGGTCCGTCCGGCTCACTCGCGCGCCAGCCATGCTCCCGCCAGCGCCACGTGGTCGCCAATGTCGTAGCGCTTGCCGAAGGCCACCCGCAGCTCCAGCTGCTCGGCACCAGCAAGCGTGAAGGCGACCTGATGCGGATCCTGGCCGCCGCGCACCCGCTGCGACCAGACCTCGGCGCCGTCAACGAGCAGATGCACGGTGCAGTCGCCCTCGCGCCCGACCGTGTCGCTGATCCCGACCAGGCTGCTGAAGCGGGTGTAGGCCCCGTTGAGGGCCCAGGTCAGGCGGGCCTGGGAATGGACCACCAGACCGCGCTCGTAGCGCCGGCCATCGAGGATGAGCGGGGTGCCGTCGATGTTGCGATCGGTGGCGTGGTGCCAGGTGACGCCGAAAGCGCCCTCCTCCTCGACGTCTTTGGGCGCCAGCTGCGAAAGCCACACCCGGCGACCGCCCTCCACGATCAACCGTCCTGCGGGCAGCGCCTGCAGCACGTGATCGGGCTCGCCGGCCAGCCGCAGCTCGGGGCCGGGCAGGATCGCCAGGGGCGGTGCGAGCGACCGCAACCGACCCCGCAGGTACAGGCGCTGCGGCGGCCGGGCCGGCTCGCGCAGGCACAGGCCGAGAACCTCGTCAAAAGCGACGTCGAGCACCTGGTCGGGGGCGAAGTCGGGGGCGAAGCGCAACTGGCCTCCGGCGATGCCCTGGACCAGGCCGGTGAGCTCCTCCTTGGCCAGCAGCAGACGATCGGTCGCCGCTGCGGCGCCGTCCTGGGTCCGACGGGCGGCCTCCAGCCACGGCACCGGGCCCCAGCCGAGGCATTGCTCGAGGGTCAACTCCAGCGCGCCGAGCGGACTTTCCACCGCCAGGGCGTCGGGGCCACCGACGGCGATGCGCTCCACCGGTAGCCAGCTGCCATCGCACAGGAGCACCGCCACTCCCGGCGAGGCCGCGACCGGTGGCGCGGGGATGCCGGGGCCGGTGGCCAGCCAATCGACATCGCGCAGGGCGAAACGCCGCTCACCGGCGATCACCGAGGTACCATCGGGCGTGAAGACGAGTTCGGGCACGCTCTCGACGTTGCCGTCGAGCAGGGAGATCGTCGCCGCGGCGACGCGCTGGGCACGGATCAGCGAGCTCGCGGCCAGCAGCGCCGCAAGGCAGAACAGGGCGCTGCAACGGGGCCCGGACCGGGATCTGACCATACCGGAGTGTGGCGGTTGCCTGCCGGACGGGCAAACGGCAATCGGCGCCGACACAGGCCGACTCAAAGATCGCCCCGGGAGCGCCGATCACCAGGTCGGCATGCCTTGCGTCGCCTCCACCTGCGTCCAACCGCCCGGCTCTCCCTGGTGCCTGGGCCATAGTGACGCAGGCGGCGGCGAGGCATGGCCCTTGTTTGCAAGCTTTGAGTCGCCCTGGCGCCGACAGGAACCGGCTGCTCCGGCGCTCTGCAGGCGGCAATCGCAGGGCGGAGCGACAACCACGCTGCCATGAGCGAGCCGCAGCCAGGCAAATACGGCGTGAGCCCTGCGGGCCAGAGCCCGAAGGGCCTGGCGGCTGTTTCAGACGCGCTCGTCGAGCACCATGCCGACCATCTCGCCGATGCGCTTGCGCAGCTCCATCACTTCCTGGGCGGGGATGGTTTTGACCACCTCGCCGCTGGAGCGGTCCTTGACCTCGGCGTAGAGCTGCTCGGTCTCGTCGTAGATGTCGAAGTTCAGCTGGTTGCCCGAGCTGATCTCGATCACCTGCTTCAGTTCGGCCGCGGCCGTGCGCACGTCGTCCGCGCGCACCGGCCGTTCGGCCACGGTCGCTTCGGCGAGGCTCTTCTGCACATCTACATCATGCGTTTGTTCGCGGTTCTCCTGCGACATCGGACGGGGATTGATGGCTGTGCCGACCTGGGTGGCGACATTGCTTTGAATGCTGCTCATGATGATCCTCCGTGACGACGGAGCTATCGGAGACCCCATCCGGAGCAGCATCGGTCGCGGCACACGCCACTTGAGCACCTTTACGGTCCGTTCTGTACACGCTCCGCCAAGCTCCGCGTCTGATCGCTTTTCGATCGCCGCGATCGGCAACGCCGTGCGGCCGCTGCGACAGCCCCAGGCGCCGGCTCAACCTTATACAGGGCACACAGGTATGCAGGATACGTGGGGGCAATGGTTTGCAGCGTGCGGCAGGGCGAACGCCGGATCGACCGGCCAGTCGCACAAGCGCCACGATTGACAGTCAAGCGCATATGATAAGCTAACTGTGATGAATGTAACGATGTTCACGACTTCACGGAGCCCTCATGCGTGAACGCTCGATAGGTCGTCTCACCGTCTATCGCCGTGCGTTGCTCGAGCTCGAAGAGCAGCAGACCCACGTGTTCTCGCATCAACTGGCCAAACTGACCGGGGTGACCCCGGCCCAGCTGCGCCGCGACCTGATGCCGGTCGGCTACGAGGGCAGCCCGAACCGTGGCTACGAGGTCACCGGGCTGCTGGCCAGCCTCTCGGCCTACCTCGACGGCCCCGGCAGCCACAACGTGGCACTGATCGGCGTCGGCAACCTCGGCCGCGCGCTGCTGACCTACTTCACCGCGCGGACGCCCAACCTCACGGTGGTCGCAGCCTTCGATACCGACGCCGACAAGGTCGACCGCATCGTCAGCGGCTGTCGCGTCCATCACCTCGACCGGCTCGAATCCATCTGCACCGAAGCCGAGATCCATGTCGGGATCCTCGCCGTGCCCAAGGACCACGCCCAGGAGGTGGCCCGGCGGATGGTCCAGGCCGACTTCACCGGCATTCTCAACTTCGCTCCCATCCCGCTCGAACTCCCGCCCCACATCTACGTGGAGAACGTGGATCTGACCATGTCGCTGGAGAAGGTGAACTGCTTCGCCCAGCAGAAGATCCGCTCCCGCCAGCCCATCAAGGAAGCCTGACCATGAGCACCACCGCGGTCGAAGCGGTTCTCGCCGCCCACCCCGGCGCCGGACGTGATCACCTGATCCCCATCCTCCAGGAAGTGCAGGATGCCGAGGGCTTCCTCTCGCGCGACGCGGTCGAGGCCATCGCGCGCCACCTGGGGCTGCAGCCGGCGAAGATCTACGGCGTCGCCACCTTCTACAACCAGTTCCGCTTCGAGCCCCAGGGCAAGAACCACATCCAGGTCTGCCGTGGCACCGCGTGCCATGTCAAGGGCAGCCACAACGTGCTCGAGGCCCTCAAACGCGAACTCCAGGTCGAAGCCGGCTCGACCACCCGCGACGGGCTGTTCTCGCTCGAAGTGGTCGCCTGCATCGGCGCCTGCGGCCTGGCCCCGGTGATCGCCGTCAATGGCGAGTTCCACGCCAAGGTCTCGCCGGAGAACGTCAAGCCGATCCTCGACGCCTGCCGCGCGCAGGAATCGACCGGAGCCGCCACCTGAACCGGGTCGACACCCGCTGACCGCCGTCCCTTCCTCCACGAGCACGGATGCCGCAGATGATCGCCACCACCGAGTCCCCCATCACCACCAATCCGGCCTGCGCCACGCTGATCGAGGCCTATCGCGATCAGACCACCAACTGGTCGCCGGTCGACCTCGGCGCCGAGTCCGAGGCCACGCTCGCCTCGCTGCGTCGCGACGCGGTGACCACGCCGACGGTGTTCGTCGGCACCGGCACCTGCGGCCTGGGCGCCGGCGCCGGCGCCACGCTCGAAGCCGTGCGCGACTGGCTCGCCGACCAGGGCACCGAGGCCGAGGTGGTCGAGGTCGGTTGCATCGGCCTGTGCGCCGCCGAACCGATGGTCGACGTGCAGTTGCCCGGCAAGCGCCGCCTCAGCCTCAAGCAGGTCACCGCCGACGACGTGCCCGAGCTGCTCACGCAGGTCTTCGCCGGCGAGGCGCCGAGCGAGCGTGCCCTCGGCCAGTTCGACGGCGAGGGCGAGGCCTGGGCCGGCGTCGGCCTGCTCAGCGAGCATCCCTTCTTCGCCCGCCAGACCCGCTGGGTGCTGGCCAACTGCGGCGTGATCGACCCCGGCTCGATCGACGAGTACATCGCCCGCGGCGGCTACGAGGCCCTCGCCCGGGCGCTCAAGACCACCACCCCGGCCGAACTCTGCGATCTGGTCGAAAGCAGCGCGCTGCGCGGGCGTGGCGGCGGCGGCTTCCCCACCGGCAAGAAGTGGAAGTTCGCCCTCGGTACCGCCGCCGACCAGAAGTACATGGTCTGCAACGCCGACGAGGGCGACCCCGGCGCGTTCATGGATCGCGCGGTGATCGAAGGCGACCCACACCGCCTGGTCGAGGGTCTGGCCATCGCGGCCTATGCCATCGGCGCGACCAAGGCCTACATCTACATCCGCGCCGAGTACCCGCTGGCGATCGAACGGCTCAAGGCGGCCATCGCCCAGGCCAAGGCCTACGGCCTGCTCGGCCACGACATCCTCGGCTCGGGCTACGACCTCGAGATCATCATCAAGATGGGCGCGGGCGCCTTCGTCTGCGGCGAGGAGACCGCGCTGCTGCACTCGATCGAAGGCAAGCGCGGCATGCCACGGCCGCGGCCGCCCTTTCCCGCGGTCAAGGGCCTGTTCGGCAAGCCGACCTGCATCAACAACGTCGAGACCCTGGCCAACCTGCCGGCCATCGTCGGCAACGGACCGGAGTGGTTCGCCGCGGTCGGCACCGAGAACAGCAAGGGGACCAAGGTCTTCGCCCTCTCGGGCAACGTCGCGCTCACCGGCCTGGTCGAAGTGGCCATGGGCACCTCGATCCGCGATATCATCTTCGCCATCGGCGGCGGCGTGCCCGACGGCAAGGCCTACAAGTCGACCCAGATCGGCGGCCCGTCCGGCGGCTGCATTCCCGAGCAGCATCTCGACATCGAGGTCGACTACGAATCGCTCAAACAGGTCGGCGCGATGATGGGCTCGGGCGGCCTGGTGGTGATGGACGAAGACACCTGCATGGTCGACGTGGCCAAGTTCTTCATGGACTTCATCCAGCGCGAGAG
>CAZTGE010000007.1:0-55505 GCA_964612995.1 uncultured candidatus Brocadiaceae bacterium | reverse complement strand
GCCGAAAACGCCAGCGCAGCTGGCGAGTGACGACCGAGGCGCGTGGGGGTACGCGCCGCAGGCGCGAGGGGCGACGCCCTCTTTGAAGGAGAGCTCAGATGTTACAGGCACCAGAGTACCGTTCGCCGGTGGCAGACGATCATCCCGGCCTGTGCCGCTTGTGGGCCAGTTGCGCTGGCCTGGGCGGCACCTTGTCCGAAGCTGGTTTCGCATCCTTCGTCGCCGTCTCCGGCGGCTACAGCACCATCGCGCTCGATGGCGATCAGCCGATAGGCAGCCTGCTGGCCTCGTTCGACGGGGTGCGCGGCGCCTTCTCCCGTCTGGCGGTCGATCCCGCCTGGCGCGGTCGCGGCATCGCGCAGAGCATGTTCGATCGCTGCGCGCGTGCACTGTTCGCAGCCGGCGCCGAACACCTGTATTTCCTCATTTACGGCGACAACGAGTCCGGCAAGCGCTTCTGGCACGCCGCCGGTTTCCACGGTGTGGACAACGTCGAGTTCTGGGTCATGGGCCGCGAGACCGTGGCTCAGCGCAAGGCCGCGATCGGCTGAGCGTCGCGGCGCACGAAAACGTCAGCCACCGGCCTGCGGCGCGCGATTTGTGCGCGCCGGGCCGATGCCCGGCAGGGCTGAGACGTGGCGCAAGACGTCTGACCGAGGCGTGTTGCATCGTCGAGCGTCTGTTGCGAGCCCGCGGCGGCGGCGCAGCGCTAAGCTGGTCGTGGGAGACCGCCATGGCCACGACCCCGACCGATGTCTACTACGCGCCCGACCGCGCCGCCTTCGATGCGCTGGTCAGCGACGCCGAGGCCACGCATTGCGACTGCCTGCTGGTTGCCGCGACCACCGTCGACGGCCGCGAGGTGCCCTTCCTGCTCACGCTTACGCAGGGTCGTCTGTGTCTGGTGTTCGCCGAGGATCTCTCGCAGCGACTCGACGCGGATACGCTCGGCGAGCTGGTCCAGGCGGTGGTCAGCTACCATCGCGGGCTGCTCGAGCGCGCGGATCCCGGCCTGGCTTGACCGGCGCCGGCCGTGGCCAGGCTGTCTGCCCAGGAGGCGCCCATGCCGCTGGCCGAGAATGCCGTGATCCTGTTCCAGGGCGATTCGATCACCGATTGCGGTCGCGCCCGAGATAACGAGCGGGCCAACCACGTCCACGCCCTCGGCCGGGGATATGCCGGCACGATCGCCGGGTATCTGCTCTGCGACCACCCGGCCGCCGGGTGGCAGTTTCACAACCGCGGCATCTCGGGCCATCGGGTGACCGACCTCTACGCCCGCTGGCGCAAGGACTGCATTCATCTGTGCCCGGCGCTGGTGTCGATCCTGGTCGGTATCAATGACGTCGGGCACGGCCTGGGGCGAGACGACGGCGTGGAGCCGGAGCGTTTTGCGACCATCTACCGGTTGTTGCTCACCTACACCCGCGAGTGCTTGCCGACGGTGCAGTTCGTGTTGTGCGAGCCGTTCGCCCTGCTCACCGGGAATGTCGATGAGCGGTGGCTGCCGCTGGTCGAGCAGCGACAGGCGATCGTCCGTGAACTCGCGACCGAATTTGATGCCACGCTGGTGCCTTTCGGCACCATGTTCGCGCAGGCGCTCGAGCGCGCACCGGCTGCGTTCTGGGCCGACGATGGCGTCCACCCCACGCCCGCGGGCCATGAGCTGATGGCCCGCACCTGGCTTGCGCACACCATTGGCCTGTTCACCTGAGCGACTCGTAGGCCGCTCAGAGATCGTCCGGTCCACGTAGGCCGCGGTTTCAGGCGGCAGCGCGCCCCTGCGTAGCAGGGAGAAGAGCCCCCGCGAAGACAGAGGCGCGAGGGGGCAGCGCCCCCTCTGAAGATTGACAGCACGCTACGACTCTTCGCGACGTTGCTCATGAGTGATCCGGGCTAGTGCTTGCGGGTCCAGGTTGCGCCGTCGGGGGCGTCGGTGACGGTGATGCCGTGCTCGGCGAGGCCGTCGCGGATGCGGTCGGCGGTGGCGAAGTCCTTGTTGGCGCGTGCTTCTGCGCGCAGTTCGAGGATCAGTTGCATGAGCCCGTCGGCCAGGGTCGCGTCAGCCGCGTCGCTCTGGGTGGCGGCAGGGCGGAGCTGGCGCATGGCCACGGCGTCTTCCGGGCGGAACATGCCGATGCAGCGGCCGAGTTCGCGCAGCCAGAGGAGCATGGCGCGCCTGATCGCGGGGTCGGTTTCGCGACGGGCGTGACGGGCGATGGTGAAGAGTTCGGCGATGGCGCGGCCGGTGTTGAAGTCCTGGTCCATCGCCTGGCGGAAGGTGTCTATATGGGCGCTGGCCTGTGGCCAGGGGGCGAACAGGGGAGCGAGCTGGGGGTCGGTCTCGGGCCGCTCGGCGCTGAACAGCGTGACGCGCTGTTGCGCGGTGAGCGCTTTCGGCTCGTCGAGCAGGTCGCCGAGCAGGTCGTGCAGTCGCTGCAGCGAGGTGCGCGCGGCGTCGAGGCTGCGCGGTGAGAATTCGACCGGCTTGCGGTAGTGGCCCTGCAGGAACAGGAAGCGCACCGTGGGCCCGCCGTAGATCTCGACGGCGTGCTTGGCCCGGAACTGGGCGGCGAAGTCGCGGTCGCGCATGCGCGGATCGGACTTGGCCACCTTGGCGCCCTGGAACTGGATCAGGCCGTTGTGCATCCATACGCGCGCGAAGGGGCGGCCGGCGGCGCGCGACTGGGCGACCTCGTTCTCGTGATGGGGGAACTTGAGGTCGTCGCCGCCGCCGTGGATGTCGAACTCGGGGCCGAGTAGCTGTTCGCTCATCACGCTGCATTCGATGTGCCAGCCGGGCCGACCTTCGCCCCAGGGCGAGGGCCATTTGGGCTCATCGGGCTTGGCGAACTTCCACAGGCAGAAGTCTTCCGGATTGCGCAGGTCGCCGGTGGTCTTGGACACGCGTCCGCCGGACTGGCTCGACTCGCGTTCGCGGCCGGTGAGCTTGCCGTAGTCGGCATAGGCGGCGACATCGAAGTAGACCCCGTCCTCGGCCGGATAGGCCACGTTGCGATCGACCAGCTCCTGGACGAAGGCGACCATGTGTTCGACGTGATCGCTGCAGCGGGGATGGCTGTCGATCGTCTCCACGCCGAGCGCCGCGAGCAGGTCCAGATACTGCTCGGTGTAACGCTCGGTCAGCGCGCGCCAGTCTTCGTGTGTCTCGCGGCTGCGAGCGATGATCTTGTCGTCGATGTCGGTGATGTTGTTGACCAACTGGGTGCGGTAGCCGCGGCAGCGGAGCCAGCGGGCGACGGCGTCGAACACCACCGGGCCCATGGTGTGGCCGATGTGGGCGTCGGAGTAGACGGTGGGGCCGCAGACGTAGATGGAGACGGTTCCGTCGATGACCGGGACGAGGTCTTCGACCTGACGGGTGAGGCTGTTGTAGACGGAGATGGGCATGGACGCTCCCGCGGTTCCGGCGGTGGGCGCGCGATTCTCGGGGCGAGCCGGTCAGCGTCCAGTGCTCTGTGTCGCCGAGCGGGGTATGACGACGGTCATCTGCAGCGGGAGGCGCATGTCGGCTGCGACCAGCTGCACATTGAGCCCGATGCGGTAGCGGACGTTGGCCTCCGGGTCGTAGCTCGGCACTGCGACCTGCACCTGGGTCGCTGCGTCGGTATGGGTGATCGCTGGCGGTCCGGTCTCGATCGTAGCGCCGTCGGTGCTCATCATGATGATCCCGAGTTCGTCGGTCAGCAGGCTGCCGGGCGGGAAGTCCAGGCTCAGCGTGCCACCGGCACGTTCAGCGTCGGGCCCGGCGGCATCGGTGCTGGCGGCGTCGATGGCGAAGGAGACCGGCAGCCCGGCGATCTGGACCTGTTTGTGCTGGGCGGGCCGGAGTTTGAGGATCTTGGTCAGATTGTGCGCGAACAGGATCCTGGCGGAACCCTCGAGGCGCCAGCCACGGATGGCGGCATCGACGCCGACCAGATCGATGATCCCGACCGGACGCCCGTCGGGGAGGCTGCCGGCGTCGCCGGGGCGGATCCATGGCATCGTGGCCGTGCGCGGGTTGCCGGTGAGCACGTTGCTGCCGGCATCGCGGGCCAGATTCCAGAGGACATGCGCGCGTACCACCTCGTCGATCGCGAGACCGGGCCGCAGCCGGGCCCGGTAGGCGGTGCTGGCCACGGTGTGCGCGTGGCTGCCGTCGTGGATGGTGAAGGCGCCGGCGTCGTGGACGGAGAGCAGCAGCGGGCCTTGCGGCAGCAGCAGGGGGGCCGGGGTATCCGCACGCTCGGGGGCGAGCACCACCGGGCCACCGCTGAGCATCAGCGGGCTGTTATCGCTGTTCAGCTCCCCGGTGCGCCGGGCCGAGACATGGGTGGCCGCCGGCAGTACCGCCAGGTCGAAGGCCTGGGCGACGGCGACTACCGCCGACCAGTAGTCGAGTTCGAGGAACGGCAACTGCGCGTGGCGCGATGCGTTGGCGCCGGGCTGGAGGTGGGTGGGGTTGCCGGTGGCGTCGAGGCGGTCGATCGCGGCGGCGAGGGTGAGTTCGCCGCCAGGCCAGCGGAAGTCGGAATCCGCTGCGCGCAGCGGCGGGGCCAGCGCGAGCACGATCAACAGGGTCAGTGTGCCGCGGGTCACGGTCCGTCGAGCTCCAGGGCGAAGGGGATGGCGGTGTTCACCTCGGGGCCGAAATCGGTCAGGCGAATGCGCAGATGCGGCACTCCCAGTGGCAGGTGGATGCGGAAGGTGCAGCGTAGTTCCTCGGGCGCGGTCTGGGACTGCAGGCGGGTCAGGGGCAGGTCCTGGCTACGGTCGGCCATGAGCAGTTCCATCTGGGGCCGGTCGCGATCGCCGGCGGGCGGATGGGGATCGATCGCCACCGCCACCGCGTTGTGCGGGACCCAGAACGGTGGCTCGTGCTCCGCGCCGTCCTCAGCCTGATCGGTGCGCCAGAAGAACCGGTAGCGGCGCCCGCCGAGGCGACGGGTGAGCAGGGTGTCGGGCGCGAGGGTGGCGGCGATCTCGAGCGGTCGTGCGCAGATAAGGTCGAGTTGGCCGCGCAGGACCACCCCCCCATCGCCGGTGACGCGGAAATGGCAGCGGGTTGCGTTCGCGGGGGTGGGACCGCCGGCGGAGACGAGGTGCTGGAACAGGGGGGCGGCGCCCTGGGGGTCGACCGGCACCGCGCCGGAGCCGGATTGCCAGTTGATGGAGGCCTGCCGGATCGCGGCATCGGGGGTGCCGGGTTGGAACACGGCGGTGAGGTCGAAGCGGAACCAGCGCCGGGAGCCGGCGAGCGTGCGTCCGTGGATCACATTGAGGTCGCTCAGACGCAGCAGGATCGGACCGGCGGGATGCAGGCGGGGAGCGTTGGGATTGCGGGTCTCGCTCAGATGCGGCTCGCCGAACGCGATCGGGGGCAGGTCCAGCGACTGGCGAGGCCGTTCGCCGACGAAGATCCGGGCTCCGCGCAGGTCGTTGGCGTCCGGATCCGCAGTGCTCGGCAAGCGCCCGCCGGTGACCACGGTCAGATCCCAGGTCTGGGCGACCAGCAGGACGGCGGCCCAGTACGCGCCGGAGAAGGCCGGCAGCTCGCGCCGCGCGGTGTCATCGAGCCCCAGCCGCGCGAGGCTGTGGCCGCTGGTCGCCTGCAGCCGGTCGAGCATGTCGCTGAGCCGGTAGGTGCCCGCTGGCCAGTCGAGCGTGAGCGGCGCGGTCACCGCCGCGACCACCGCCGGGTCCACAGGCGGGTCCGCAGGCGGGTCCGCAGGCGGGTCCGCGTCCGCGGCCGCGAGACCGAGCAGGAGACAGAGGCAGACAGCGGTGCGGATCACCTGGCGATCCTAGCGCTGGTGTCTGGCCAGCAGGGCCTCGAGTTCATCGATCATCGCCTGGAGCAGCCGGTCCTCGTCTGGCTCGCGTTGGCCCTCGGTCTTGGTCTGGAGTACGTGGAGCAGCTGCACGCTGTAGCGGGCGAGGGGTGCTCGGGCGTGGCGTACGCCGGTGGACGGATCGGGGATCTCGCCGAGCTGGACCAGGGTCTGGACCCGCAGGCCGTCGAGGAAATTGGTGAAGGTGGCTTCGGGTACGCGGTCGGGATCGATGCTGGTCATGTGGCCCATTGGATCGGCGCTCCCCGGCGATGGAACGATGGATCGCGAGCACGGGTTCGGACCAGGGCGACTCGAAGCTCGCAATGAGGGCCACGCCTTGTCTCCACCTGCGTCACCATGGCCCAAGCACCAAAGAGAGTCGGGCGGTTGGACGCAGGTGGAGGCGACGCAAGGCATGCCGATCTGGTGATCGGTGCTCCCGGGGCGAGCTTTGAGTCGCCCTGGGGTTCGGACCGTCGTTGCTTGCGCTGGGGGATCGAGCCCCAAGATGCGCCGCTCGGTCCGGAGGAGGGTGCATGGGTTCGCGTTTTCTGCATGTGTTGCTCGGTCTGATGCTCGGCGGAGCGCTCGGCGCGGCCGAGACGCCGGGCGTCGACGCCCCACCGCCCGTTGGCGATGCGCCGCCGGTTGCGACGCCGCCGGCCGCGGCGGACGTGGAGGCGTCTGACGCCGGGGAGGTCCCCGCGGCAGCGCCTGCGCTCACGTTCCGCCGTTTCGAGATCGAGAACGAGCTCGCGATCGTGGAGATCTCCAACTGGCGCGCGGCGCTGGGTGCGTTCAGCCTCAAGGGCATCCATCCGATCGATCTGCCGGACTGGCGCCAGGGCGAGCGCAGGGTCGACACCGATGCGCCTTTGGCGGTGCTCGATCTGTTCAGCGTCGGTCCGGAGGGCGGGCTGGCCCGGGGGACGGTGACCGACCTGCATGGCTTCCTGCTCGGTGGCGAATTCATGAGCACCGAGTCGGGCCCGAGTGAGGGCGTCTGGCGGCTGGTCGCAGCCGAGGACGCTGAGGGCGCGGCGGTCGATCCGGCCACCGTGCTCGCGCGCCTTGACGGCGAGCTGGCACCGGGTGCGCCCTTGCGTTCGGTCACCCTGGGCAGCGAGGATGCGGCCAAGGGGCTGGTCTATCGCGTGACCTGGACCATGTTGCCCGACGAGACCACCGCACATTGCGAGTTCACCGTCGCGAATACCGGCGAGGCCACCTTCAGCTTCCAACCGCAGCTGATCCCGATCAACGGCATCCATCAGGACGACGCGCGCAACGAGCCGCGCTACAACGCCGCGGTGGCGCATTTCGACAGCGCCTACACCCAGGCCGAGTCGGGCGAGTTCGATAGTTGGAGCTTCCCCGACGCGAGCGAGCCGGGATCGCGCAAGCTGATCGCACATCCGGATCTGGAAGGGCAGCCGGTTCCGGCCGAGCGCCTCGACTATGTCGGTCTGCGCAGCCGCTTCTTCGCCGCGTGGTACGAGCCAGGGCAGTGCCAGGTCATCAGCGGGCAGCCCGCGGGCGAGCCCGGCGAGAGCGACGAGCCGCCGACCGCCCGGCGCGACACGGTGTTCGGCGATCAGCCGGCGGTGACCCCGGTCGACGAGAGCGCCGGCGGGTACCAGCTCAAGATCCAGCTGCGCGGTTTCCTGCAGCATCTGCCGTTGGAGGAGGCGCAGCAGGCCTTCATCGCCCTGCAGTACTTCGATGCCGATGGGCGCCCCTTCGAGCTCGCGCCGGGCGACACCCTCGCGCTGAGCTACCGCATCACCTGCACCAGCCTCAAGTCCAGCGCGCTCGAGCGGCTCTCGTCGATCGAGCAGAAGATCGAATACACCTCCGGCTTCTATCGCTTCTTCCGCATCCTGGCCCAGATCCTGCAGTTCTTCCTCGACATGTTCTATCAGGTGGTGCGCCATTACGGCGTGGCCGTGATCCTGCTGACGATCCTGGTCAAGGCACTGCTGCATCGCACCAACTACAAGCAGCAGGAGAGCATGCTCAAGATGCAGAAGCTCCAGCCGGAGCTCAAGCGGATCCAGGAGCGCTACAAGGGCGATCGTCAGCAGTTGGCGGTCAAGCAGATGGAGCTGTTCAAGAAGCACAAGGTCAACCCGATGGCCGGCTGCCTGCCGATGTTCATCCAGTTGCCGATCTTCATCGCGCTCTACCAGACCTTCAGCCATGCCGCCGACCTGCGTGGCACCGGTTTCCTCTGGATCAACGACCTGACCCTGCCCGACCAGCCGTTCTATCTCGGTTTCTCGATCCCGCTCTTCGGCATGGCGACGATCAATCCGCTGCCGATCATCTACATCGCGGTCTCGCTATGGATGAGCTTCTCGCACAAGCCGCCGGCCAACGCCAGCGATCAGCAGCAGCAGATGGCCAAGGTCATGCGTTGGCTGCCGGTGCTCTTCGGTTTCATCTTCTACCACATGCCCGCGGGTCTGGTGCTCTACTTCACCTGCTCGGCGATCATCGGCACATTGGAGATCAAGTACATCCGCCGCAAGTTGGGCATGAGCTGATCGAGCGCGGCGGCCTGTGGGCCGCCGCCGGGTCGGCGCGGTGGGCAGCACAGCGATGCAGCACAGCAGCGAGCCCCCGACCATCTGTGCCTGTGCCACCGGGATCGGTGGCGCGGCCGCGCTGCTGCGCCTGAGCGGCGCGCACGCGTCGACCATCGCTGCCGCGGCCGGCCTGGCCGTCCGCCTGGAGGGCTGGCGGCGGCACACGGGATGCTGGCGCCTGAGCGCGGGGGAGTGCCCCTGCGAGGCCTGCTTCTACCCGGCCGGACGCAGCTTTACCGGCGAGGACCTGATCGAGATCCTGGTTCCCGGTTCGGCCGCGGTGGTGGACGCGGGGCTCGCGGCCCTGCGTGCCGCCGGGGCGCAGGCGGCGGGTCCGGGCGAGTTCTCGCGCCGGGCCTACGCCAACGGGGTGATCGATCTCGATCAGGCCAGTGCGATCCTGGCCGTGGCCCGTGCCGGCGACGAGGATGCATTGCAGCGGGCGGTGCAGCGGTTGCAGGGGGCCCTGGCGGCCGAACTCGAACCGGCGCGGAGGCGGCTGATCGAGCTGCGCGCCGCGGTCGAGGCGGGGCTGGACTTCATCGAGGAGGAGGACGTCGCCGCCTATGATCCGGTGGCCCTGCGCGCGGAGTGTGCTGCGGTGCGCGCGATCGTGGCCCGCTGGTGTCGTGCCGCCGACGATCTCGGGCGCGAGCCGACGGTGGTGCTGAGCGGTGCGGCCAACGCCGGCAAGAGCGCGTTGTTCACCGCACTCACCGGGCATCAGGCGCTGGTGAGTTCCACGCCCGGCACCACCCGCGACTGGCTCGCGGCGCCGTGGCGCCTGCCCGGGCGTACCGTGCGGCTGATCGACACCCCGGGTCTGCTGGCCACCGCCACCGGCCCCGATCGCTCAGCGCAGCGCGAGGCGCGTGCGCTGCTCGATCGCGCCGACCTGGTTCTGATCTGTCTCGCCCCCGATGCCTCGGTCGAGCCGCCACGGTTGGTGGCGCCGGTGCTCCGGGTGGCGACCAAGTGTGACCTCGGCTCCGCTGCGCCAGGGGTGCAGATCGCGCTCAGCGCGCATGCGCGTACCGGGCTCGTGGAGCTCGCGGAGCTGGTTGAGCGGCAGCTCGGCGGTACTGCCGATGCCGATCCCGAGCAGCAACGACGTCTGGCGGCGGTGGTCGCGCTGCTCAGCGGGCTGGAGCAGCAGTTGCCGAGCGACGAGCTGCTGGCCGCCGAGCTCGAGCGTGCGACCACGCTGCTCGACGAGCTGCTCGGCGCGAGCACGCCGGATGCGGTGCTCGATGCCATTTTCGCCCGCTTCTGTATCGGCAAGTAGCCGATCACGGTGGCTCAGCCGTCGCCGTCGGCTTGTCGCAGCAGGTGCAGGCTGTGGTCCGCGGCAGGCAGCAGGTGGGTGAAGTCGTAGGGCGCGGTGTCGTCGATCCGGTCGCCGGGTTGGCAGGTGACCGTCAGAGCAGCGGCCGGATCGAGGTGCAGGCGCACGTGACGCCGCAGTGGCGCGGCGAGCAGGACACAGACCAGCTCGTTGGGATGGACCGTGAGCTGCAGGCTGCCATCGGCTGCGAGCTGGGTATCGGTCTCGGTGCGCCAGCAGGCGGCGCTGTCGACCGGCAGGGGGTCGCTGCCGCTGCCGCCGCGCACGATGCGCACTGCGCGCCGCCAGCGAGCCTGCGACGGTGTGGTGCGCCCTGGCGGCCGCGAGGCGATGTGCGGCGATCAGCCGGGAAAGGCGATCGAGACCGGACAGTGGTCGCTGCCCGCGACCTCGGGGTGGATGGCGACGTCGCTGAGGTCGCCGACCAGATCGGGACTGACCGTGGCGTAGTCGATGCGCCAGCCGATGTTGCGCGCCCGCGCACCGGAGCGGTAGCTCCACCAGGTATAGGCGGCGGCCAGCCCGGGATTGCGCTCGCGGAACACATCACGGTAGCCGAGCTCGAGATAGCGTGAGAACCACGCGCGTTCCTCGGGCAGATAGCCGGGATTGTGTTCGTTGGCACCGGGCCGGGCGAGGTCGATCGGGCGGTGGGCGATGTTGTAGTCGCCGACGAGCACGGTGCGGTGGCCGCGGTCGCGCCAGCCTGCGAGGTGGTCTTCCATTGCGGTGCAGAAGGCGAGCTTGTAGTCGAGTCGGGCGCCGCCGGGTTGTGAGTTCGGGAAGTAGGCGTTGACGATCACCAGCTCACCGAAGCGCACGCTCAAGACGCGCCCCTCGTCATCGAAGTGGGCCGCGCCCATGCCGGTGACGACCTCGTCTGGCGCATCGCGGGTGAAGGTGGTCACGCCGCTGTAGCCCCGGCGCTGCGCGGGATGCCAGAAACCATGCCACCCCTCCGGCTCGACCACCGCGGGCGGTACCTGCTCCGGATGGGCCTTGGTCTCCTGCAGGCAGACCACCGCTGCATCGCTCACCGCCGCGAGCGGGGCGATGCCCTTGCGATGCAGGGCCCGGATCCCGTTGACGTTCCAGCTGGCGATGCGCATGCGCCGGCAGCATCGTCAACGGAATCGCGGTGCAAGGCGTGAGCCGGCGTGTCAGCCAGAGCGACTCGAAGCTCACCCCGGGAGCGCCGATCACCAGGCCGGCATGCCTGGCGTCGCCTCCGCCTGCGTCCAACCGCCCGGCTCTCTTTGGTGCCTGGGCCATAGTGGCGCAGGTGGAGGCGAGGCATGGCCCTCAGCTGCGAGCTTCGAGTCGCCCTGGGGCGTCAGCACACGAAGCGTTTCCGCGGTTGTCCGGGGTCAGGGCGCGGTACCGTCGTCAGCGCGAGCAGGGGAGCGACCATGAGCATCGCGATCATCGACTACCGCGCCGGCAACCTGACCTCGGTCCAACGGGCCCTGGCGCAGCTCGGCGTCGCGGCCGCGGTCACGCACGACATCGACGTGGTCCGGGCCTCGCGACGCGTGATCTTCCCCGGTGTCGGCGCAGCGGCCAGTTGCATGGCCAACCTGCGTGAATTGGGCATGGATGTGGCCTTGCGTGAGGCGATCGCTGCCGGCAAACCGGTGCTGGGAATCTGCGTGGGCATGCAGCTGCTCTTCGAGCACAGCGAGGAGGACGGCGGCACCGATTGCCTCGGGATCCTCCCCGGCCGGGTGCGGCGCTTCGACCTCTCGGATCCGGGATTGAAGGTGCCGCACATGGGCTGGAACCCGGTGGCTTTCGCCGCAGACGAGCCCTTGGCGGCCAGGGTGGAGCCGGGTGCGGCGTTCTACTTCGTGCACAGCTACTACTGCGAGCCCGATGCCCCGGCGATGACCATCGCGCGCTGCGATCACGGGGTCCGGTTCTGTGCCGGGGTCCGGCGCGACAATCTGGTCGCATTCCAGTTCCATCCCGAGAAGAGCGGGCCGGTCGGTCTGGGTCTGCTGCGGGACTTCTGCAGCTGAGCTGTGCGCGGCCCCCTGCGCTTGACTGGGCGGGGGGCGGCGAAGGATGCATCCATGGCATTGCTCAAACGGGTCATCGTG
This sequence comes from uncultured candidatus Brocadiaceae bacterium, assembly GCA_964612995.1. Classification (GTDB taxonomy): domain Bacteria; phylum Planctomycetota; class UBA11346; order UBA11346; family UBA11346; genus SLQH01. The sequence continues at coordinate 43,636 of CAZTGE010000007.1, read as the reverse complement.
TGCCTCGACGTCCGCGCCGGACAGGTCACCAAGGGCGTCCGCTTCAAGGGCAACGTCGACATCGGCGACCCGGTGGTCTACGCCCGGCGCTATTACGAGCAGGGGGTCGACGAGCTGGTGTTCTACGACATCACCGCCTCGGCCGAGAAGCGTCAGCTGATCATCGATGTGGTCGAACGGGTGGCGGCAGCGGTGTTCATCCCTTTCAGCGTCGGCGGTGGCATCGACAGCGTGGATTGCATGCGCGACGTGCTGCTGGCGGGAGCGGAGAAGGTCAGCGTGAACTCGCCGGCAGTGCGTGATCCGGAGCTGATCACCCGCGGTGCGCGAGCCTTCGGCAGCCAGTGCGTGGTCCTGGGCATGGATGCGCGCAGGGTGGAGCCGAGCACGGCGATCCCCTCCGGTTACGAGGTGGTCATCGCCGGCGGGCGGACGCCGACCGGCCGTGACGCGGTCGCCTGGGCGCGGGAGGCCGAACGGCGTGGCGCGGGCGAGATCTGTCTCAATGCCATCGACACCGACGGCGTGCGCGAGGGCTATGAGCTGGAGATCACACGCACGATCGCGGACGCGGTGCGGATCCCGGTCATCGCGTCAGGTGGGGCGGGTGAACCGCGTCACCTGATCGAGGCCGTGACCGAGGGCCGGGCCGACGCCGCCCTGATCGCCAGCATGGTCCATTATGGCGATTACACGGTCACGGCGATCAAGGACGCCATGCGCGCGGCCGGCGTCGCCGTGCGATAGGGGAACCCGATGCACCGCACCATTCGTGCTCTGTTGTGTCTGTGCGTCATGGCCGGGTCGCTGCTGGTTGCGGCCGACGATGACCAGCCCGAACTCGATCCCGAGGTGGTCGCGCGGGCCCAGGCGGAGCTGGACCGCTACACCGCTGAAGCCGAGGCCGAGGTCGAGGCGTTGAGCGAGAGCCAGACCGCTGCCGTCGCCGCGATCACCGATCAGCTCGACGATGCGCGCGCCTACCTGCGGGTGCGGCAGGCCGACGCCGCCGGCACCTGTTTCATCACCGCGCGTGCACGCTTCGCCGAGCTCGATCCCGAACTGGCGCAGCGTGCACCGAAGGTGGTGGCGCGTCTGCGTACCCAGATCGATGCGCTGGCCCAGGAGCTGTTGCGCGACGAGCAGCTCGATCCTGGAGCCGGCGAAGCGGAGACGGAGCCAGCCCCGGAGCCCACCCCCGCGCCGGCTCGCGAGCCGGCGCCACCACTGAAGGAGCCCCAGCCTGCTCCGGAGGCACCGGCGGCCGGTGGCGGCGGCGACTGAGAGCACATTCGATCCTGTCGACATGGCGCATCCGGGCGATCGAGCAGGTCGATCCAACCGGATTGGGGTCGGATGTGCACGCGATCCAGCGTTTCGGTCCAGTGTGCGCGGAGTTTGGATCCGCAGTTGCTTGGACCGCCATGTGCTATATCAGCGTCGGTTTCCGGTCGAAATGACCGGAGCCATGGAGCCGATGTATGTCGAAACGTGACTATTACGAGGTACTGGGGGTCGAACGGGACGCCAACGACGCGACGATCAAGCGCGCCTACCGCAAGCTGGCGATGCGCTATCATCCCGACCGCAACCCGGACGACGGCAGCGCCGAGGCCAAGTTCAAGGAGGCGGCCGAGGCCTACGAGGTGCTCTCGGATGCGGACAAGCGCAAGCGTTACGATCAGTTCGGCCATGCCGGGGTCGAAGGCATGGGGCACGCCGGTGGCGGCTTCTCCTCGATGGAGGACATCTTCAGCGCCTTCGGTGACATCTTCGGCGGCGGCTCGATCTTCGACAGCTTCTTCGGCGGCGGTGGTGGTGGCCGCGGCCGGGCCGCCAATCAGGGCGCGAGCCTCAAGCTCAGCGTGGAGATCTCGCTCAAGGAGGCGGCTCACGGCTGCACCAAGACGATCGATCTCAGGCGCAACGAACCCTGTGACGAGTGTGGCGGCAGCGGCTGCGCCAGCGGTACCGCCCCGCGGCCCTGCCCGACCTGCGGCGGTGCGGGCATGGTGCGCCAGGGGCAGGGCTTCTTCGTGGTCCAGACCACCTGCCCGAGCTGCGGTGGACGCGGGCAGGTGATCGCCGATCCCTGCAACAGCTGCCATGGGAGCGGATCGGTGCCGCAGAAGGCGACGATCAAGGTGCGGATCCCGTCGGGCATCGAGGACGGCAGCCGGCTGCGGATCGCCAGCGAGGGCGAGCCCGGCCGCGGCGGAGGGCCGCGTGGCGATCTCTACGTCTACATCAGCGTCAGACCGCACGAGGTCTTCGAGCGCCACGGCAACAATCTGGTCTGCAAGCTGCCGGTGAGCTTCGCCCAGGCTGCGCTCGGCACCGAGATGGAGGTGCCGACGCTCGACGGCCGGGCCAAGCTGAAGATCCCGGCGGGCAGCCAGCCCGGCGACGTGCTGCGCATGCGCGGGCAGGGCATCGAGGACGAATATCGCCGTCGGGGTGATCAGCTGGTGGTGGTCGACATCAAGGTGCCCAAGAAGGTCACCGGCCGCTACCGCGAACTGCTCAAGGAGATCGCCAGCCTGGAGGGCAAACAGATCCCCGAGCAGAAGAGCTTCTTCGCCAAGCTGCGCGACTTCTTCGAGTAGCCCCCCGGCCGGGCCGATGACCGGCTCGGGGGTCGTGAGACACATGTGATGAGGAAACCGTGAACATGGGACGCAAACAAGACAAGCAGGACAAGCGCGAGGCCGAAGCCCGCGAGGCGGCGGCGCAGGAGGCGGCCGCAGAGGCGATCGACGATGACGGCGAGGTTGGGGCGGTGGTCGCCGAGTTGCAGGAGCAGGTCGCCGAGTTGACGGCCAGACTGAGCGAGGCGCGCGAGCAGCTGGCGCGACGTCAGGCCGACTTCGACAACATGCGCAAACGCCTGCGACGCGAGGCGGCGGTCAGCGGCGATCGTTCGGTGGCACGCTTCGTGGCACCGATGCTGGTCGAGATGGACAATTTCGAGCACGCGCTCAAGGCCGCCAGCCCGGAGAGCTTCGAGGATTTCGCCACCGGGGTGAGCATGATCCGCGACAATCTGTTGGGGATCTTCGGCAACGCCGGCATCGAGCCGATCCCGACCGAAGGGGTGTTCGATCCGAGCATGCACGAGGTGGTGGCCCAGATCGAACAGCCCGGTCATCCGCGTGGGACGATCATCGAGGTGGTTCGCGCCGGGTACCGCCTGCACGACCAGATCATCCGGGCCGCCCAGGTGGTCGTGACCCGGCCGCCAGCCGCAGAGGAACAGCCGCCGGCAGCGCCTCCGGCCGAGCCGAGCGACGAGCAGGAGGACGCGGACGCCTGATTGGCGCTGCCGCCGGGATCAGGCCGTGGCGCGTCGCAGCGTGTCACGGTCGAAGGCGACGCCCGCTTCGGCCGCGATCTGCGCGAGTTCGTCCACCTCCTTGGGGGTGAACAGCAGGCCGTCGTTCGCGGCGCTGCGCGCGGCGGCCTCGGCCTCGATCTGGCCCGGGAACAGGCAGTGCTCGTTGCCCGGCTGGCGGATGTCTGCCAGTACCGCGCCCACATTGGCGTTCTGATCGCGGCCCTTGGGGAAGTCCTCGCAGGAGAAGGCGTCGGGCCGGATGCACTGGAAGTAGAAATTCGGGGTGCGCTTCTCGTCGGGGTCGCCGGCACCGTGGACGCCACGCAGGCTGGGGATGCCGCAGCCGGTGTAGGCGGCGAGCAGCTCGTTGATCAGCCCCAGGCCGTAGCCTTTGTGACCGCCGAAGAACAGCAGGCTCTTGGCGCGATTGGGATCGGTGGTCGGGTTGCCGGCCTCATCGACCGCGGCATTCGGCGGCAGCTCCTTGCCCTCGCGGATGTACTGCTGCACACGGCCCATGGCCACGGCGCTGGTCGCCCAGTCGATGCAGATCGGATAGCCGAGCTGTTCGGTGGTCGGGAAGGCCCAGCTGTGGGGGTTGGTGCCCATGGTCGGTGTCTTGCCCATGAACGGGACCACCTCGGAGGTGCCCGAGGTGCAGCAGGTGTAGGCGATGTAGCCTTTCTTGGCTGCGTCGATGACGTAGCCGCCACCCCAGAGGTAGTGGAAGGCGTTGTCCATGCTCACGATGCCAACGCCGAATTCGTCGGCCAGCTCCATGCAGCGGTCCATCGCCGCGAAGGCGCAGCTCTGGCCGAGCTTCTTGTTGGCGTTCCAGCGTTCGATCGCCTTGAAACGCTGCGGCAGGCGTTCGATGGTCGCGCCGGGAACGCAGCCGCCGACTTTGGAGCCGAACAGATCGTCGAGGTGGACCGCCTTGAGCACGTTGTGGGTCTTGATCCCGTGCCAGGCCGCGAGCTCACAGAAGCGGGCGGCGTCGGCGCACTCCTCCGGGGTGTAGCCGCGCCTGGCGAAGGCCTGCTGCACCAGTTCGGCGTGGAGGTCGCGGGGAAGGACGTAGTCGGTCTGGGTCATGCTGCGGATTCCTGGCTGTTGCGGTGGAAGGCTCTGCGTGCCTCAGAACGGGTTGGCCTGGATGTAGTCGCTGTCGCCCTCGAGAAAGTTGATCAGGTTGCGGGTCGCCCGCAAAGCCTGACGCTCGACCGACTCGTAGGTGCGGCTGCCGACGTGCGGGGTGACGAAGATGTTGTCGACGGTCTGGAAGGGGTGGGGCGTGCGCATCGGCTCCTGGGCGAGCACGTCGCAGCCGTAGCCGAGCAGCTTGCCCGACTCGCAGGCCGCGGCCACGTCGGCTTCGATGGTCAGGGCGCCGCGGCCGGTGTTGACCACGATCGCGCCGTCTTTCATCGTCGCGAGGCGCGCGGCATCGAGGTAGCCGCGGGTCTCGTCGGTCAAGGTCATGTGCAGGCTGAGCACGTCGGCGCGCCGCAGGACGGCGTCGGGGTCCTCCACACGCTCCACCCCGTGTTCGGCGGCGAAGGCGTCGTCCCAGTAGACATCGTGGGCGATCGGGGTCATGCCCATCGCCTTGCAGCGGATGATGACCTCCTTGCCGATGCGCCCCATCCCGAGCACGCCGAGGGTCTTGCCGTAGAGCTCATGGCCGGTCTGGCGCTTCCACTCGCCGGCCTTGGCGGCGCGGACGTGGAACCAGAAGTGCTTGGCGATGCAGATCATCAGGCCCACCGTGTGCTCGGCGACGGTGGTGTGGTTGACACCGGGCGTGAACAGGACCGGGATCTGTCGGCTGGTGGCGTGCGCGACATCGATCGAGTCGAGCCCGATGCCATATTTGGCGATGACCTTCAGCCGCGGCAGCGCTGCGTCGATGACCGTGGGGTTGATATCATCATCGCCGTTGAGCAGACCATCGAAGCCTTCGCCCGCCAGGAGTTCGAGCATCTGCGCCTCGTTCAACGGTCCGCGCGCGCGCACGATCTCGTAGCCCGATTCCTCGAGCAGGGCGTGATGGGCGCCCGGGGTGTCCTGGTAGCTGGTGGTGGTCAAGAGGATGCGTTTGCTCATGGATGGTCTCCCTCGCGGCTGTGCAGTCTGGTGCTGCTGCGATGGGGGGCAAGCACCCACGGTCGGGGCGTCGGCGCGGCGTGGTAACCACTCAGGCCCATCGGGCATGAGTGGTTACCACGTCCTTTTCCGGGGCCCCATCGTACGCGATGGGGTCTGGCGCCGAGTGGTGATGGGCGGATACGTTTCGGCGCAGCCGATCCGCCCACGCCTGAATCTGCCGGCAGATTCAGGCGAACCACGACAAAGCCAGAGGGGTAGGTCCTCACGCAGTGAGGACCGTAGGGGCGAAGCCCCTGAGTGGTTACGCGGCGTGTTTGTGGGTCGTGGCCGTGCGAGCAAGGCGCTGTGCCGGGATGTGGGGTCACTCTGCGAGCAGGTCGGCGAGGGTCCGCCGCAGGCGGCTGATCGAGATCGGTTTCTCGAGGAAGGCGGCGGCGCCAGCGCGCCGGGCGCTGTGTTCATCCATGCCCTCGCTGTAGCCGGTGCACAGGACCACCGGGATGTCCGGCCGGTGCTTGAGCACTTCGCGGCAGAGCTCGCTGCCGGTGAGTCCCGGCATGGTCTGGTCGGTGACCACCGCATCCCAGCGGGCGGGGTCTGAGCGGAACAAGGCCAGCGCGCCGATCCCCTCGGGGGCGGTCTCGACGACGAAGCCGCTGTCCTCGAGTGCCAGGCGGGTCATCTCGACCACGCTCTGGCGGTCGTCGACCAGCAGGATGTGGTGGCCGCGGCCGATGCCCGGTGTGGCCTGGGCCGGGCGCGTATCCGAGGATTCGCCGTCGTCGGCCTCGTTGGCTTCGTCCGTGGTCTCGGCCGCGGGGAAGACGATGCGGAAGACCGAGCCGAGGCCCTCCTCGCTCTCGACGGTGATATGCCCACCGCAGTGGGCGACGATTCCGTGGACCACCGCCAGACCCATACCGGTGCCCTTGCCGACCTCCTTGGTGGTGAAGTAGGGATCGAACACCCGCTCGCGCACCCGCTGGGGCATGCCGCAGCCAGAATCGCTGACCTCCAGCACCACCACCAGGGCAGGGTTGGCCACGTCGGAGGTGGGCGCCAGACGTTCCGCCGGACCCCAATCGAGCGCGATCGTCAGCAGGCCCCCGGTTTCGCTCATGGCGTGATAGGCGTTGGTCGCGAGGTTCATCAGCACCTGATGGATCTCGGTCGGATCGGCGATGATCGGCGGGCTGTTGGGGCGGACCCGGGCTTCGATGCGGATGGTCGTCGGCAGCGAGGCATGCAGGAGCTGTTCGGCTTCCGCTACGATCGGTCCGAGCACGATCGCCCGCGGGTCGCGCTCCTGTTGGCGTGAGAATGCGAGGATGTGCTGGACCATCTTCGCCGCCCGGCGGCCACCCTTGATCACCTCGCGCAGATGCGGCTGCGCGACGTGTAGCGCGTCGATGCGGCGTTGAGCCAGCTGGGTGTAGCCGAGCATGCCCTGGAGGATGTTGTTGAAATCGTGGGCGATGCCGCCGGCGAGGCTCCCCAGCGCCTCCATCTTCTGCGCCTGGCGCAGCTGGTCTTCGAGCCGCACGCGCTCGGTGACGTCGGTCAGCACACCGATCAGGCCGAGGAGCCGGCCGTCCTCGTCGCGGCGGTAGTCGTGATCCATGAGCAGGTGGACCTGCGAGCCGTCGGGGCGCATCGCGCTGAGCGCACGCGTCTGGGGCTCCGGCGTCTGTGCCAACAGGGCGTGGAAGTAGTCACGGACCGCGGTGGGGTCCTCGAAGTCGAGCTGCCACAGGTGCCGCCCGATCAGCTCACCTGGCGACACGCCGAGGATCCGATGATGCGCCGGGTTGGCGTAAGTGATGACCCCGTCGCAGTCGACCTCTTCAACGCCGTAGGGGGTGGTCTCGACCAGTTGCCGGAAGTGCTCCTCGCTCTCGCGCAGCGCGACCTGCGCTGCGCGTTGCTCGGTGATGTCGACCCCGGTGCCGAGGACGTAGGCGCCGTGATCGGTCGGCCCGACGATCGCGACGATCGACCAGGCGATCAGCCGACGTTCGCCGCTGCGGGTGAGCCAGTGGTGTTCGTGTTTCCCCGCGGCGCGTGCGACCTGGGGATCGGTGAACACCGCGCGCACCGCGTCGACCTGGTCGGCCGGGATCAGCAGCTCCCAGAGCTGCGAGCCCAGGACCTCGGCCGCGGTGTGGCCTGAAAGGCGTTCGCAGGCGCGGTTGAAGCGCACCACGCGCCCGTCGGCGTCGAGCACGACCACCAGCGCGTCGACGGTGTCGAGGATGGCGGCGGTGAAATCGCGTTGGGCGCGCAGCTCGTGTTCGGCGCGCTTGAGCTCGGTCAGGTCGAGGGTGACGCTCACGGTGCCCACCGCCTCGCCACCGGGGCCATGCACCGGGTGGATGGTCAACAGTGCGGGAAAGGCCTCGCCGTTCTTGCGCAGGAGCGTGGTCTCACAGCTGCTGGCTTCGTCTTCGCCAACGAACAGCGCGCGATTGTCGATGAAACGCGTGCGGTTCTCCGGCGGATGCAGCAGCGACACCGGCCGATCGAGGATCTCGTGACGCCTGTAGCCGAAGATGCGCTCGGCGCCCGGGCTGAACTCGCGTACCCGGGTCTGGCTGCCGGCGAGATCGGTGGTGATGAACGCGACGGTATTGGCGGCCTGATAGACGGTGCGCAGGCGCTGTTCGCTCGCTTTGAGCGAGTCGGACGCCTGGCGGCGGAGGGTGATGTCCTGCACGATGGTCGCGAACTGATTCGCGGCTGGCATGAAAGCATGGACCGAGAACCACTTGCCCAGTTCGCCCGACCAGTTTTCGCACCGGATGGAGTCACCGCTGTCGGTCACCCGCCCGTAGGTGTCGATCCAATACCGTTCGGTCTGCGGCAGTACTTCGAGCACGGTGCGGCCGAGCAGCCGTCCGGCCGGAATGCCGAGCATCGCCTCGAAGGCGGGGTTCACCGTCAGGAAGCGGTAGTCGACCGGGCGGCCGTCGGCGTCACGCACGACTTCGTGCAGCGCGAAGCCATCGAGCATCTGCTCGAACAGCATGCGGTACTGTGCTTCGCGGTCCCGGGCTTCGCTGACCGCATCGCAGGCCAGCCGTTCTCGATCATCGAGGATCAAGGAGTGGCGCACGCACAGGGCCAAGGTCCGCCCGAAATCGTCGAGCCTCGGCAGGTCGCTTACGCGCGCCGGGTCCGGGTCGAGCACGATCAGCCCGCCCTGGGGGCGGTCGCCGACGCGCAGCGGGATGGCCAGGGCTCGCTCGGCCAGGGGGGCGAGTGCGTCCAGCTGCGTGGCGTGCCAGAGGCAGGCCCGCTCTTTCGCATGCAGGTGTGCAAACAACGGTTCGAGCCGGGCATCCGGCCCGGCTGCCCGGTCGTCAGCCGGCTGCAGGCCCAGCAGCGCGTGCCGATGTTGAAGCCCGACAGCACCTTCGCAGCGGGCGAGCACCGCGGAGCGCGCGCCCCAGGTCTCGCTCACGCAGGCGAGCACCCGCTGGCACAGCTGGGGCAGATCATCGGCATAGAGCAGGGCCATGCGCATGACCTCGAGAGTCAGCGCGGTCACACGGTCGTGTTGCGGGTTGCCTGCATTCATCCGTCGGAATCCGCTGCCAGGGTGGATGTGGGCCCCAGATCGGCGAGTCGGCCATAGCAGGCGGTGCGCTGGGGCATGCCTTCCTTTCCGGACAAGTGTTCGAGCCTGGAGAGTATACGGGATTCGCAATCGCGCAGCAATCGCCGGCCCGCGATTGCTGCCGACGCTTGCCACGGGCTCCTTTGACCTCGTGCCGCCGCGCGGTAGGTCACACGCGGTGATCGGAGCGCACCGGACCGGGCGCAGAACGGATCGCCGCCGCCTGGGAGTCGCCGATGAAACGCCGCCGCCTCGATGCCGCTCTGTGTCATCACCTCGGATTGACCCGCAGTGAGGCCAAGACGCGGATCCGGGCCGGGCGGGTGACGGTGGCCGGTGCGAGCGAACGCGATGCCGGCCGACGGGTCGGCGAGGAGCCCCTGACACTCGATGGGGAGCCGATCGAACCGGTCCCCGATGTGGTCCACCTGCTGCTGCACAAGCCGGCCGGCTACGTGTGCAGCCACGATCAGCGCGAAGGGCCGAGCGTCTACGACCTGCTGCCGCCGCGTCTCGCCGCGGCCGGACCCGAGGCCGCCGGCCGGCTCGACCGCGATACCACCGGGCTGCTGATCCTGACCACCGATGGCCAATTGCTCCACCGCTTGATCGCTCCGCAGGCGAAGGTGCCCAAGCGCTATCGCGTGCGCTACACCGGCCGCCTGCGCAAGGACGCGGTCGCGCGGTGTCAGGCCGGATTCGATCTGCCCGACGAGCGCCGTGACAAGCCGACCCGGCCGGCCCGGCTGGAGATCCACGATGATCACCGCGCCACGCTGGTGCTCAGTGAAGGCCGGTATCATCAGGTGAAACGGATGTTTGCCAGTCTCGGCGCCACGGTCACCGCTCTGCATCGCGATCGCATCGGTGAACTGGAGCTGCCCGCCGACCTGCCCCCGGGCGCCTGCCGGGCAGCCACGGCGGAGGAACTGCTCTCGGCGCAGGAGCGTACGCCGAGAGCGGGATAGGCGGCGACCGGCCTGCCGCGAGCGAGGAGGCGCGAGCGAGAAGGGGACACCGATTTCGTGAGCGGTGCTGTTTCGCATGACATTCGCTCCGGTCTTGATCCAATACACCGGCACCGACGGCCTGCACCAGCCCAGCGCCGCGCGCCTGGGCCAGGCCTCCCACGAGCCCGCCCGGCGCGTGGCGTCAGCGCGGTGCAGGAGACCGCCATGAGTCCCACCCTCGATCCACCGCATACCCCGGAAGAGCTCTCGCACTCACTCACAGCGGAGGAGCGCGAGCGCGTTCACGCCGAAGCAGCGGTGCTCGCGGCCGAGGCCTACGCCCGCCGCGGTGCAGGTGTCGGCTGCAAGGCCGCGGTGCGCGCAGCGATCCGCCAGCGGTTCGCCACTGCGTCGAGCGCCCATGTTCTCGAGCTGGCCCGCGCGCTCTACCGGCAGTACGAGTGCCCCTGGTTCGCCATGTGCATGGTGCGCTTCCACGAACCGACCTTCGCGCAGCTCGATGCGTCGGTGGTCGAGGAGTTCGGCCGGGACATCGCCTCCGCGCGTCTGGCCGACGTCCACGCCCGGGTGCTCTCCGGTCCGGCCTGGCTGCACGGTCGCATCGACGACCAGTCGGTGATGGGCTGGACGCGCAGCGCGGATGCCTGGCGTCGCCGCATCGCCGCGGTGAGCACGGTCACGCTCAATGTGCGTGGACTCGATGGCGGGCGTGGCGACACGCCGCGGACGCTCGCGGTCTGCCGCGAGCTCGCCGGTGACGCCGATCCGATCGTCCATGGTGGACTCGTCGCGGCTCTGCGTGCGCTCTGCAAGGTCGATCGCGCTGCGGTTCCGGCCTTCCTCGCCGAGCAGGCCTGCGTCCTGCCGCTGGCGCTGGCCGACAGGCTGCATCGCGGGCTCACCGCACGCTGAGGACCACAAACCAGCTCCGCCAGCCGGCGGACAACCCATTGCCTTCGGCGGGTCCCGGCCCGACCGACCGGAGTATCGTTCAATGTCGCGTAGCATCCTGCTCATCCTGTTCGTTTGCTTGCGCCTCGTCGCCGCCGACTCGCCGCTGACCTTGGATGCCGACGCGCCGCTGACCGCCAGCGATCTCGGCTGGCACAAATACGTCGTTCGCTGCAGCGACCCGGAGCAGATCCTCCGCTGTCGGTGCGGCGATCAGGTCAGCTACCGCCGCGATCCGGAGGGAGCGAGCGAGACGATACTGATCCGCAAGCCGATCTTCGGCCATGGCGAGCAGACGATCGAGATCAAGCATCTGGCGGGAGCGAGCTACTGGACCAGGCACGAGCATAGCGCCACCGCGACGGCCAGCACGGCGACCGACGAGCGGGTGTCCATCTCCTACATGCATCTGGAGGGCGAGGATGTGCTCAGATCCATCGAGTGGGAATTCACCACCATCAGCACAGCGGCGGCGGTGAAGGAATGCCCGGCGCTCGCGCGCGTGCTCGGCTGGGACAGCTTCGGCTACAACCATCTGCTGGCAGTTGATCCGACACGGGCGACGGGCGACGAGGAGGAAGAGCGGGAGGAGGCGAGGCCCCCCGCGAAGCCCGATACGCAAGCGGGAGCCTGGTACGAACGTCTGCCGCCAGACGCTACGCGTGCGCAGGTGCATGCGCTGGCCGGAGCGCCTGCTGGCGCGCAGGGCGACACGGAGCATTACGCGCTGGCGGACGGGCGTCTGGTGCTGCGCTACAGCGACGATCGGCTGGCCGATTGTACGCTTGAGTACCACGACCGGCGGCAGGGGGTCTCGCGTAATTACTACTGTTCGGGCGGCGGCACGCTCCAGCCAGAGCAGCAGGCCGTGCGGCGTCGCTATCTCGCGGCCGGCGATTTCACCCGGTTGCCCGATTTCGCCGGGCCATGGATCAGGACGAGCAGGCCCGGCCGGTTCTATCCCCTCGCAGATGGCACGATGCTCCATGTCATCCCGATCACGCCGTTGATGGGCGCGGTCGGCCCATTCGCCGACAAGGCCGCCCGCGTGGCTCTGGTCGGCCCCGACGGCGAGCATGAGGAGCTCTACACCGCCGCGGGAAACTGGGCCGCTCTGTGTCCGCCGGATCTGCTGCCCGGCGCTGTCCGCACGCGGACGGCGCTGCTACGTGAGCTCGGGCCCGGCGTCATCGGGCAGGCAGCTGATGCGCTGTTCGGTCAGCCGGACGGCCGGATGGGTTCGGGTACCAGCTATCTGCTCTACTACCTCGACGACTGTCTGGCGGTGATCTGGTGCGGTCCGGCGAGCGAGGCGATCGAGCAGGTCTGGATCGAGCGTCCGGGCCGTGACTCGCTCAGCCTGGCACAGTGGCTGGCGCAGGAGCGCTGAGCCGACCGTTGCTCAGCGATGGTGTTCGCGCCAGCGGCCCGGACTCACGCCGTGGGCGCGGCGGAAGACGCGCGAGAAGTGGAACGGGTCGTCGTATCCGAGGATCGTGGCGATGTGAGCCACCTGCTCGTCGCTATCGCGCAGCAACGATGCCGCGAGATCCATTTTCAGACCGGTGAAATGGCGCAGCGGCGGCGCGCCGACCTGTGCCGCGAACAGCCGGCTGAAGTGATGGCGACTCAGGCCGACGTGCGTGGCGAGCTCGTCGAGGTCGAGGCGCCCGCGCAGTCGGCGGTGCATCAGTGCCAGCGCGCGGTCGACCGCCGGGTGGCGCCCCCCGCCGGAGGCGGTGTCGGCGAGCAGGGCGCAGAGCAGGGCCTCGAAGCGCAAGGTGGCGGCGCGACGGGCCCAGGGCGTGCCGGCCGCGCTGTCGCGGGCGAAGCGGGCGAAATCGGCCTGGTGGATCAGGCCGATATGCATGCTGCCGGCATTACCGCAGCGCCGGTTCCACGCGCGCCAGAGATCGGGCGCGGGGTCGTGGAGCAAGACGTACTGCAGGAGCCAGTCGCCGGCGGTGCGCATGCGGATGTGATGCGCTCGGTGCGCCGGTACCGCGCACAGCTCGCCGCGGCCGATGCGCCGCGAGTGCTGGGCGATGACGAGGTCGCAGCTGCCGCCGATGACGTAATGCCACTCGATGTGCGCATGTGCATGCGAGCGCACCGAGTGCCGGGTCCTGGGGCGGAAGGAGCATCGCAGGTCCTCCATCGGCTGGCGTCCTCCTCGCCGCGCTGCGCGCTCGGGTGGTCTCCTCAGCATGGGTGTTGGAGCAATATCGTCCAGGCCAGCCGCAAGCAGGGATATGGTCATCGAGCGATTGCCGGCCATACTGCAGACGCAGGAGGCAGCGATGAATGACAGCAACATCCATACCTACGGTGACGGGGTCCGGCCCAACGTGATCTGGTTCATGGTCGACCAGATGCGCGCCCAAGCCTTGTCCCTGGCGGGCGATCCGAACGTGCATACGCCCAATCTCGACCGCATGGCTCGCGATGGCGCCTGGTTCCGCAACGCCTGCATGGGCTTCCCGCTCTGCTGCCCTGCCCGGGGGGCGATGCTCACCGGCACCTATCCCCACCGCTGTGTGCCGGGCCACGAGTACTTCATGCCCTCGGAGATGACCACCGTCGCCGATCCGTTCAACGAGGCCGGCTACCACACGGCCTGGCTGGGCAAATGGCACCTCGACGGTTTCCACGAGGGCCCGCAACAGCGGGCTGCCCTGCACCTGGTGCCCCGCGAGCGCCGCGGCCGTTTCGCGACATGGATCGGTTACGAGAACAACAACAGCCAGTTCGACTGCTGGGTGCATGGCCACGATGGCGATTCCGAGGTCCCGTTGCACCGCTTGCCGGGCCACGAGACCGATTGCCTGACCGACATGCTGCTCGAGCAGGTCGAGCGGCACCGTGAGGATCCGTTCTTCATGTGCTGCTCGGTCCAGCCGCCGCACGGTCCCTACAGCGCACCGGCGCAGTGGGCCGGGCGGCACAATCCGGCGACGATCGAGCTGCGGCCCAACGTGCCGCGCGGCGGGGCACACGAGCGCAAGGCGCGCGAGGGGCTCAGCGGCTACTACGCCCTGATCGAACATATCGACCACAATGTCGGCCGGCTGCTGGACCGGCTGCAGGAACTCGATCTGGCCGACCGGACCTACGTCGTCTTCGTCTCGGACCATGGCGATCAGCACGGCTGCCATGGCCACAGCGCGAAGATGACCCCGCACGAGGAATCGATCCGCGTGCCGCTGATGATCTGGGGTGGCCATCGCTGGCACTATCGCAACGTCAGCCGCCCGCCGGATCCCTTCAACCACGTCGATCTGGCCCCGACCAGCCTCGGCCTGTGCGGCATCCCGGTGCCAGAATCGATGCAGGGTTACGACTACTCTCCGGCAGCGCAGCCCTTCGACTGGCGCGATGGTCGGCGCCGGCATCTGGTCGATGCCCCCGGTGAGGCCTACCTCCAGTGTGTCGTCCCCACCGGGCACGGGTCCTCGATGGACGTGCCGTGGCGGGGGATCGTGACCGCGGACAACTGGAAATATGTCGCCCTTCCCGGCCAGGCGATGATGCTCTTCGACCTCGACGCAGACCCCTACGAGCAGTGCAATCTCGCCTGGCACGGTCACGCTCGCGAACGGCGGGTGGAGCTCAACGATCGTCTACGCAGCTGGGTAGAGCGTACCGGCGATGAGTTCCCCTTACCGGAATATGGCCAGACCAACCGCCCATGTGCGGTCGACACCTTGCGCAAGCAATTCGCCGACCGTTGGCGCTGACGCGCACGATCGCCGACTCACGAGCGTGAGATCGCATTCCGCCGCCGTGTACAGTGCCTGTGCCTGTCTGGTTCGCGGTGCTGCTGGGCAAGCGGCATCGCAGAGCAGGTTCACCGGCCTGTGCGGCCCTTGAGCGAAGGAGGACGATCATGCCTGGCGCGTGGAGCAAGAAGGACGAGAAGCAATACAGCGAGATCAAGCAGAGCAACCTGGATCGCGGCATCGACGAGGACCGGGCCGAGGAGATCGCTGCGCGCACGGTCAACAAGACCCGGCGCCAGGAGGGGCGTACGCCCAACCGCACCAGCGAGGGCAGCGGCAACCCCAACACGCCGCTCGACCAACGCAGCAAGCGCGAACTCTACAATCGGGCCACGGATCTCGACATCGCGGGGCGCAGCAAGATGGACAAGAGCGAACTGGTCGCCGCCATCCGCGATCGGCAGTAACGCTCTCCTCCGTTGCGAGCGACCAGTCACCGCGGTGCAGCTCACGAGCGACGACAGAGGCGCGCGGGGGGGGGAGCCGGCATCGCGAAGCGATAGCAGGCCCCGGTGGGGCCTGCGGCCTGTGGAGCGCGACGAGCGGCAGCCAGGAAGCGGGGGTGCGCGTGAGAGCGCGAGGGGGCAGCGGCCCCTTCCCGGGAACTCCCCGCGACATCACGCCCACTCGACGCGTTCGTGATCCGGATCGCGTCATTGCGACAAACGGCCGGGGCGGCCAAGTTCCTGGCTCTTCGCAGCCGGACCATCGGGCCGGCGGGGCTCTGATAGAAGTCCTCAGTAATTGTCGCTGAAGTCGGCTTCCCACTGGGGCGAGCTCTGGTAGATGTGCTGGCAGTCCCAGCCGAGGTTCCAGACCTCCTTCATGTGCTTGTGGGCCTGGACCGGTTGCCAGTTGAAATGGTGGAAGCAGCGGACGATGGGGATCTGCGACTTGGGCCACGGTGCGTGCACCGTCCAGCTGGCGTCGCGGTAATTGCCGTGGGCCTGTTGCCAGCGCTTGTAATCGGCCCAGGTCCAGGTGATGGCGCTGCGCGTGGTGTCCCAGTCACCATCGACCGCATGCCAGGCCGACTCGCCTGCCGGAGGGGTGTCGAGCGGGGCGGTATCGATCCAGTGGTCGATATCGCCGGGCTGGGGATCCTCGCCCGCCGCGGTGCGGACCCACTGCGCACCACTGACCTCGTACATGTAGCTCAGGTCGATGGGGTGCTCGGGATGGTTGCGTTCGCGTTCGTAGAGGTACGAGAAATTACCCCAATCACCGCCTTGCGCCCGGCCCGAATGGCCCTTGCCCTTGCTCGGATCGAAAGGGCAGACGAAGATCGCGGGATTGATGTCGTCGCCGAGCCCCTCGCTGTAGGAGATCAGCCGCCCCAAGTAGGCCGGGAAGATGTCATCGGGTTTGTTGTGCTCCATCTGCCAGGCTTTGATGCTGCGACCGATACCACGGAGGTTGTTCTTGCATTCGGTCAGGTCCGCCTGCGAGCGGATGCTGCTGATGGCCGGGATCAGCAGGCTGGCGAGCACCCCGATGATCATGACCACGATCATCAGTTCGAGCAACGTGAAGCCGGCGGTTCCGGCCCGTTGCGAACGGTGGGCAAGCAGGGGCATGGAGCAGGATCCTCGCTGTGAGGGGTGACGCCCGTGACGGGGGTGGCTTTCGCTGATGGTCATTCGCGTGCAAGGAAGCGTACGTCGAGCTCGCCGAGGCGATGGACGGCGATCACCCGTCTGCCATCGGGCCCGCGCGGAGCGTCCGCGAGCGCTGTGGCGTAGTGTTGCAGCCGGGCCTCGAGCGCGCCGAGCGTGGGGTCGTCAGGATCGCGCGCGCGCCGATCAGCCAGACGTTGACGCAGCTGGTCGATCTCCTGAGCGTTGACCTGCCGTTGGACGCCGGCCATGAACAGGGCGTGGACCCCGGCGACGCCGTCTTCGGCATGGGGCCAGCTGCCATCGGCATTGCGCTGGCAGGCGAACACCTGCAGCTCTTCCGGGCGACCGCGGGCGAGGGCGCGCGGATCGAGTTCATGCGCGCGTACGTTGTACCAGTAGCTCTGGCCGTTGATCGGACAGACGGTGTTCTCGTTCTCACGTAAACGGTCGCGGTAGACCGCCTCGCTCTCCTCCGGACGTCGCGGGCGGAAATGGCCGACGTCGCCCTGGAGATAGGGCCCGAGGATCACCTGGGTGCTGTCGCTCCGGCCCGGTTGCCACGGTTGGCCCGGCTCCGGGTTGCTGATCCGGGGGAAGCGCGCACCACCGCGGTCCTCGATCCAGGCCCGCATCGCCTTGCCGAGGCGGAACAGACGGGTGCGGCAGGTGAGGTCGGCATGTCGATCACGCACACCGGGCGCGATGCTGGCGATCAGTGCGGTGATGATGAATACGATCACCAGCACCACCACCACCACGCCATTGTTGCGCTGCTTGCGATCAGCCATTGAGAAACCCTTGAAAGCGAGGCTTCCATCAGCGGGGGCAGCGCCCGCTCTGATGGAAGCATCAGGCATGACCCGAGCATGCCGGGCGGAGCACGAGGGGCAATCGTCGGGACCACCGTGTTGACTCGCGCGCTGGTCCAGCCGCGGCGCTGGTCCAGCCGCCTTGCAAAGCCGAGCAGGCGACCGATTCTCGGCCCATGCGTTTGTGGCGGCGGATGTTCACCCTCAGCGGTTGGACGCTCTCCAGCCGGGTCCTGGGGCTCTACCGCGACCGGCTGCTGGCGGTGCATTTCGGTGGCTCGGTGCTGCTCGACGCCTTCATCCTCGCCTTCCAGATCCCCAATCTGTTCCGCCGGCTGTTCGGCGAGGGGGCCCTGGCCAGCGCCTTCGTCCCGCGGTATCTGCGGGTGCGCGAACTCGATCCGATCGCTGGGGAGGCTTTCGCCGGTCTGGTGCTCACGCGTCTCGCGCTGCTGCTCGGCGCGCTCGCGGGTGCGGGTATGATCCTCGCCGGGGTGCTCGCGGCTCTGGCCGCGCCGGACACGGCGGTGGTCGCGATCCTCGCCCTGCCCCAGCTGCCCTATCTGGTGTTCATCTGCTTCGCCGGCATCTGCGCCGGTGCGCTGCAGGTCCGCGCGCATTTCTGGGTGCCGGCGGCGGCGCCGGTGGTGCTCAATCTGGTGCTGATCGCCACGGTGCTGGTCTGGCGCGATGTCACCGTGCTGCCCTATGCGGTGCTGCTGACCGGGGTGCTGCAGGCGGGAGCACATCTGGTGGCACTCGCGCGCACCGGCGGAGTCCCGCCGCTCTCCACCGCCAGCACCCCCGCGCTGCGCGATCTGCGCTCTGCGCTGGGACCGACGCTGCTGAGCGCCGGCATGCATCAGGTCAATACGCTGCTCGACAGCGTGATCGCCTACGCGCTGGTCACCCGGCTCGAGCCGACGGCGGTCGGCGCGGTGAGTGTGCTCTACTTCGCCAACCGGTTGCTGCAGTTCCCGCTCGCCCTCATCGGCCATGCCACCGGTACGGCGATCTATCCCGAGCTCAGCCGGGCGGCGGTCGATGGCTACGCCGCCACCGGCGCGGTGCTGCGGCGCGGCACCGGCATCCTCGCGTTCTGGTTGATCCCGGCGAGCGTCGGGCTGCTGGTGGTCGCCGAACCGCTGGTGCGCGCGCTGTTCCAGGCCGGCTCCTACGACGTCGCGCTCGCCGATCGCACCGTGCTCGCGACGCGTATCTTCGCTGCCGGGGTCCTGCCGTTGGCGCTGAACATGCTGCTGCTGCGGGTGTTCCTGGCCCACCTCGACCAGCGCTGGCCCCTGCGCATCGCCCTCGCCGCGGTCGCGCTCAATCTGGTGCTCAATGTCGCACTGGTACACACCCCGCTGCGCGAATCCGGGTTGGTGCTGGCCTCGGTGGTCACCGGGGTGCTCGCCAGCCTCGCTTCCATGCGTGAGCTGCGCCGACGTGGGACCGGGCAGCTGTTCGACGCCGGATCGGCGCTGGTGCCGCTGCTCGCGGCAGCGGCGATGGGGCTGGCGGTGCATCTGCTGCTGCGGTGGTGGGCGGTCCCGGCCAGCGCGGGGACCGGGATGCACGCCATGCGTCTGGCCGCGGCGGTGGGCGTTGGCGGCGTGATCTACGCTGCGGCGGCCGGGCCGTGGGCGCGGCGGCGGCTCAAGCGCGGCGCAGCAGGCTGACCCAGCTGCGGCCGTAGCTGCGCCGCTCGGTTTCCCGCAGTCCGGTCGGCGGCGACGGGCTGTCCTGACCGCGTTCGCCACGCAACAGCAGTCGGCCATCTTCGCCCAGCGCCGCCGCGGCGGCGGCGATCAGCTGCTCGAGGCGCTCGCGCTGCGTGGCGTACCAAGGGAAGGGCGGATCGGCGAAGACCAGATCGCAGGTTCCGAGCCCGGGCAGGATCGCGCAGGCGTCGGCGCGATGGATCCGGCAGCGCTCGCTGGCTCCGGGCAGACCTGCGCGGTTGCGTTCGAGCAGGGCGCAGGCTGCCGGGTCGTGCTCGATCAGGTCCACCGCAACCGCGCCACGGCTGGCGGCTTCGAAACCGAACGAGCCGCTGCCGGCGCAGCAGTCGATCACCCGCCAGCCGTCGCAGCGCTGGCCGAGCCAGTCGAACAGGCTCTGCTTGATGCGATCGGGGAGGGGACGGGTCGAGCGGCCCGGCGGGGCCTCGATGCGGCGTTGACGCCATGTGCCGGCGATGATGCGCAGGCTCACCAGGGCGGATCCTGATCGACGGCGATATACAGCCGGCGCAGGTCGGTCCAGAAGCCGGGGTAGGTCTTGGCGACGCAGGCCGGATCGGCGATGGTCACGCCGGGGCGGGCGAGTCCGGGGATGGCGAAGCTCATCGCCATGCGGTGGTCGGCGTAGCAGGCGACCGTTGCCGGGCGCAGGGGGCGGGGTTCGATCCGCAGCCAGTCCTCCCCGTGTTCGACCCGCTGGCCGAGCCGCTCGAGCTCGGTCACCGTGGCCTCGAGACGGTCGGTCTCCTTGATGCGGATGTTGGCCACGTTGCGGATGGTGGTCGGGCCTGTGAGCAGCGGGGCGATTGCCGCGAGGGTCATCACCGTGTCGGAGATGTGGTGCATGTCGGCTTCGATCCCCCGCAGCCGGGAACAGTCGCGGGCGTCGAGCGCCAGGCCGTGGTCATCGACTGTGACGATGGCGCCGGTGCTCGCGAGCAACTGCGCGAAGGCGACGTCACCCTGGAGCGCGTCGGCGCCCAGGCCGGGCACGCGGATGCGGCCGCGGGTGGCCAGGGCCGCGGCCAGCGGGTAGCTCGCCGCGGTGGCGTCGGGCTCGATCGCATAGCGGTCGGCCCGCGGTGTCGCCGGCGTGACCAGCAGGCGGTCGTGCTCCACCGTGGCGCCGCCGCCCCAGTCGCGGATCATCGCCACGGTCATCGCGACGTAGGGGCGGCTGACCAGCTCGCCGATGATCGCGATCTCCAGCGGCGCCTCGGCGGCGCAGCCAGCGAGCAGCAGGGCGGAGAAGTACTGGCTCGAGCGGGCGCCGGGGATCGCGACCCGACCGCCGGGCAGGCGCCCGCCGTGGATGCGCAGCGGTGGGCAACCGCTGGGGCAATCGACGCGGACGCCGAGCGACTGCAGCGCGGCGACCAGATCGGCGATCGGTCGCCGCTGCATATGGGTATCGCCGACCAGTTCGACCGTGCCGGGAACGAGGCAGGCGAGGGCGGCGAGGAAACGCACCGAGGTTCCGCTGTTGCCGATGAACAGCGCCTGGCTCGGCGGTTGCAGGCGTTCGCGCCCACCATCGACAAGGATGCGGTCTGGCGCTCTGATCTCGACGCCGATGCCCAGCGCGCGCAGGGCCCCGATCATGTAGCGGGTATCCTCGCTGAGCAGGGCCCCGGTGAGCAGGGTCTCGCCCGGGCTCAGCGCGGCGAGGATCAGGGAACGGTTGGTGATGCTCTTCGAGCCGGGGACCATCCAGCAGCAGTCGGGCGGGCGGTCCAACGGAACGATCCTCACTGCGTCGGCCATGGCCAGGAGCGTGGGCGCCGGCGAGGCGAGGCAAGCACGCTGGTGGTCGCAGCGGCCAGGGGGTCGAAGCGGGCGCGATCGGCTGTGGCCCGGTCCGGCGCTGCGCCTATCCTGCGCCGGACGCCGGGGGGCGCCGCGAGGCGAGGAGGCGATCATGTTGAAGACGCGCAGGCCCTACGCCGTGGACGACGTCGGCGGCTTGAAGTGCGATCTGGAGCCGGTGCGCGAGCTGCCGCGGCAGGAGGCCGTGGCCCTGGTCAAGCAATTGCGTGCGCGCGAGTCGCAGCGCATCGCGCGACTGCAGATCGAGACCATCAACGAGATCACCGGCCTCGATGTGGCGGTGGCTTTGACCGGGGTGACCGATCTGTTGGTCGACGCCCTGATCGACCGCGCCTGCGCCAAAGCCGAGGCTCCCGACGACCTGTGGCAATGCTGCGCCGTGCTCGCGCTCGGCGGGTACGGTCGGGCCGAACTCGCGCCAGGTAGCGATATCGACCTGTTGGTGGTGTCGCTCGATGCCCCGATCCCCGAGCCGCTGCGCACGATGAACGCCGAGTTGCAGACCCTGCTGTGGGATGTCGGCTTCGACGTCGGCGCGAGCATGCGTGCCCTGCCGGAGCTCGATCGCATCATCCGTAACGACTTCGTCACCGCCTCGGCGCTGCTCGACCGGCGCTGCCTGCGTGGCGGAACAGAGGTGTGCGCGGCGGTGGCGCATTCTGTCGAGCGCCTGCGACGCAAGGCGATGGTACCTTTCCTGCGTCATCACGTCGAGGCGATCACGGCGCGACGGCAGGAGACCGGCGACAGTCTCTATGCGCTCGAACCGGACATCAAATCCAACCCCGGCGGCCTGCGCGACGTCCAGTTCCTGCGCCACGCAGCCAATGTGATCTACGGCGAAGCGAACCTGCACCGCCTGCGCGATCTCGGCGTGATGTCGCGCGACGACATCCAACAGCTCTATGGCGTGAACGACCATCTGCTCGGCCTGCGCGCGTTGCTGCATTTCCGCCACGGCCGCAAGCAGGACGTGTTGCGGCTGACGGATCAGGTCTTCCTCGCCGAACAGCTCGGCTACACGCCCGGGGCTCATCTGCGCGGGGTGGAACACATGATGCGGCGGCACTATGCCGGTGTGCGCGAGGTCGACCGTATGGTCCGCCTGAGCATGTCGCGGATGCTCGACCTGGGCAAGCTCGGTCGCAGGCGGATCGCGATCAAGACGCGCCGGCGGGTCGACGCGCATTTCTCCTCGGTCAACGATCTGGTCTATATGCGCGATCGCGAGCTGTGGACGCAGCCGGATCTGATCGTCCGCCTGATGGCGATGTTCCGCACCGCACAGCGACGCGGGTTGCGCGTGAGCCTGGAACTGCAGCGCGAGATCAGCCGCAATCTCCATCGCCTGAGCGGTGAGGATCGCCGTTGCGTGCGCAGCGCCGCCCTCTTCCGCGAGGTGATCGGCGATGTCGGGCGGGTGCGGCCGATTCTCAGCGACATGCACGCCAGCGGCCTGCTGGGGGCCTACCTGCCCGAGTTCGGCGGCACCACCTGCCTGATGCAGTTCAACAGCTACCACGCCTACACCGTCGACGAGCACACCCTGATCGCCATCGACCTGCTCGATACGCTCGCGCGCGACGACGACCCGGAGCGGCGGCATGTGGGTCGGGTGCTCGCGCAGGCGCCCGACCGCGATCTGCTGGTGCTCGGTCTGCTGCTGCACGACGCCGGCAAGGTCATGGGTGGCGGCCACGCCGAGCGCGGGGCGTTGATGGTCCGTCGTGTCGCGGCCCGACTCGGCCTGAACGACGAGGAGGAGGACCTGGTCTACATGCTGGTCGAGCAGCACCTGATCCTCTCCGATGCCTCGCGCATGCGTGACATCCACGACCCACGACTGGTCGGTGAGCTCGCACGCGCGGTCGGTTCGGCCGATCGGCTGGAGCTGCTCTACCTGCTGACCAACTGCGACATGCGCGCGGTCGGTCCGCACACCGTCGCCCGCTGGCAGGAACAGCTGCTCGACGACCTGTTCGCGACCGTCCACGCGCATCTGCGCGACGAGCCGGTGCCCTCTCGGCGCACAGCGCTGCGGCGTGCGCTGGTCGAGGCCGGAATCACCAGCGAACAGGCGGCGGCGTTCCTCGACAGCGCGCCGGAGAACTATCCCTACCAGGTCGACACCGACGAAGTGGTCACCCACTACCGCCTGCTCGAACAGGCGCGCGCCGAGGGTTTCGCCGTCGCCACTGCGGTGCGCGCCGACGCGCTCGAACTCACCTGCGCGATGCGCGATGCGACCATGCTGCTGGCCGATCTCGCCGGAGCGATCACCGCGCGAGGCTACAACGTCACCGGTGCACGCACCTGGACCACCGGCACCGGTCTGGCGCTGCACGGTTACACCCTGACCCATCCCGTCCCCGGCCGGGTCGAGGAGGAGGCGGCCACCCGTACGCTGACCGGATCGATGCGCACGGCGGTGGCCGAAGGCTTCGACCCTGCGGCGATCGCACGCAGTCCGCGTTTCATCAGCGCCCAGGGCGGTCCGGCCGACAGCGGCTTCGACGCGGTCGAGGTCCGCCACGATCAGGAGCTGACGCCGGGTGTCACGGTGTTCGACGTGGCGGTCAAGGACCGGCCGGGCATCCTCACCCGCCTGTGTCGGCTGATCGGTCAGCGCGGGTTGGGCATCGCTTTCGCGCGCGTGTTCATCCAGGGCGACATCTCGCGCGACGTGCTCTACGTCCACCGCGGGGGCGAAGCGCTCGACCCCGCCGAGGCCAGCGCGCTCGATGGCGAGATCCGTCGTGCTCTGAGCGCGTGCGACGCCAGCGACGCGGTCACGGGCAGCTATACCTTCTGAGCCGGGCAGCGAGCGCCCGGCTGCCGGCTCAGCCGACGACCGGGAACAGCTCGGCGGCGCACTGCAGCACGGTGACCGATGCCGCCTCGCCCTTGAGGCGGCGGGCCTCGGCGATGGCCTCGGCCATCGTCTCGGCGTAGCTGTAGTTGAGCCTCTCGACCAGCTCGCGGCTCATGTGCTTGGAGACCAGGATCACCTTCTCTGCGCGGTCGATCAGTCGACCGCCCTGGACGAGGTGGTGGCCGACGACCATCGAGACCAGACCCTGTTCGATCAGAGCTTCGGTCTCCTCGAAATTACGGTAGCCGTAACGTTCGAGCTCGGGGTGTTCCTCGCTCGCGCCCTCGGGGCAGGGGGTGGCCATGATGACCACGCCGCCGTCGGCCATGCACAGATCGGCGGTGCACAGGCCCTTGATGCCCTGCCACATCTCGAGATCGGCCGGGTGCGAATCGCAGATCACGATGTCGGCAGGGCGGGGGATCTGCACGCCGTAGACCGCGACCGCGGCCTCGCAGCCGACCGTGTGGGCTTCGACCGGGTGCCCGGCGACGAGGCGGACGATGTTGTTCTCGGCGTCCATCACCGTGTTGAAGATATACTTCAGACCGGCTTTGGCCGCGATCTCGTCGATCATCGCCAGCATCGGGTTGTCGCGCTTGCCGACGACCTCGCGAGCGGGGTATTTCACGCTCTCCCAGTGGAAGGCGCCGCAGGTCTCGTCGGAGACGCAGCCGGGGTCGACGATCTTGCCGCCGCCCGCGAACCCGGCCGCGGGGTGGGGGACGATGTTGCCGATGCCGATGACGAAATCGGCTTCGGTGACCATGTTGTTGACCTGGATCGGCGTGCCGACGCTGGAGGTTCCGAGGCAGGTCATGCGCCAGGGATCGTCCCAACGGTGGTTGTAGACCGCGAAACGATCGCGGATGCCGGCACCGAGCTTGGCGTCGATCTCGGCCGGGGTCATGTCGCGGTGGGTGCCGAGCGACATCAGGAACTGGATCTGGTCGTCGCGCTTGCCGGCCGCGGCGAGCTCGTCGAGCACGTGCGGCAGGATCCGGGCCACAGGTGTGGGGCGCGAGACGTCGTCGGCGAGGATGAGGATGCTCTGGGCGTCGCCGACCTCATCGCGGAGGCGCCCGGACCCGATCGGGTTGGCGATGCCGTCGAGGATGACTTCCTGCTGGTCGGGGATCTCGTCGAACCGTTTCGGCGCGTAGACGCCGATCAGGCTGGTGTCGTCGATCTCGAAGGGTTCGACCCAGTCATAGGAGAAATCGATGCGCATGTCCTGACTCCGAATCGGGCGCGACACTTGCGGCGGGGGTGGCGCGCGCCTAGAACCACCCCGGGCCGGACATGCTAGGAAACGAGCCCGTGCGGCCAAGGAGAAGACGATGGGCACTGCACTCGACGACAAGCTGAGCCGGCTGCGTACGCTGCTGGACGAACGCCAGGCCCAGGGCCTGTTGTTGACGCGCTGTTCGAATTTCGCCTGGCTCACCGGCGGCGGCGACAACCACGTGCGCAACACCAGCGATCTCGGCGCCTCCTCGCTGCTGGTGACCCCCGACCAGGCCTACTATCTCGGCAACAACATCGAGTCGCCGCGGGTCCAGGCCGAGGAGATCGACGGGCTCGGCTTCAGTGTACGTGAATTTCCCTGGCACGCTTCCAATCCGCTGGTCGAGATCGCCGATCTGCTCGGCGCGGATGCGACCCTGCTCTCGGACAACGGCGCGGGCGGCAGCGCCAACATCGAGTCCGACATCGCGCCGCTGCGCTGGCGGTTGTACCCCGACGAGGTCGAGACCATGCGCGCGGCCGGACGGATCGCCGGCGAGTCGATCCAGGCCGCCGCTCGCGCGCTCGAGCGCGGGGTCAGCGAGTACGCGCTCGCGGCACGTCTCTGCGCCGAGGTGGTCGAGCGCGGCGGATTCCCCGCCGTGTCGATGGTTGCGGCCGACGAGCGCATCGAGCGCTACCGCCACCCCATCGCCACCGACGCACGCATCGCCAGACGGGCGATGCTGGTGCTCTGCGTGCGCCTGCGCGGTCTGATCGCGTCCTGCACCAGGTTGGTCGAGCTCGGCTCGATCAGCGACGAGATCCGGCGCCGCCACCGCGCGGTCTGCACCGTCGATGCGACCTTCCATCAGACCTGCCGCGCCGGAGCCTCGGCCGGGGCGGTGTTCCGTGCCGGCCGCGAGGCCTACGCCGCGACCGGATTCGCCGAGGAGTGGAAGCTGCACCACCAGGGCGGGGCCACCGGCTACGAGACGCGCGATTACCTCGGCAACGACGCCTGCCCGCACACGGTGCTCGACCCCCAGGCCTTCGCCTGGAATCCGAGCATCACCGGGACCAAGAGCGAAGGCACGATCATCGCCTGGAGCGACCGCCACGAGGTGGTCACCGAGCCCGGCGACTGGCCGACGATCACCGTCGAGGGCCCCGCGGGCCCGGTCGACCGGCCGGACATCCTCGAACACTAGAGGGGGATGTGTGCGATGCACGTGCTGCGAGAGGCCATCCTGATCACCGCGCTGCTCACCCTGGTGGCGTGGAGCCATGCGGCGGACCCATTGCGGCTGGACGGGCGTCCGGAGGCGCTGTGGCTGCACTCCGAGCTGGAGTACGGGGATGGCGATCCGCGCCAGCGCTTTCGCAGCGCCTTGACCTGCTCGTTCGCGCTGCCGCGCAAGCCGGCGATGGTGGGGTGCCATCGGATGCAGGTCGATCAGATCGTGTTCGATACCGGCGATGTCCTGCGTCCGCACCATGAGCTGATGCGCGAGCAACGGTTTCACGAGCACATGCTGCGCGAGAGGTGTTTCCGGGTCACGCTGCAGATCGATCCGCTGCCGGCTGAGGCCACGCGCATCACGCACATCCGTGGTTCCGGGCAGGCGATGGTCACGGTTGGCGAGCAACGTGTGGTCCGGCTCGCGCCGGTCTCGCGGTGGCTGGGCAAACGCGTGGCGGTGGCCGACATCGAAGGCGCGGTCATCCAGGTGGTCGGGCTCGACGGCAAACGGGTGGCGCTCGCCTGCAATCGGGCTGCCCACACCGAGCTGGCGACGATCGAATGCGCCGATGGCGACGGCACCCCGATCCGCTCGAGTGGACACACCGCACGCAGCGGGAACGGGGATTGGATGAAGCTCGAACATCGCCTCTGGCGGCCGCTCGAACCGGACGGGCAGGTGGATTTCCGCTTCCTGGCGCCGACCGCGCGCCGCCGTTTCAGCTTCGAGATCACCGACGTGCCGGTGGCCGCCGATGCGGTCGAGCCGGAGACGGTGATGCCGCCCCGATGGTCTTTACCGCGAGAGCGGCAGCAACGCCGACGTGGCCGCATGCTCCGCGCCTTGAGCAATGCGGTCGCGGGTATGTGGCATGGTAGCGGTGCGCCAGCGGACGCCGAGATCACCACCGTGCCCGCCACCCGGGTGCAGCCCGAGGAACGTCCGGCCGCGGTGGTTCCGGTGGATCCGCAGGCGGAGCCGGAGGCGTCACCGTCCGACGATTTCTGAGCGTCATGGGCAGTAGCCCTTCGCAGTTGCGTCCTGCCACGCCCACTCGATGCTCGTCCCCATCGCTGAGGAGGAAACCGATGTCTGCGCCACGTCTGTTCACGAACCTGCTGTTGCTCTGTGCGCTCGGTGTCGTTCCGGCAGCGGGTGCCGACGACACGCAAGGCGCGGAAGTCGGCGATGCGGTGACACTCGCCGGACGGGCGAGCAACCTGAACATCGACATCCGGCTCAGCTACAGCGATGACGGTCTGATCGAACGGCGGCAGGATACCATCCGCCTGTCGTGTTCCTTCCCGTTCGCCGGCCACCCCGATCTGGTGGGGTACGAGGAATTCGTGATCGAGTCGATCACCTTCGATGACGGCACCACGCTCGAGCTCGAGACGGTGGTCGATCGCGAGGAGCGCTTCAGCGACTACGTCCTCGAGCGCGGCGAATTCAGCGTGAACATCCCCCTGTCCCGGATCCCGGATGATGCGGAGATGATCACGGCCATCGATGGCCGGTGCATCGGTATGTACAAGGTGGGCGAGGACCGGCTGGCCGAGCTCGATCCGATCAGCACATGGCTCGGCAAGCGCGTGGCCGTCAAGGACATCCCGGGTGCGATCATCGGCGTGACGGAGGTCGGCGAAGATGAAGCCGTGGTGACCTACAACACCGCCGCCAGGGAGGCGCTCGATGAGATCGTCTACAAAGACGCGTCCGGGCGCGAAGTCCCGACCAGCGGGTACTCGGGCAGTGGTTCCGGCGATAGCTACACACGCCGTCAACGCCTGCGCCGCGAGCTGGGCGAAGAGGGGGCGGTGGTGTTCCGCTTCCACGGTGAGGTCCAACGCCGCGAGCTCCAGGTCAAGGTCGAGAACGTGCCGGTCGAGATGGAGCCACGCAAGACGGTCGACGCGGTCATCTCGAGCACGCCGGCCTCGGAGGCCGAGGTCGCCGAGCCCCCCGCCGACGCGGCGGGCGAGCAGGAAGCCACGATTGAAGCCGTGGAAGAACCACGTGGCGCCGAAGATTTCTGAGGCGAGCAGGGAGCATACGACATGCGCATGGAACACGTGGCCCTGAATGTCACCGACCCGATGGCGGTGGCCGCCTGGTATGCCGAGCATCTGGGTATGAGGATCGTCCGTGCCAGCAGCGAGGGGGTCCAGGCCCACTTCCTGCGCGATGACGCGGGCATGATGATCGAAATATACCGCAACGAATCGGCGCCGCTGCCCGACCGGCGCGCGATGCATCCGCTCGAGCTGCATCTCGCATTCGTCAGCGCCGATCCGCTCGGCGACCGCGAAGAGCTGCTCGCGGCCGGGGCCGAGCTGATCGAGGAGATCCACGGCGAAGACGGCTCGTTGGTGGTGATGCTGCGCGACCCCTGGGGCGCGGCCTTCCAGCTCTGTCGCCGCACGGTCCCGCTCGGCGCCGAGGACTGAGCGCCTGAGACGATGGCCGACGCCGCGGGGGGGAAGCCGGACGGTGTAGACCGCGCGACGCCGGCCATCAGCGATGATCAACGCAGCAGCCGGACCCGCGGTTCACCAGCGGCGCGTGGGGGGAGTCGGCAGCCCAGGGATCCGGATGGCAAGGACGAGCGTGGAGAGCTGCTGTCGATGGCCGGCGGTTTGCGTGCTGATCTGCGTCTGGGGGCCGATGCGTGCCGGCTCAGAGCCCGCGCCAGCGCTCCGGACGCAGCGGTAGCGCACCGGCGAGCGCGGCGTCGATGCGCGCGAGCGCGTCGGCCTTGTGGCGCGGCAAGCGGATGCGCAAGGGCAGGTAGTTCGATGCGTGATCGGCGAGGAACAGGCCGCGGGTGAGGTCGATCGCCGCGAGCAGTTCCCGTAGTTCGGCGAGGATCTCCTGCGGCCCCGGTAGTGCGAACCGGCCCTCTGCGATCGCCTCGGCCAGGGGGGTGCCGGGCAGGGGCATCAGCGTCAGCGCAGCGACGTGGGCCGGGTCGATCGCCGAGACCGCGGCGCCAGTGGCGCTTGCGTGTTCACGCCAGCGCTCGCGGCCGCCGAGCCCGAGCAGGACCGTGAGCGAGAGCTTGCAGCCGGCGTCGATCAGCCGCCGCGCCTGGGTGATCTGGGTTCGTGCGTCACAGCCCTTGTTCACCGTCGCCAGCACCGCGTCGTCGCCGGACTCGAGTCCGAGGTAGGCCATGCGCAGACCGGCGGCGCGCAATTCGGTGAGTTCGGCGTCGCTCTTCCGGGCCACGCTGTGCGCGCTGGCGTAGCAGGCGATGCGCTCGACCTGCGGCAAGCGTCGCCGGATCGAGGCGAGGATCCACAGCAGGCGGTCGGTCGGCAGCGCGGTCGGATCGCCATCGCAGAGAAATACCCGGCGCGTGTGCGGGTGGTGGGTCGCGGCCCAGTCGAGATCCGCGGCAATGCGTGCGCTCGCGGTGGGATGGAAACGGACCCCGCGGTAGGTGCCACAGAAGCTGCAGGCGTTGTGCGAACAGCCGACGCTGACCTGGAGGATCAGGCTCTCGGCCTCGCTCGGCGGGCGGATCACGTGACCCTCGTAGTGCATGGTTTCAAGCCTCCGGTCCGGGCGCGGAACGTTCGATCGCGGCGGTGCTGTGCGCCGGTGGCAGCACGGCCTCGGGATGGCCGGTGAGGAAACCCCGCAGATCGCGCACAGCCAGGCCACCGAGGCCGAGCACGACCATGCCCGCGCCGCAGACCGCGAAGACCAGGTCGACCCGTCCGCCGATGGCATCGGTCGCCAGACCGGACACGGCGTAGGCCAGCGGCATGATCATCGTGCACAGGGTGCCGATGAGCGAGAGCGCACGCCCGCGCACGCTTTCGGGCAGGCTGAGCTGGAGCGTGGTGTAGATCGCGTTGATCACGATGCCCAACCCGAGACCGCTGACCAGCAGAGCGGCGAAGGCGGCGGGCGGATCGCGGATCACGGCCAGGGCGGCGATGCCGGCGCCGGTGAGCAACTGGGCCGGGATCGAGATGCTCACGAAGCGCGACCAGCGGGCCTGGCCCCAGGCCAGGAGCAGGAAGCCGGTGATCAGCCCGGCGCCGAAGCCCGCGAAGAGGAAGCCGAGCCAGGCCGGGGTGGTGTCGAGGAAGGCCTCCTGCTGGGTGTAGAACGGCAACAGCACCATCAGGGGGGCGAGGAACCAGTGGAAGGCGGCGGCGACGAGGGTCACCGCACGCAGGGAACGCCAGCGCCAGACGAAGCGGAAGCCGTCGAGCATGTCGTGCCACAGCGGCGGACGGTCGCAGCTGCCGCGCGGGCGTTCTGGTTCGCGGATGAAGGTCTCGCTCGCGGCGCTGGCGAGGAAGGAGATCCCGTCGAGCAGCATCAGCATCGGCATCCCCAGGGCGGTGTAGGCGATGCCGGCCAGGGCGCGACCGCCGAGCTTGCCGCCCTCGCTGGCTGCGAGGTTGGCCGCGTTGGCCCGGCCGATGCTGGCGCGGGGGACCAGGTCCGGGGTCATCGCGCTGACCGTGGGCCAGAACAGCGCGTTGATCAGCGAGGCGGCGACGCGGTTGATGAACAGCAGGCCGAGCAGCAACAGGGTTGCCCCGGGCACGGTGAAGAAGGCGACCGCCAGCACGAGCCCGAGCACGCCGAAGAGCAGGTCGCAGGCGACCAGGATGCGCTTGCGCGAGTGGCGGTCGGCCAGGGCGCCTCCGAGCGGGCCGAGGATGCAGGAGGGGAAGGCGGAGGCGAAGAGCAACAGGCCGAGGACCGTCGCCGAGAAGCCGCGTTCGACCACCCACAGCCCCAGGGCCAGTTCGTGCAGCTGGGTCCCGGCCTGGCTGAGCAGCTGGCCCTGCCACAGCAGGGTGAAGTCGCGATTCCACAACCGGGTCGGCGGTCTCGGCGCTGCCATGCGGACGGTCCAGGGGGGCTGGGCGCGAGCGGTCCGGCCCGAGGGGCCCGGGCCGGCGTCCTACTCTGCCGGCTCGGGGGCGATGACTTCGAGCCGGGAGATGGCGATGCGCGTGGTCCCTTCGGTCTGTATGGTCTGCAGCAGCAGGCGCAAGGATCCGGTGCCCGGCAGCCCGTAGGTATGGTCGATCGCGGGCAGGACCGAACCATCAGCAGCGGTGACGGCGAAGGATACCGTGCGGTCGAGCGCGATCGAGGTGACCAGCTCCAACTCGGTGGTGATGTCGCGAACCGTCAACGGGCGTAGCGGAACGAAGCCGATGCGCTCGTCCTCGGTGATCACCCCTGTCATCCGCCCCACCGGCTCGTCGGCAGTTGCGCCACGTGCATCGAAGGCGACCCGCGCGCGGTGTCCGGCGCGTTCGAGCCCGAGTAGCACGACCGAGCCGGGATCGATGCGGAAGGTGAGATGGACGCTGCAGCCGGGCGGGATGTCGCGGCTGAGATGCAGGCTCGGCAGGCTGTCCTCGGGCATCACCCGCCAGTCGCGTCCGTCGACGGTCGCGGTGGTCGCGGTCGCGGTGGCGGCGGTATCCCATATCAGCGCGTCCTCGCTGAGCGAGGCGCCGGCGCCATCGAAGAGCGCGAGCACCGTCGGCTGGACCGCGGCGAAGTCCCAGGTCCAGCCGCCGCCTGCTGCTGGTTCCTCGTCACCATCGCCGACCGTGGCCGGATCGCGGATGCGCAGGATGCGCCCGTGGGCTTTGAGCAGGGCGATGACCGCCCGGGTCTGCTCGGATTCGGCCTGCTGGTTGAGGAACCAACCGCCGGAGGGATGGCCGTAGATCCACAAGAAGGCTGCGCGTTGCAGGTCGCCATCCTCCAGCCCGGCGCTCTCGCCAGCGCGAGCGCAGATGGTCGGGAGCAGGGGGAGCACCTCGTTGGCGTCGACGCCGAGGCGCGAATCGCTATCGACGAGTTCGGCCATGAAGCGTGCATTCTCGGCCAGGCCGACCAGGCGCGCTTCGAGCGCGCGGCCCTTGCCGTCGAGTTCGATCGGTTCGCCCTCGCGCTGCAGGTGTGCGTCGACGGCCTGCTGCATCGCCTCGGCGCGATCGATCAGGGCGGACAGGGCGGGCAGGTGACCGGCGAAATCGCCGTCCTCGAGCTGCGCTGCGCTGGTGCGCAGCGCGCTGCGCAGGCGACGGTATTCTGGGTCGCGGTGTTCGCGCGGAGCGCCGCGGTACTCGAGGATCAGCGCCCCGAGCTGTTTCCAGGCCTCTTCGCTGCGCTCCTGGACCACCTCGGCCTGCTCCTGGCGCTGCACGGCTTCGCGTTCGGCGATGATCCCACGTTTGGTCGCCAGGGCCTGAGCCAGAGTATCGCGCTGGTCGGCGTCGACCTCGAGCGTCGGGAGCGAGTCCTGCAACTGGTCGAGCGAGGCGAGGTCGTGGGCGCGGGCGAGTTCGAGCTGCGCCGCGCGGTAGACCGGCAACCGCGCTCGCGCCAGCTCGGTGCGCAGCTCGCCCTCGCGGCGTTGCAGCGGTCGGCGCGCGAGCACGTGGTCGATCTGCCCCAGCTGGAGATCGTCGAGGATGGCTTCGGCGGCGTTGGTCTCGCCCTGCTCGATCATCTCGGCGGCGCGGTCGAGCTGTGCCTGCTTGGTGGCCACGGCCGCGTCGCGCAGGCGCTCGGTCAGCTGCTGTTCATGTTCCTGCAGCAGAGCCAAGGCCTCGGGGATCGACTGGAGATAGGGGTGCCGGAGCCCCTTGGGCCCGCGCACGGCCGCAAGGGCGGCAGCGGGATCCTCAGGCAGGCCGGCGATGAAGGCCTGCGCTTCGGAGATCGCCGCCGCGGTCTCATCCTGGTCATCCTGCTGGTGCGTCGTGGTGGTCGCCACCGTCTCGTCGTCATCGCCTAGCAGCAGCAGCGCCCCCCCGCCACCGAGGCCTACGAGCAACAGCAGCACCGCGATCAGGATCAGGGCGCCATTGCCGCCGCTGTGTTCACTCACCTCCTCCGAGGGGCTGCGCCGCGCCGCGCCTGCACGACGGCGGGGGCTGCGCGCGCGCGTTGGTGAGGGGCTGCCAGCGGCGGTGGCGAGAGCGGCCTGTTCGAAGCGGTCGGGGTCGGGATAGCGTTCGGCCGGGTCCTTGCTCATCAGTCGGCGGATGAATTTGCGCCAGCCCGGCGGCAGATCGCAGTGGTCGGCCGGATCCGGCACCGGGTCGGTCACGTGCGCGCGCATCATCTCACGCGAGCTGCCGCGGCGATAGGGCGGGTGGCCAGTGGTCAGGTGGAACAAGGTGGCGCCGAAGCTGTACTGGTCGCTACGGTGGTCGACGCTGTGGCCGCGGGCCTGTTCCGGGCTCATGTAACGGGGGGTGCCGAGGACCTTGCGCCGCCCCTGGTCGTCGCGGTCGTCGTCTTCGGGTTCGGTGATGTGCATCGCCAGCCCGAAATCGGCGAGTTTGATGCGCCCGTCGCGGGTGCGCATGATGTTCTCGGGCTTGACGTCGCGGTGGACCATGCCCATGCGTCCGGCGTAGGCGAGGGCGCGGGCGACCTCGCTCATCACCTCGCTGGCGAGTTCGCGATCGAGTGGACCCTCGCGCTCGAGGATCGCGCGGAAGTCCTCGCCGTCGACGTACTCCATCGAGAAGTAGTGCACGGTCCCGCCGCGGACGGTGTCCTGCCCCACGTCGTGTACGGCGATGATTCCCGGATGGGTGATGTGGCCGGCGGCCTGGGCCTCGCGGGTGAACTGCTCGGCGAACTTGGGGTCGCGCTGCACCAGCTGAGGATTGAGCACCTTGAGCGCGACGTGACGGTCGATCGAGGTCTGGCGGGCGAGGTAGATCTCGCCCATGCCGCCACGGCCGATCAGCCGCTCGATATGGTAGCCGCCGATCCGATCGTCTTTCTGGAGTATGGTCATGAGCGTCCACCACCATTCTGTCGCAGCTGCGGGCGCATCAAGAACCGCCCTGGGCGCCTGGCACAGGGTGGAGGGCATGGTCTGCCCGCGCCGCGCCACTGCCCGGCGAGCCGGAGGGTGGACCGTGCTGGTTTGCCAAGGCGGAGGCGACAAGCGTGCTTGGCAGTGGCGAGCCGGCCGGTATGTCCGGGGCGATGCTGCCCCGGATCACCCTGATCGGCTACCGTGCTTGCGGCAAGACCTACCTCGCCGAGCGTCTCGCCCGGCGCCTCGGCTGGTCGTGGGCCGATGTCGACGCGGCGGTGGTGGCCCGTGCCGGGCGACCGATCGCCGAGCTGTTCCGCGAGGCTGGCGAGGAGGCGTTCCGCGCGCTCGAGCGCGACTGTCTGGCCGATCTGCTGGCCCGGCCGGAGCCGACGGTGCTGGCCACCGGCGGCGGGGTCGTGCTCGATCCGGCCAATCGTGCCCGGCTGGCCCGCCAGGGGGGGCTGGTGGTCTGGCTGCGCGCCGGACCGGAGGTGGTGCGCGAACGCCTGCGCGGCGATGGCGGGGTGCGGCCCAGCCTGACCGGGCGCGGGCTGCTGGAAGAGGTCGAGGCCGTGCTCGCCGCGCGCGAGCCGCTCTACGCGCAGTGCGCGGATGTGACCATCGATGCGGCGGCCGCTGTGGAGGCCAAGCTGGCTCAGCTGGTCACGATTGTGGAAAACCGGTCGGAAACCACCTGAGCGCAGCACTTGCAACGTCGAAAAGCCGGTCGGAAGCTCAGCTTGGAGCTGCGTCATGCCCAGGTCTAGCATACCGGGCAGGGAGGTGCATGTGGCGGAAAGCGACACGATGGACTCGCGCTCCGGCGCCCCGTCACGCCGCGAGGGCGAAGGCGAGCGTCAGGGAAAGAACGAGAGCACTGGCGCGGTGCGGGAGATGCCGCACAGCAACGAGCTCGAACGCATGGTCCTCGCCGCCTTGCTCGACGGGCGCAACCTGGCGATCCACACCATCCGCCAGACCATCGAGCACCCGCTGTTCTTCTTCAATCGCAACCACCGCATCATCTACCTCGCCTGTCTCGACCTCGACGACCGCGGCGAGCACATCGATGCCGCGGCGGTCGCCGAACAGCTCAAAGGCGCCGATTTCCGCGTGTTTCTCAAGCGTTTGCGCCAACAGCAGATCCTGCTCGAGTCCAACCAGCTCGACGGCATGTCGCCGGCCCAGCGTCAGGCGCTCTACCGGTGGCGGCCCGAGGACGCCGCTGCCGGCTTCGACGACAGCGCGCTGGCCGCGGTCGGCGGGTACGCCGCGGTGCTCGAGATCGTCGAACACTATGCCTCGACCCACGCGCTGGGGCGCAACGTGCGCCAGCTGGCCGATTACTACTACAAGCGGCGCCTGATCCTCGACCTCACGCGGTTGAGCGACAAGGCCCATCGCACCACTGACAGCTTCCAGGACCTGATCGACACCGCGGGGCAGAGCATCCTCGAGCTCGGCCGCTACGGCGATGATCAGCGCACCCGCGTCTTCGACCTCGATTCGGTGGTCGAGGAGACGCTCGAGGCGATCAACCAGCAGGTGGAAAACCCCAACGAGGGCGTGCAGACCGGCTACCAGCACATCGACGACATGCTCATGAGCCTGCGCCCCGGTGGGTTGTATGTGCTCGCCGCGCGACCCGGCGTGGGCAAGACCAGTTTCGCGCTCAACATCCTGCATAACGTCTGCGGGTCGGAGACCGACGCGCTCTCGGCGCTGTTCTTCAGTCTCGAGGTCGATCGCGTCGACCTGATGAAGAAGCTGGTCTGCGCCGAGGCCGGGATCGAGTTCAAGTCGCTCGAGCGCGGGATCATCCGCGATCACGAGTGGGAGGCGCTGCACCAGGCGGCGCAACGCTTCCGCACCTGGAAGCTCGACCTGATGGACGTCAGCGACCTGACGGTGCAGGCCCTGCGGTCGGTGGCCAAGCGCCACCACCTCGAGCGAGGCGGCGATTTCAAGCTGATCGTGATCGACTACCTCCAGCTGCTCTCGAGCAGCCGGTCGGGCATCAGCGAATACGAGAAGATCTCGGAGATCAGCCGCACGCTCAAGATCCTCGCGCGCGAGATGCGTATTCCGGTGCTGGCGCTCTCCCAGATGAGCCGCGACGTGGAGAAGGCTGGCAAGAGCCGTGAGCCCAAGCTCTCCGATCTGCGCGGTTCGGGTTCGATCGAGCAGGACGCCGACGCGGTGATGTTCCTCCATCGGATGGAGGCCGAGGGCGAGGAGGACCCGGTTGGCGACGGCCACGACATCAAGCTGGTGCTGGCCAAGAACCGCTTCGGCCCCACCGGGCACCAGTTGCTGAAGTTCTTCCCCGCACGCCAGCGCTTCGTCGAGATCAGCCGCGAGGACCTCGACGCCGCAGCCGGCGGCGTGCCGGCCAGCGGCGAGCGGCACGAGCGATTGGAGGCGGTGCCGGGCGACGACGAGGACCTGTTCGGCTGAAGCTGGTCCGGACAGTGGGTGAAACCCATGCGCCGGCTGACGCTATACGAACCGGAAGGACTGTGATCATGGCACGGTTGCTGGTGGCATTGTTGGTCGGGGTCGCCTGCGCGGCGCGCGTTGGCGCGAGCGAGTTCCAGGGCATCGATCCGCCCACGCCGCAGGAAGCGATCACCGTGGTCACGAGCTTCGATAGCTGGGTCCCGGCAACGGTGCATATCGGCGAGGAACGCAAGCGCGGCGCCGTGCGGCTCGACGGCGAGACGTTGATCTACAGACGCCGCCCGGACAGCGACAAGGAAGAACGATTCCCGGTGAGCGAACTGACGGAGGTCGAGTTCCCCTCGATCCGGCATGCCCTGCTGCGCAAGGCCGAGGTTCTGTTCACGCACCACCGCTACGACGAGGCACTCGAGCAGTTCGCGGAGCTTGAGAAGATCGGGAAGCACCCCTACATCGCACTGCGGCGGATGACCGTCGAACGCAGCAAGGCGGCCTGGGAGCGCCACGTCGATCAGCTCGAGACCGTTGCGCGCACTGGCGATCCCAGCGGCTACTTCACAGCGCTGAAGGGGTTCGTGGAGCTGGTCGGCGAACGCTCGGTGAGCGATGAGGTCCGACTCGGCCTGCTGCAGACCTGGCAGGAGCACGTCGCGCGGCTTAGCGAGGCCGAACGCGAGCGGTGGCAGGATCTGGGTGACGACCTCAAAGTGCCGCTCGACTGGGACGAGGACGCACCGGAATACCTCGCGGCCGGACGTGCCGCATACGCTGCTGGCGACTGGAAGGAAGCGAGCGAGGAGTTCGCCCGCGCCGACGAGGCCCATGCGGCGATGGAGCAGATGGACTACGTCCACTACGGCGAGGCGCTGCTCGAGCTGGGGCGGCGCGAGCAGGCGGCGATGGTTCTCTGGCGCCTGGATCCGGAGACCCGCAACCGGGCCGACCTGCGCGAGCTGATGGTCCGCGGCGGGGTGCTCTCGCCGCCGGTCAAGCCCGAGCTGCTGGTGAGCACCTGGGTCGGCGGGGCCAACGACCAGTTCTTCGACGAGGTCGGTTTCGGACCCGACGGCAGCATCTATGGCGCCCATGGCGGCGGGCTGCGGGTGGTCTACAGCCCCGACGGCGGTGAGTGCCGCGGCATCAGTGGCAACCCCGACGCGGCCTGTGAAGGCGATCGCTTCCGCAGCATGGCCGTGCGTCTGACCAAGACCAATCCCTTCGACGGCACTGAGTGGCAGGTCGGTTACAGGCAGGTGTCGAGCAACCTCCAGCAGCCCTATCTGTTCAGCCCGCACGGTTGGCGTTGGTGGAAGTGGTGGTACTCGATCTGCAACCCGAAGAACCTGATGTCCGATTCGCGCGCCATCGACCTGTGGTTCCCCAATCCGCAGAACTTCATCGTCTGGGCCTGGTCCGACGGCGGCAACTCGACCATCGACCGCGACCCGCGAGACCTCGACCAGAAGAACCGCTGGACCAGGGGCTACTTCGGCGGCGGGACCAAGATCATGCTCGGCGAACAGCGCACCGGCGAACCGATCACCGGTTTCAACATGCCCGGTCGCCCTCGCGACGCCTGCATGGACAGCTACGGCAACTTCTACATCGCCGGAATCCCCCGCGGCATGGACGATCGTGCCCTCTGGGGCGCCGACGGCTCCGGCGTCACCATCGCCAACGCCGACCTCCAGATCCAGGCCATCGTCCGTTTCGGCAAGGTCACGATCCACGCCATGGCCGTCCAGGGCGACAAACTCGTCCTCGGCGGCAGCGTCGGCCGCAGCGCCGGCACCGACCGCAAGGGCCGCACCATCACCCCCATCGACCCCAACGTCCTCGAGCCCAAGAACCCGGCCCAAGAGGCCCCCGGCAAAGGCATGGACGCCTTCCTCGCCATCGTCGATCTCTGGTAGCTGGTTCTTTGCAGAGGGGGCGCTGCCCCTCGCGGCTCCGCCGCGTATCCCCACGCTCCTCTGTCGTCGCTCGCCAGCTTCGCCAGCGTTCTCGGCGGTCGTCGGGCTCCCATCAAACGGCGTGCGCAAAGCGAGCCACGCACAGGCACACAAGGCGCCCGACTGCACGCAGTGGGCAAGTGGCAAGCGAAGCGAGCCACGCACAGGACGCTGAAGGCGCCCGACTGCACGCAGTGGGCCAGTGGCAAGCGAAGCGAGCCACGAGCCGCAACGAACGCTTGTCAGCGCACGTATCGTTGGATACCCAGTTGGCCCAGCCCGCGGGGGGGGGGGCGTCAGCCCGGGGGCGGCAGCCCCCAGACGGGCGCCAGAGGAGCGGCGGCCCGTACCTCGGGCCGGGCGGCCAACGGCCGCCAGCGACGACAAAGCCCGAGGGGGTGAAGCGCGAAGCGCGAGGGGGCGAAGCCCCCTTTGCAAAAAAGCGCAGCCGGAGATCCCGGAACGCCCTCGGACACCTTATGGCTGCTCCCGTCAAGGCCTGACCAGATTCGGTGCCGACGGACTCCCGGGGTCCGGCTGCGCGGGCGGTGATTGTGGGCCGGGCCCGGACCTGTCAATGCGAGAAGCGGCCCCGGCCGCAGGGCGACTCAAAGCTCGCAAATGAGGCCATGCCTCGCCTCCACCTGCGTCACTACGACCCAAGCACCAAAGAGAGCCGGGCGGTTTGACGCAAGTGGAGGCGAGGCAAGGCATGCCGACCTGGGGATCGGCGCTCCCGGGGCGAGCTTTGAGTCGCCCTGGCCCCGGCCGTCGGAGTCGTCCGGCGGGCGGGATTTGCCTGCTGGTACTGACACACGGAGGCGGTCCGCGAACGCGATGCGTTGTCGCAGCAGGGCTTGTGCCTAGGCTCACCACATGCGCCGGTTCCATGCCGTGGTCCTGTTCACGTTCTGTGCCCTCTATCTCGCCGGCTGCGGCTGCAACAAGGAGGCCGGCGCCCTGCGTGAGGACGTCGATCGGTTCGTCGAACGCAAGGAATGGGCCTTCGACCAGATCCTCGCCGACATCCGCTACTTCGCCAAGGTGCAGAAGCTCAAGGGGTTCAACCTCGAGCTCGCACACGATCGCTTCATCGAGTGGCGCAAACGCGAATGGTGGCGCTTCGAGGAGGAGTTCGCCTGGTTCATCACCCATCACTGGGACGAGATCGAAAAGCTGACGCTCGATGTCGGTCGCCACTACGGCTACCACATCCAGAACTTCCCGCGCACCGTCGATGGCATCCTGCGTTTCTTCCATCAGGCCGACGCCGAATGGCGCATGCTGGTGATGGACATCATGATCTTCCAGGAGTATCGCCATCGCGAACTCGCCCCGCTCAAGGCCGAGCTCAAGCGATTCTACGATCACGTCGACTGGGAGATCGCCAATCTCTCGGTCGACGTGCAGTCCTTCCTCAGCTGGCGCTGGGAGATGTACACCGCGCTGATCCAGGATGGGCGCGATTTCTGGAACTTCCAGAAGGCCCAGGGCCGACGTCTCGCCGAGGATCTCGAACGGTTCAAGACCATGCGTCCGCGCGAGCATCTGCTCGAAGCCGATTTCAAGGCCTTCGTGAGCAAGGTCGAGTGGGAGGTCCCGCGGCTGATCGACGATGTGTTCTATTTCACCCAGTGGCGCGACCGCGAGCTGCAGGCGATCCGCGACGACGTCGCCGAGTGCGCCCGTTACCAGGCCTGGGCCATGGACCGGTTGCAGGACGAGATCACGCGCTTCAAGCAGCAGAACACCAAGCACCTGCCGACCCTCATCGCCGAGATCGACCGTTTCTTCGAGTGGCGTGAGCGCGAGGGCAAGCCCTTGACCGAAGACGTCAAGCGTTTCTGGAAACACAACATCAGCCAGGGCAAGCTGCTGGTCGCCGACATGCGCCGCTATTACGCCAGCCTGGCCGAGAACGCGGCCGAGCTCAAGCTCGACACCCAACGCTTTGTCAGCTACGCACGGGTCGAAGTCGACGGGCTCAAAGCGGCCTTGAAGCGTTTCGGCACCTGCGAGCGGGACGTGCCCTACGGTGGTGACGATCACATCCCGCGCGACGGCAAATTGCCTTCGCCGGTGTTCGAGGATCCTCCGGCCAGACAGGCACGCACCGGCAACACCGGCCGCTGATCGCTTGCTGCACCGAGACAGACGCGAAGACCCCGGCGTTTCCGCCGGGGTCTTCGCGCGTCTGGCGGACAGGGCGGGATTCGAACCCGCGAAGGAGTCTCCCCCTTACACGCTTTCCAAGCGTGCGCCTTAAGCCGCTCGGCCACCTGTCCGGATGTGCGCAGTGCCAGCTCCGGCGCTGCGGGCGGGCATGATGCCGACGAACCCGGCGGGGTCAATGGTGGCGGCCCTCATGGGCAGGGCGGCTCAAAGCTCGCAAATGAGGGCCATGCCTCGCCTCCACCTGCGTCACTATGGCGTCAGCACCAAAGAGAGCCGGGCGGTTTGACGCAGGTGGAGGCGACGCAAGGCATGCCGACCTGGTGCTCGGCGCTCCCGGGGCGAGCTTTGCGCGGCTCTGCCCGCATGGGGCCAGAGCCGCGCATCCGCAGGGTCCGGAGTCCAGCGCAGCTGGCGAGCGACGACCGAGGCGCGTGGGGGGCGGAGCCGGTATCGCGAAGCGATAGCAGGCCCCGGTGGGGCCTGCGGCCGGCAGAGCGCGACGAGCGGCAGCGAGGAAGCTGGGGTGCGCCGCAGGCGCGAAGGGGCAGCGCCCCCTCTGCAAAAAGCGCCCCCTCTGCAAAGAACTACAATGGCGCTGCGGGCGGGCTCAGCCGCCGAAGAGCTCTTCGAAGTTGTTGGTCGTGCTGCCGGGATCGGTGTCCTCCTGGCGCAGCAGGCGTTCTCTGCGTACGGCGACCTGGAGCGCGTCGCGTTGGGTACGCAGGCGTTCGATGGTCTCTTCGTGTTGCTTGATCGTGCGGCTGAGTTCTTCGACCACGCGGTTCTTCTTCTCGTGGTTGGCGATCATGCGCAGGATCAAGGTGATCACCGCTGGGTCGATGCGGTCGATCTCGGCGCGGTCGAGGCCGATGGTCCCGAGGTACTCCTTGAGCGACTCGACCTGTTCGGTGGTAGGAATGTAATCGCTGCGGTTCTCTTCCATGACGGGCCCTCAAAGGTCGCAGTAAAGCGTTCGCATGACACAGATCGTGGACAGGAGGTCGGCCGAGTGAGGGGTGGTTTTCGCCGGAAATGGGCCGTAGGCCCGGCGAAAACGCGGCCGCAGCCCGCGAAGCCTGACCGAGGTGCGTGGGGGGTGGAGCCGGCATTGCGAAGCGATAGCAGGCCCCGGTGGGGCCTGCGGCCGGTGGAGCGCGACGAGCGGCAGCGAGGAAGCTGGGGTGCGGCGAAGCCGCGGGGGGGGCAGCGCCCCTGTGAAGGAAGCCTCTTCCATGACCCTACTCCTCGCCCGCGTCGGCCACCTCGTCCTGGTCGTCGTTCGCCTCGCGCCACTCCACCCCCATGCGTTTGGCCGTGCTCACGCCGAGATGCCGCAGTCTCTCGGTCCGGCGGATGAGATTGCCCTTGCCGTGCTGGAGGCGCTCGCGCCCGCGCTCGTAGGCCGCCGTCGCCTGGCTCAGGCGCTGGCCGATCTCGTCGTAGCTCTTGAGGAAGCGGAGGACCGCGTCGTGCAGACGCCCGCCCTCCTCGGCGATCTTCAGCGCGTTGCGCTGCTGGCGTTCGTAGCGCCAGGCGCTGGCGATCGAACGCAGGGTGGCCATGAGCGTGGAGGGGCACACCAACACCACGCCACGCTGGTAGGCGTGCTCGAACAGCTGTGGATCGGCGCGGCTGACCTCGAGGAAGGCGGCATCGATGGGGATGAACAGCAGGACGTAGTCGTCCGCCTTGAGCCCCTTGATCTGCTGGTATTCCTTGCCGGCCAGGTTCTGGACGTGTGCGCGTACGGCGGTGCACAGCGACTTGAGCGCGGCGGCCTGACCCGGTTCATCCTCGGCACTGGTGAATTCGACCCAAGCGATGAGCTGGAGCTTGGAGTCGATCACGATGCACTGGTCGTTGGGCATGGTCACCAACACGTCGGGCCGGCGCACGCTGCCGTCCTCGCCGTCGGTGAAGCTCTCCTGGGTGCGGTATTCCTCGCCCTTGCGCAGGCCCGACTGCTGCAGGATGCGCTCGAGCACCATCTCGCCCCAGTCTCCGCGGACCTTCGATTGGCCGGTGAGCGCCTGGGTCAACGCACGGGCATCGGTGTCCATGCGTTGGTTGAGTTCGCTGAGGTGCTTGATCTGTTCCTTGAGGCTGAGCCGTTCGCGGACCGCGGTGTCGTGGGTGTCGTGGACCTGTTTGCGGAAGCGCTCCAGGTGCTCAGCGAAGGGTTTGAGCACCAGGTCGAGCCGTTCCTGGTGCTCCTTGGTCACCTGGCTCCGGGTCTCGCTGAGGATGCTGGTCGCGGTGGCCTTGAACTGGTTGGCCAGCTCTTCGCGCGCGGCGGTGAGTTCGGCCAGCTTTTCACGATGCATCCGCCGCTGGTCGTCGAGTTCCTGCCCCATCCGTGCCACTTCGGCTTCGCGCTCGCGCAGTGCCGCTGTCAGTTCCTGACAGCGGTCGTCGAGTTGCTGCGCCGCCGCGGCGCGTTCCTCGCTGCGGGCACAGGCCAGTTGGCTCTCCTGCAGCTGTGCGGCGTGCTGCTCGGATTGCGAGCGCAGGGCGGCGCGTTCGGCCTCGGCCTGGGCCAGACGCTCGCGCGCCTCATGCAGCGCGGCGGCCGTGCGCGCGCTGCGCACGGCCAGGGCCATCGCGCCGAGCAGGCCGCCGATCAGCAGGCCGGTGAGCAGAGATGCGATATCCATGACTGTTCATGCTGCCAGAGCATCACGAGCAGCGCAAGCACACCGGGTGGCTCGGGCAGCTCGCTACCCGGATGAGATATCTGCTGCAAAGCCGTATCGCACTGCTATTACAGGACTTCACTCGGTCGGCGGATCCTCACGTAGCGCTGCTACGCTCCGGTTCGATCACCGAAGAGGTCTCTCACGGAGGCGCGGAGACACGGAGATGGATGAGAATGATATCGGTACTGTGATCGTGGACTGCGCAGTTAAACTCCATCAAGACCTTGGGCCTGGTTTGCTTGAGACGGTCTATGAGGTAACCCTCGCCCACAAGTTGAAAGCACGAGGTCTTTCTGTGGAACGACAGGTGGCCGTGGCAATTTCCTATGAGGGGCAACAGTTCGATGAAGGCTTTCGTGCCGATTTGATTGTCGAACGTAACTACTCAGGGGGCTTCGCCCCTACGGTCCTCACTG
>CAZTGE010000006.1:38782-56794 GCA_964612995.1 uncultured candidatus Brocadiaceae bacterium | reverse complement strand
ACGCGGCGAAGCCGCGAGGGGGCAGCGCCCCCTCTGCAAAAAGCCTCAGCAGTAATTCGTGACCAGGAACTCGCGTGACCTGGCCAACGACGCGAAGGGATCGCCGGGCGTCTGGTCCTGCTCGATGATGTACCACTGGCAGCCGCCGGCACGCAGCGCGGCGATGATCCGGCCCCAGTCGAGATTGCCACTGCCGACCTCGCAGAAGGAACAGCAGCCCTTGTCTTCGAGGATCGCCGCATCCTTGAGATGGACGATGGGCATCCGTCCGGCGAGGCGCTCGCACCACGCGACCGGGTCGGCGCCACCGCGCTGGACCCAGAAGGTGTCGATCTCGCCGATCATGCTCGGCGCCTCAGCATAAAGGATGTCGAGCGCGGTCCGGTCGCCGAAGCGGCGGAACTCCAGGGCGTGGTTGTGGTAGCCCAGGGCGAGTCCGGCGGAGGCGAACGCCGCGGCCGCGGTCTCCAGCTGCGCCGCGAGTTCGTGCACCGCGGCTTCGGTGTCGAGCGCCACGTGGGGGTGGGGATAGGCGGTGTAGGTGCAGCCCAGCGCCTGGAGACGAGCGATCACCGCGTCGGTCTGTTCGACGATCGCCGCCCCGGGCTCGTGCGTGGCGCAGATGGTCAGGCCGAGGTCGCCGCACCAGGCCTTCAGTTCCGCCGGCTCGACCGCCGCCTTCATTCCCGAGACCTGCACGGCGCTGAAGCCGGCGTCGGCGAGCGTGCGCAGGCTGTGACGGACGTCCTCCGGGGTGGTCAGATATTCACGGACGGTATACAGCTGGGCGGCGATGGTCTCGGGGGTCATGCGTGGTTCCTCGGATCTCAGAAGGATTTGGCGAAGTCGGCGGCGCTGCTGCGTTTGACGGCCCGACGCTTGCGCGGTCGGTCCTGCGACTCGGCGATGCGCCGTTTGAGCAGGCGCTCGTAGCTGCGCGCAGCGAGCGGCAGTTCGACCGTCTTGTCCTGCCAGGTGGAGAGCAGCATCGCGTTGGCGAGTTCGACCGAGTTGATGCCCTCGACCGCCGGAGCGATCAGCTCGGCCTCGCCACGGACGGCGGCGCAGAAATTGCTCAGCACCTCCGCGTGCCCGCCGCCATGGCCCTGGATCGGG
Source organism: uncultured candidatus Brocadiaceae bacterium (assembly GCA_964612995.1). Classification (GTDB taxonomy): domain Bacteria; phylum Planctomycetota; class UBA11346; order UBA11346; family UBA11346; genus SLQH01. The sequence goes on along the minus strand of CAZTGE010000006.1, from coordinate 55,678 downwards.
ATCTCACAGTCCCACACCGGCGGCTTGCCGAAGCCCTGGTCGGTGCTGCGCGAGAACTCGCTCATCGCGACCTCGTTGCGGATGAAGCGCAGGGAGCCGGCCTCCTCGACCAGCTTGCCGCGCTCGCCTACGATCTCGAGCCGGTTGGTGCCGGGTGCTTCGCCGGTGGTGGTCACAAACACGCCGGTGGCGCCATCGGGAAATTCGAGATAGGCGGTGACGTCGTCCTCGACCTCGATGTCGTGCCACTGGCCGAAGCGGCAGTGCGCGCGCACCCGCTGCGGCATGCCCACCATCCACTGCAGCAGGTCGAGCTGATGCGGGCACTGGTTGAGCAGCACTCCGCCACCCTCGCCGTCCCACGTGGCGCGCCACCCGCCAGAGGCGTAGTAGGCAAAGGTGCGGAACCACTCGGTGATCACCCAGTTGACGCGCCGGATCGCGCCCAGCTCGCCACGGTGGATCAGCTCGCGAATCCGGCGGTAGCGGGGATTGGTCCGCTGATTGAACATCGCCGCGAACACCTGCTCGCGCCGCGGCCGCTGGTCATAGGCCTTGATCAAACGCTCGCAGTCGGCCTTGTGCACGCTGATCGGCTTCTCGACCATCACGTGCAGCCCCTGACGCAGTGCGTCGATGCCGATGGTGGTGTGGCCGTAGTGCGGGGTGGCGATCAGCACCGCGTCGACCTCGCCCGAACGGATCAGCGCCTTACTGTCGGTGAAGCGGGGGCAGTCGGCTTCGATATCGGCGTAGGCGGCCGGTTCGATGTCGCAGATCGCAGCCACGCGGCAGCCGGGTACCCGACCGAGCGTGATATTGCCGATATGGCCATGGCCCATATTGCCGATACCGATGATACCGAGTCTCACGTCGTCCACTGTGTAGCTCCTAGCAGGTAGAGGTCGCAGATGGGGGGCGGGCCGGCGGCGGCTGGCGATAGCAGGTCAGCGGCAGCGGGGCCGTCGCCCCGGTGGCGGCCGCATGGTACGCAGCGAGGACGACCTGATTGGCCACCGCGGCGGCAGGGAAGTCGACTGGGACCTCCCGCCGGGCTTCGATCGCATCGAGCAGGTCCGCGATCTGCGCCGCATGGAGGCTACCGTAACATGCCTTGCCGGCCAGGGGGCGAGACCGCTGCTCGGCGATCTGCGCGGCACAACGGCGCAGGCGCTGCAGCAGTTCCGGATCCCGGTGTTCCAATACGTGCAGGCGACCGCCGCCGTCGCTGTCGTAGACGAAACGGCCGTACTCGGCGTCCAGCGTGATGCGCGTATGCCAGCCGCTGTCGCGATCGTTGATCGCCGCGAAGGCGCCGGTCAGACCACTGGCGAAGTCCACCTCGCCGACGATGTGGTCTTCGCACTCGCAGAAGGCAGCAGTCCACCGGTTTTCGGCCCGGGCCCGCACCGCCACCGGCGTGCCGACGAACCACAACCACAGGTCGAGCGTGTGGATCGCCTGGTTCAGCAGGACGCCACCACCCTCCTCGACCCAGGTACCACGCCAGCGATCGCGGGTGTAGTAATCGACATCCCGGGTGCAGCGGAATTCCATCGCGGTCGTGCGCACCACGCCGAAAGCACCCGTGGCGAGCGCCGAGCGCAGGGCGCGGGCGAGGGGCGAGAACCGATGCTGGAATACGCCCGCGGCCAGCACCCCGGCAGGCGCGTCTTCCGCCGCCGCGCACATCGCGGCCAACGATGGGGGATCCGTGGCGAGCGGTTTCTCGCAGAGCACGTGCTTGCCGGTCGCCAGCGCGGCCCGGGCCAGCTGGGCGTGTTCGGGGTGCGGGGTGCAGACACAGACCAGGGCGATGCCCGGATCGTCGATCACCGCAGCGGGGTCATCGCTCCACGCTCCATCGCCAGCGCAGCGCCGCGCGCGCTCCGCGATCCGATCGCAAGCAACCACCGACCCGACCCGCGGGTCGGCGATCAACGCCGCGAGGTGGACAGGGCCGATACTGCCGCATCCGATCACCGCAGCGCGCATGCCGGCACCTTAGTCAAGGATAATGGCGATCGTCGATCATGGATCGGCGATTTCCGATCACCGCGCCCATGGAGGCCCTCACTGCTGCACCGCGCGACGATAGGCACTGGGAGTGAGCCCGAGACTGGATTTGAACGCTTTGGTGAAATGGCTGGGGCTGCGATAGCCGACATCGCGAGCGATGCGTTCGACCGCGAGGGTCGAATCCCGCAGCAGCAGGCAGGCCTGCGCGACGCGCAGCTCGTGCAGACGCCGGTGGAGGCTGCTCCCGGTACCCGCGCGGTAGAGCCGGGCGAGATGAGCCGGGCTGATGCACAGCGCCTCCGCCAGTTGCTCGCGTGTAAGAGGCCGGTGGAGGTTGCGCTTCATCACCGCGTCGACGCGCGCGACCAGACTGGCCTGACCATGATGACGCGGCGGTTGGGTCGCGACCATCTGCCGCCGCAGACCGATCAGCAGCCGCACCAGCAAGGCGGTGCACAGCGCCTCGCTGTCGGAACCACCCACGCTCAGGCTCTCGCGCATCAGGGCTTCGAGGTCGGGCCGGAGGGTGTCGTCGGGGCACCATAGCCGATGATGCGCCGCGGCGAGGTCGAGCCCCCGGTCCTCGAACAACGCGAAGAGGTAGACCGGGGCCGGCTCGCCGCTGGCGCAGGCGCGTTGCGCGCCGGGACGGATCAGCAGGCCCTCGCCCGCGAGCAACTCGTGCTCGCGATCGCCGACCGTCACCACCAACGCTCCGCTGTGGCAATAATAGAGCTGGGTGACCTGATGTGCATGCGGCGCCACCCGGTAGCGGGCCGGGGCTTCGCGGGCGACGAGGTTGCGGATCGCGATGGGCATGCGCGGCTGTACCCGATGGTGTGCCGGGCTGCCGGAGCGACAAGCCGGATACACTCGCGCCCGGTTCAGCGTTGGACAGTGCGGGCCTGGTCGTGGGCAGCCGCGAGGAAGCCGGCGATCGCCCCTGCCAGATCGACGAACTCCGGAGCCTCCAGGTCGGTGGCTACCTGGGCGAGATCCCGTTCGAGCGCCGCGAGTCGGGCCTTTGCGCTCGCCGCGCCACCGCGCAGCGACGCGGCCATTGCGCCAGCCCGCCGATAGACCGGCGCGATCCGCCGCGCATCGGCGAACCAGCGCACAGCGGCCGTATCCCGATAGGCCGGTGCCCGGCGGGCGAGGACGCTGGCCAGACGCTGGGCGTCCTGCCAATAGAGCGCTGCGCGCACCGCGCGCTGGGCCGCGCCCAGCTCGGCAGCCGCATCCTGGCACAGCGTCGCGATCTCTCCTTCGTGCTCGGAGCTACGACCGCAGCTGCGGCTGATGTACCACAGATCGATCGTGGCACGATCGCGGTCGACACCCCGCGCTGCCTCCACCGCGGCGATCAGGCGATCAATCGTGGCTCGATCGCCCTCCAAGGGCAGACGCCACTCCAACCAGGCCGGCTCAACCCCGGCATCGAAGGCGCGGGTGAAGGTCATCCCATCGTGGGTGGCGGTGCAGGCGAACGGCATGCGATCTGCGAGTTCGAGGCGCAGACCACCACTGGGCCAGCTGCGGGCCGCTTCGCTGCCCTCGTGCGAGGTGTCGATCCGCACGCCGCCGACCCCCTCGCCGGGATCGTAGCGGCCATTGCGGTTGGCATCGCGATAGACCACCCCGCCAAGCAGACGGGGCGCGTAGCAGCGCCCGTAGCTCATCACGACCACCTGTCGCCCATCCTTCGCGACCATCGCCAGGCCGGCCTCGTTGGCGCGATTGTCGAGCAGGGAAGTCCGCTGGGCACGCAACGGGGCCATGCCACCGGAGCCGCCACCCGGATCGACGAGCATGGCGATCCACGGCGCCCCCAACTGCCCCGCGACCACCTGGTTCTCACCGATCGACACACCGCGATATCCGGCCGCGCTCATGCGCGCGTAGGGGCTGGCACCCGTGAAGCCCGGAGAACCCTGTGTTTCGTTGGGGCCGGAGGCAAGATGCAGCAGCAGGTAGCGGGCGTGGTTGCGTGCCGCGACGTACAGCGCCGGATCGGTCACCAGCCGTGGGGCGGGGCGACAGGCGAGCAGCTCGCTGCGGCAACGCTGCCAATCCACCGGGGCGACCGTCAACGGCAAAGCGAAGCGGGCGCGGGCAAGGATCGCATCGACCGTGTGCGCGGGATCGACGCGGATCGCATTGACCCATTCGATGCAGGCGATCTCGACGTCGCCCGGCCACCGATCGATCAGGGGCGGGCCGCCGGTCGCGATCCAGGGCGAGGACTCCACGCCGGCGACTCCGCCGACGGCGGACGCGAGCAGCGCCGACCCGGCCGCCCACCGGGCGAGCACCCTGCGGATACTCTTCGACCATCCGCGCCTGGACTCGGATTGCATTGGCTGCTTCAGTTCACTGACCATGTCACCGCCCACTTCCTTGATCATACCTTCACGCCCGCAACCGCAATCCTAAGTCCGTGCTTTCAGCCAGGAACGTCGGTGTAAGACGAGACCTGTCGCGGCGCGGCACGGCACGGCACGGCGCACCATGCCGCGCCGCGACTGGTCGGTGGAGAGGGCGCCTGTCGTGCACCTTTCCGCTATGCGGACTCGATCGCCGCCGGTCGCTCCTGCACCGCCCGCAGGCGGGCGAGGTCGAATTTGGGCTGGCGGTCGAAGCCGAGCACCCCGTTCTGCTCCTGGAACACATCGCAGAGCTGGGTGTAGCAGTAGCCGCAGATCCCGTCCTGGTCGAGCAGCACGCCGCAGAGTCCAGCGAAACGCTGGTGGAACTGCTCGAGATCGCGCACTCGCTCGCCGTACCCCCACGACTGCGCCTCGTCACCATCGCCCCTGGCCGCCGCGATCTCGGCGTTCCACCAGATGCCACCGAACTCGCTGACAAGGAATGGCCGCCCGGCGTGCGGATCGTAGGCCAGATCCTGCAGATCGCTGCGGTGGTAGGACATCGGCTCGCCCGCGAGCCGACGACAAGTGTAGTCGTGCAGCGCCTGCGGATCCTGGGCGTAGCAATGGATGTCGTAGACATCGGCGTTGGCGACGCGATGGGTCCACCCGGAGGCGTCGATCACCGGCCGCTGGGGATCGGCGAGTTTGGTGCTGCGATAGACGGCGCGGGTCATGTCGTCGAAGGCATCGATGCCGTCCCGCTGCTTGATGATACTCTCGTTGACCGGGCACCAGCCGATGATCGCCGGGTGGGAGTGATCCCGCTCGAGCACCTCGTTCCATTGGTTGGCATAAGTCATCGGGGCCCACTCCGACGGGATGCCGCGATGATGATCGGCGTACCAGTCACCGAACTCGCCCCAGACGAGATAGCCGAGGCGGTCGGCGTGATAGAGGAAGCGCTCCTCGAACACCTTCTGATGCAGCCGCGCCCCGTTGAAGCCGGCGGCCATCGCCAACTCGATATCCGCGACCAGCGCCGCATCGCTCGGAGCGGTCATGATGCCGTCCGGGTAGTAGCCCTGATCGAGCACCAGACGCTGGAACACCGGCGCACCGTTGAGCAGGATACGGTTGCCATCGATACTCACGCTGCGCAGGCCGGCGTAGCTGCGCACGCGGTCGACCACGGCCCCCGTTCCATCGCAGAGCTCGAGTTCGAGATCGTAGAGGAAGGGATCGGCGGGCGACCAGTTCCGGCGGCGGTCGGCCGGCACCTCCAGCCGGAGCCGGGCGGCGGGAGCGTCTGCGAAGTCCGCCTCGGCGGTGGCCACCGCTCCGCGGTCGTCGCGCAACACCGAGTGCACCCGGTAGCCGCCGCGCGGCAGGCTGACCGGCACCACCACCTCGAAGGCCCCGGCGGTGAACAACGGCGTGATCCGGGGGCGCAGCAGATGCACCGCGTGCACCGGTTCGAGCCACACGCTCTGCCAGATGCCCGTGGTGCGGGTGTAATGGCAGCCGGCGTTGGCGTAGCTGGTGCTCTGCTTGCCCTGCGGCTTCCATTCCCGCCCGTCATCGCGCGCCCGTACCACCACCGTGGCCTCGGCCCCCGGGGGGGCCACGGCGGTGATGTCGACCGTGAACGGCGTCCAGCCACCGCGATGACGCGCCACCTCGACCCCCTCGACCCACACGGTGGTGTCGTAGTCCACAGCCTGGAAATGCAGCAGCACCCGGCGACCGCTCCAGGATTCGGGCACAACGATCCGACGGCGGTACCACACCGCGTTGAGGAAATCCGTGTTGCCGATACCGGAGCACGCGCTCTCGGGACAGAAGGGGACCAGGATCCGATCGGTCAGGTCGCGCATGAGCAGACCGCGTTCGCGCCCACTGTCGCCCTGGTCGATCTCGAACTGCCACAGGCCGTTGAGGCAGACCCAGTCATCGCGCACGCATTGTGGACGGGGATATTCGGCACGGGGGATGTCCATGAACTTCTCCTATCGCGATTCATGCTGTTCACCAACCAACGCTGGCCAGGGCGACTTCGCGCGCGACTTCCGCCTGCACGCGCTGCAGCGATCGCGCGATCCGCTCGCGGCAGGCCTCGGGATGCGCGGCGGCGACCGCCGCGGGGATCTTGAACGGGCGCCCGAAGCCCACGTTGACCCGCGCGAAGGGCAAGGGCAAGATGAAGCGGTCCCAACTGCGCAGCACCACGGCGGGCCGCGCTGCCGCTGCCGCCGGCAGGAACCAGGCGCCGGCCTTGGCCGCGATCGCCGGCACCCCGGCCTGGACCTGTTCACGTGGACCGCGCGAGCCCTCCACCGCCAACGACAGCGGGCTGCCGGGATCCTCGCGTACCGCGCGCAGTAAGGCGACCATCGCGCGGCTGCCGCCGCGCCCGGAAGAGCCGCGGACCACGCGGTAGCCCATCCGCCGCGCCACCCGCGCATGCAGCTCTCCGTCGAGGCTGGTGGAGATCATCCCGGTCCAGATCCCCCGCCAGGGTCGGGCCGTATAGGGCATCAGCAAACCGAGGCGGCCGTGCCAGAAGCCGGCGAGCACCGGATCGCAATGGCGCATCGCCGCACGACAGTAGTGCTCGCGAAACACGCGATAACGCCAGGTGGCAGCCCACAGCTGGACCAGCATCTGCACCGGCCCCGGAAGGACGTGGCGGAACAACAAGGCCTTGATCGGATGGCGTCCGGCCATGGCGTCCTTCTACGTCGACCACCGCGTCCGCCCAGCACAAAGCGGCCGGTGGCCGGGCTACGGTGACGGCGAGCGCCGATGGAAACCGTGATGATCCCACAGCCGCAACCGCGATCGCCACCCGGTGAACGCGAAGGTCGGCCCACGCCAGCGCCGGTCGGGTGACGGCGGCTGCAGGGCCGGGCCGAGCGCCGGATCCGGCGTGGCCGCGAAACGTGGATAGAAGCCTTCGACAATGGTCTCGACGTGATGGACCGTCGAATCGGGCAGCCCCGGCGCCACGCTCGGCCAGGCAGCGCTGTCGGCGGCGTCCACCGCGCGCCGGGCCCGGGCCGGCCCCGCGTTGTAGGCGGCGATCGCCAGGCGGGTGCGCCGCCAGTGCGGCGGTACATCGGGCACGGCGTGGAAGCGGTCGTACATCCGCCGCAGGTAGCGCGTCCCCGCGGCCAGGTTGGCGGCAGGGTCGAAGAACGCACCCCGGCTGAGCCCCATCGCCCGGGCGGTGGCCGGCAGCAATTGCGTCAGGCCGACGGCGCCGCCGGGGCTGCGTGCCTCTGGATCGAAGCCGGATTCCTGGGCGACCATGGCTTTGAGCAGGCGCCAGTCCCAGCCCGGCGGCATGTGCTCCTGCGCGGTGCGCCGGATCAGCGCGTCGAGCGGATGGGCCTCGGCCGAGGGCGTGGGCGGCGGGGTCGCGGCGTAGTGCTCCAAGAGCCCGATCACGACGCAGATGCCGAGCTGGAAGGCGACGACCAGCCACCAACGCCAGGCCCGAGCCGACGCGCCCAACCCCCGGACCGCGCCGGTGCCGAGATGATTCACGATCAGAATCACGGCAGAGGGTCCCCCGAAAAGCAGAAACCGGCCACCCGCAGCGTCCGGAGCCCAGCCAAGCTTGGCTGGGCGACCGGCCGACAGAGGAGCGGTTCTCGGCGATAATGGGCCGCAGGCCCGCCGAGAACGCCAGCGCAGCTGGCGAGCGACGACAGAGGCGCGTGGGGGTACGCGGCGAAGCCGCGAGGGGGCAGCGCCCCCTCTGGCAGAAGCCTCACGACAGGTGCGCCGCCAGGTAGAGAATGCCGAAGGTGAGGCCGAAGAGGAACAGCCCTGCCATGATGGCGAAGGCCATGTTCTTCTCTTCGATCTGCTGCTTGAAGTCGATCGGGCAGAACCGGTCGAACAGCCGGAAGCCGATGATGGCGAAGGCGATGCAGAGCACCAGCCAGCCGATACCGTAGGCGTAGGACTGGAGTGCGAGCAGGAAGGTCTTCATCTCCGTCTCCTCGCCGCAGCGTGGCGCCGGACCGCGGGCGGGCAAGCCCGCGACACACGGAACGCGGTTGTCTCGGGGTCACGGGGCGGAGACTGGAGCACATGAACACTGACCTCGCCGCAGCCATCGCCGAGATCGACCTGGTCGACACCCACGAGCACTTCGCCGCGGATGGCGATTTCGCCACCGACTTCCCCGATGTGCTCGCCGCCTTGTTCGATCGCTTTGCCCGCGCCGACCTCCGCTGCGCTGGCGCCAGCGCCCAGGCCGTCTCGGCGCTCGAGGCCGGTGAGCCACGGAGTGTCGCCGAACGTTTCGCCGCGATCGAGGCGCATTGGCGCGCGATGCGCCACACCGGCCACGGCGAGGCGGTGGCCCTGGCCGCCCGCGCGGTCTACGGCATCGAGCGACTCGATCCGGACAGCCTCGCCGAGGCCCAGGCCACCCATGCCCAACTGATCGCCCACAATGAATCGCAACGCCTGCTACGCGAAGTCGCGCGGCTCGATCATCTGCAGGTCGACGCCGACCCGAACCTCGCGGCGACTGCCACTGTCGACGGCTTCGTCTTTCCCGACCTCGAACTCAAGGCCTTGTGCGCCGGGCAGTACGTCACCGCCTACATCGGCGAGACCACCGGCATCGAGGTGCGCGACATCCGCAGCCTGCGCCAGGGGATCGACGCGGTGTTCGAGCGCTTCGCCCCGACGAGCGTGGCCCTGCGTGCCGCGCCGGCCGGCGAGCGCAGCCTCGCCTGGACCCGTCGCAGCGACGCCGACGCGATGGCGGCTCTCGACACCCTGCTGCGCAAGCCAGGCCACATCACCGCCGAGACCCACCGGGTGCTCGGCGACTGGTGCTGGGCCCGCTGCGTCGAGCGGGCGATCGATCACGACCTGCCTTTCAAACTCCACACCGGATACCACACCGGCAACAACCGCATGCAGATGGGCCACGCCGACCCCGCGCTGCTCTGCGACCTGCTGATGGCCTACCCGCGCGCGCGTTTCGTGCTGCTGCACGCCGGACCGGTGTACACCGACCAGATGCTCGCCCTGGCCAAGCACTACACCAACGTCTTCGCCGATCTCTGCTGGGCCTGGGCCGCGGATCCAGCCGGTACGCGACATTTCGTGCGGCGCTTCGTCCACGCCGTACCGGCGACCAAACTGCTCGGCTTCGGCGGCGACACCGACTCGCCGGTGATGGTCGCCGGCTACGCGCTCCAGGCCCGCCGCCATCTCGCCCGCGCGCTCGGCGCCGAGGTCAGCGCCGGTCTGCTCGACGAGACCCAGGCGATCGAACTCGCGCGGATGATCTGCCGCGAGAATGCCTGCGCCGTGTTCCCCATCGCCCAACGCCGCGCGGCGCGCTGAGCCCTCAGCGCCACCGCGCCGAGGGCCGGCCGTGGTTGTAACGGTTGAAGCCCGGGCCGAAGATCTTCTCTGCCGGCTTGCAGATCGTATCGAAGCACCGGCGCAGCGCGTCGTCGACCTCCACCGCGAGCGCACCGAGGTTCTCCTCCAGCTGCTCGCGGGTCCGCGGCCCGATGATCGCGGCCGCAACCACCGGCTGGTCGAGCACGAAGGCCAGGGCCAGCTGGGTCATGGTCACGCCGCGCTCGTCTGCCGCCGCACGCAGCCGCTCCAGCGCCGCGACCATCTGCGGGTTGTAGACCTGATCGTATTTCTCGCGGCTCATCCCGCTGTAGACCCCATCAGCCGGGATCGTGCCATGGCCGCCAAGATACTTGCCGGTGAGATGCCCGCTGGCCAGGGGCGAGTACACCAGCTCGGCCATGTCGTAGGTCGCCATGGCCGGAAGACTCCGCGCCTCCAGGCGACGATCGAGCAGGTTGTAGCAGCTCTGATCACTGGTGAAGCGAGCGTATCCTCGCTCGCAAGCGCACCACTGGCTCTCCACCATCTGCCAGCCGGTGTAATTGCTGCAGCCGATGGCGCGGACCTTGCCCGCACGCACCAGGTCGGTCAACGCGGCCAGGGTCTCATCGGCCGGCACATCGGGCTCGACACAGTGGACCTGATAGAGATCGATGTAGTCGGTCCGCAAGCGACGCAGGCTGCGTTCGCACGAGGCGACGATGTTGCGCCGGGTGCAGTTGAAGCCATTGGGAGCACGCGGCTTGGGCCCGGAACACTTGGTCGCCAGCAGGATGTCGTCACGACCGCCGCGTTCGGCGATGGCGCGCCCGACCCACTCCTCGGCCCGGCCATCGCCATAGGCCGGCGCCGAGTCGATCAGGTTGATACCGACATCCAGGGCGGCGCCGATCAGCCCCGGGATCTCCGCTTCGGGAGTACGTTGCAGCCGCCAGGTCCCCAGCGCCAGGGGCGAGACGTAGAGACCGCTGCGGCCGAATCGACGATAGTCCATGATCACCTCCAGGAGCCCGACGCTAGGAGCACGGCAGCGGGAGCAAGACCCCGACGAGGATGCGACGCGAATGCGCCCACCCGCCGACGCGAACCACGCGGCGCCCCGGGGGGCTTGCCTCCGCCCCGGCGTCCGGAGGCTGACGCGATGAGAGCGCTTCCGCCGGCCTTGCGCACCTGGATCCACGAGCACTTCGGCGCTTGCGACAGCGTGTGCTTCTGCGGCTGGGACCATGCCGCCTCGGCCGTGTGGGAACTGCGAGCCGGCGAGCGCCGCGCGTTCTGCAAGGCGCACCGCCAGAGGCGCAAATTCCTGCAGGAATCGACCGCGCTGCGCGAGTGGGGGCCACAGCTCGACCGCGTCCCCCGGCTGCTGGCGGTCCGCCACGAGCGACCGCACGCCTTGCTGCTCACCGCCCTGCCGGGTGCCATCGCCTGCCATCTCACGCTCTCGGCCGAAGGCGCATGCCAGCTGCATCGCCGCGCCGGCGCCTGGCTGGCCCGCCTGCACGCCCTGCCCGTGACCGACGATGACCCGCTGCCGCTCGGCCAGGCCCTCCGACAGCGTGCGGCAGCCTGGATCGACCGCAGCGCGGACCTGCTCGACGGCGATACGCGCGCTTGGGTCGCCAGCCAGGCGGCGGCACTCGACCGGCTCGACGGCACCGCGCGCGTCCCCTGCCATCGCGACTATTCGCCACGCAACTGGCTGATCGAACCCGCCGTGCCGGACTCGTATGACCTGGCGGTGATCGACTTCGAACACGCACAGATGGACTGGTGGCTGCAGGACTGCGACCGCCTGCGCGGCGAATGGTGGGTCGGTCGCCCCGAGCTCGAACGCGCCTTCTACGCCGGCTACGGCCGCCGCCCCGATGCCAACGAACAGACGCTGGCTGGGGTGCTCGGCGCGATCAATGCCCTCTCGACGGTGGTCTGGGGCCACCAGCACGGCGACCAGCTGTTCGCCCGCGCGGGCCGCGAACGCCTGTACGCCCTGCGCCAGCAGGCGCGCAGCTCCTGAGCCCACCGCCTGGGCCGGTCCGGACAGAGGAGCGCTGTTCCGCGGCAAGGCCTGTAGCGCCGCCGAGAACGCCAGCGAAGCTGGCGAGCGACGACAGAGGCGCGTGGGGGGCGGAGACGGCATCGCAAAGCGATAGCAGGCCCCAGTGGGGCCTGCGGCCGGTGGAGCACGACGAGCGACGGCGAGGAAGCCGGGGTGCGCCAAAGGCGCGAGGGGCAGCGCCCCCTCTGCAAAAAACGCCGTAACTACTCAGGGGCTTCGCCCCTACGGTCCTCACTGCGTGAGGACCTACCCCTCTGGCTTTGTCGTGGTTCGCCTGGATCTGCCGGCAGATTCAGGCGTGGGCGGATCGGCTGCGCCGGAACGTATCCGCCCATCACCACTCGGCGCCAGACCCCATCGCGTACGATGGGGCCCTCGAAAAGGGCGTTGCAACCACTCATGCCCGATGGGCCTGAGTGGTTACAAAACGCCTTACACGAAAGGGCGCCGGAACGCGCGCGGGGTGGTCCCGGTATGCCGACGGAACTGCCGCGCGAAGTGTTGCGGGTCGCGGAAGCCGGCCGCCTGGGCGATGCGCGCCAGCGGCAAGGGGCTGTGCATCATCAGCGCCTTGGCCCGGGCGATACGGGTGCGGTGGATCTCCTGCAAGGGGGTGCGGCCGAGCCATTGCCGGAATTTCTGCTCCAGGGTCCGCCGGCTCACCCCTACCTGAGCCAGCACCGCGGCGACGCCGAGCGGACCGGCGGCGGCGCGATGGATGTATTCGAGCGCTGCGACCACCGTGCGGTCGGGTATGATCATCGCATCGGTGCTGCGCCGGGCGATGACCTCCACCGGCGCCAGACGCAGCGGCCGTTGTGGCAAGGCGCTGCCGTCGAACAGACCGGCGAGCCATTCGCCAGCGGTGAACCCGGCAGCCTCGCCGGGAAAGCGGACACAGGAGAGCGCGGGCAGGCTCATGCGGCAGTGCAGCTCATGGTCACCGGCCGAAAGCACCGCCAGCTCCTCGGGCACCAGCCGCCCCACCCGTTGGGCGCTGTCGGCACAGGCGAGCGCGATCGCGTCGGTGGTGGCGAACAACGCCGTATCCGGCGGCAATCGGACCAGATGGGCGTCGAGCGCGCGCGAGTCGCGGGCGATCGCAGTCTCGCGCACCTCGACGCTCTGCGGGCGCAGGTCGCGGCGCACACACTGGGCCACGAACCCGATGCTGCGTTCGCGGCAGAAGCCCTGGCGCGGATCGGCGACCACGACCACCGCGCGGTAGCCACGATCGAGCAGATGCTCGGCCGCCAGCTGGCCAACGGCGCTGTCGTCGGGCCCGATGTGGGCGAAACCCTGATCCGGGAGCATGTTGGAGATATTGATCACCCGGCCCGTCCAGGCGGCCAGACCCTCGGCGAGAGCGGGGTCGGCGATCCGGGCCACGATCGCATCGGGCTGCCAATCGCGCAACGATTCCAGATCGTGCAGTCGTTCGCCTGCGTGTTTGAACAACCACTGTCGTCCGGGCCGGGCATAGCCGAGCAGACCGAGCAAAACGCTGCGCGGCCAACCGCCCGATGCCTCGATCATCACTCCGATGCGCGGTGGCCGGGCCTGGCTGCAGAAGTTCGTGGCCATGTCGCCTCCTCGCCGCCGCGAGCACGGCATGTGTCACAATCGAACGCAGGCCCCACGCGGGCGCTGCGCAAACATACGATCTGCGTATTTCGCCAAGTACAAGCACGCATGGGCCCGGCTTGAGGACCCGTTGGTGGGCACCTAACGTGCGCCCCACTGGAGACAGCCATGAGCACGACCACCCAGCCCGACCTCGACGCCAGCACGCGCGAAGCCGCCTGCGCCGCCACCGACACCCCGGTCATCGACCGCGAGGCGCTGAGCGAGCGTTTCGTCCAGTTCGGCGAGGGCAACTTCCTGCGCGCCTTCATGGACTGGATGATCGATCTCGGCAACGCCGCTGGCCTGGGACTCGGCCGCGTGGCCGTGGTCCAGCCGCTGCCGCGCGGCATGGGCGCAAGCCTCAACGCCCAGAACGGCCTGTACACCGTACTGCTGCGCGGCGTACAGAACGGCGAAGCGGTCGACACCGCGCGCGTGGTCCAGTCGGTCAGCCGCTGCATCGATCCCTACGCCGACTGGCAGGCGCTCATGGCCCTGGCCCGCCAGAGCGAGTTGCGCTTCGCCATCTCCAACACCACCGAAGCCGGCATCACCTACGTCGCCGAGCCCCAGCCGCAGGACAGCTGCCCCGAGAGCTTCCCGGCCAAGCTCTGCGCCTTCCTCTACGAGCGCTTCCGCGCCTTCGACGGCACGGCGGACAAGGGCCTGATCCTGCTGCCCTGCGAGCTGATCGAGCGTAACGGCGACAAGCTCAAGGACTGCCTCCGTCGGCACGCCGAGGCCTGGGACCTGCCACAGGCCTTCCGCGACTGGCTCGAGGTCGCCTGCCCCCACTGCAACACCCTGGTCGATCGCATCGTGCCGGGCTACCCGGCAGACGAGGCCGACGAACTCGCCGCGCGCCTCGGCTACCGCGATGCGCTGATCGCCGCCGCCGAGCCCTTCCTGTTCATGGCCATCGAGGGCGATACCGCCCTCGCCAGCGAGCTGCCGCTGCAGGATCTCGGCCTCGACGTGGTCTGGACCGACGACATGACCCCCTACCGCACGCGCAAGGTGCGGATCCTCAACGGTGGGCACACCGTGAGCGTGCTCGCCGGCTTCCTCGCAGGCTGCGATACCGTCGGCGAGATGGTCGGCGACCCCACCTGCAGCGCCTTCCTCCAGCAGGCGCTGCAGGCCGAGATCCTGCCTCACCTCGCGGTGCCCGAAGAGGACAAGCGCAGCTTCGCTGCAGCCGTGCTCGAACGCTTCGGCAACCCCCACGTCTGCCACCGGCTGCTGACCATCTCGCTCAACTCGGTGTCCAAATACCGCGTCCGGGTGATGCCCAGCCTCAAGGCCTATCACGTCGCCACCCACCAGATCCCGCCAGCGCTGTCCTTCGGCCTCGCCGCCCTGCTCGCGTTCTATCGCGGCACCGGCATCGAAGACGGCGCGCTGCTCGGCGACCGCGGTGGAATGAGTTACCAGATCAAGGACGACCCGGCGGTCCTCGCCGCCTTCGCCGCCGCCTGGAGCGGCTTCGCCTCCGACGGCAATCTGCACAAGCTGGTATACCGCCTGCTGGCCGACCGCGGCGTGTGGAACGAGGACCTCACCGCCTGGGACGGCCTGGTCGAAACGGTGTGCACCCACCTGAGCGCGATCATGGCCCGCGGCTGCCGGAGCGCGCTCGACGACCTGCTCGCCCACTCCAGCGTGACCGCATGAGCGCACCGCCGCTGCGCATCCATCCCGACGACGACGTCGCCGTGGCCCTCACGCCGCTCGCGGCCGGCGAGCAGGTCCTTGTCGGCGAGGCGGAGATCACCCTGCACGAGGCGATCCCGGCCGCGCACAAGCTCAGCCTGCGCCACATCGCAGCCGGCGAAGCGGTGCGCAAATACGGCGAACACATCGGCAAGGCCAGCGCCGACATCCCACCCGGGGCCTGGGTCCACACCCACAACCTCGCCACCGGGCTGGCGCAGGCCGCCGCCTACAGCTTCAGCGGCGACACCCCAGTGCCGCCGACGCAGGACACCGGGCAGACCTTCCTCGGCTTCCAGCGTACGGACGGCGATGTCGGCATCCGCAACGAGGTCTGGGTCATACCCACCGTCGGCTGCGTCAACACCACCGCCCAACGCCTGTGCGCCGCGGCGCGCGAGCGTTTCGCTGACCGGGCGATCGACGGGATCCACACCTTTTCCCACCCTTACGGCTGCTCACAGCTGGGCGACGACCACCGCCTGACCCAGCGCTTCCTCGCCGGGCTGGTGCGCCATCCCAACGCCGGCGCGGTGCTCGTGCTCGGGCTCGGCTGCGAAAACAACAACCTCGCTGAATTCCGTGAAGCCCTGGGTCCGGTCGACCCGCAGCGCGTAGCCTTCCTCGACGCTCAGGACCCCGACGACGAGATCGCCGCCGGACTCGCCGCGCTGGCGCCACTGGTCGATCACGCCGCCGATGCCATCCGCAGCCCGTGCCCCCTGGGCGCCCTGCGGGTCGGGCTCAAGTGTGGTGGTTCCGACGCCTTCAGCGGCATCACCGCCAACACGGTGGTGGGCGTGCTCAGCGATCGGCTCTGCGCCGCCGGCGGCACCAGCGTGCTGACCGAGGTGCCGGAGATGTTCGGCGCCGAACACCTGCTGATGGCCCGGGCCCGCGACCGCCAGGTGTACGATGCGACCGTCGCGCTGGTCGAGGAATTCAAGCACTACTTCACGCGCCACGGCCAGCCGGTCTACGAGAACCCCTCGCCCGGCAACAAGGAGGGCGGGATCTCCACCCTCGAAGAGAAATCGCTCGGCTGCACCCAGAAGGGCGGCACCGGCCCGGTGATCGACGTCCTCGCCATCGGCCAACGTCCCGAGCGCACCGGCCTGCACTTGCTCGACGGACCGGGCAACGACATGGTCGCGATCACCGGCCTCGCTGCTGCCGGCTGTCACCTGGTGCTGTTCACCACCGGCCGCGGCACCCCCCTCGGCGGCCCGGTGCCGACACTCAAGATCAGCTCGAACAGCGAACTGGCGGCCCACAAACCGCACTGGATCGACTTCGACGCCGGACGCCTGCTCGCGGGCGACACCGACCTCCCCCGTCTCGGCGATGAACTGCTCGACCTGCTCCTGACCACCGCCGGTGGTCGGCCAGCGCGCAACGAGAGCAACGGCTACCGCGAGATCGCGATCTTCAAGGACGGCGTTACGCTTTAGCTCAGGGGCTTCGCCCCTACGGCCGCAAGGCGGCCTACCCCTCTGGCTTTGGCGGGGTTCTCCATCGGCCGACGGCCGATGGAGTGGGCGGATCGGCTACGCCGATTCTATCCGCCCACCACCCCTTTGGCGCCAGTAGCTCAGGGCCTTCGCCCCTACGGCCGCAAGGCGGCCTACCCCTCTGGCTTTGGCGGGGTTCTCCATCGGCCGACGGCCGATGGAGTGGGCGGATCGGCTACGCCGATTCTATCCGCCCACCACC
>CAZTGE010000006.1:0-38682 GCA_964612995.1 uncultured candidatus Brocadiaceae bacterium | reverse complement strand
CCGACGGCCGATGGAGTGGGCGGATCGGCTACGCCGATTCTATCCGCCCACCACCTCTTTGGCGCCAGTAGCTCAAGCTCAGGGGCTTCGCCCCTACGGCCGCAAGGCGGCCTACCCCTCTGGCTTTGGCGGGGTTCTCCATCGGCCGACGGCCGATGGAGTGGGCGGATCGGCTACGCCGATTCTATCCGCCCACCACCCCTTTGGCGCCAGTTCTTGATGCAGGGGCTTCGCCCCTACGGCCGCTATGCGGCCTACCCCTCAGGCTTTGGCGGGGCCACCCCGCTCCGGCTTTGGCTGCACATCGATCGCACCTCGCTTCTCAGAGTACGCCTCCGTTCGCTCCGCCGTATGAGTCATCGCTATGGGCAGCCCCGTACACGAACGAGGGGCGGCCACAGGGGCCGCCCCTCGTGCTTGTTCCCATGTGTCTGGTCGGGCCGCAGGGGCCGCCGGAAGGTCAGCCGCCGCCGCCAGGCACCGGGCTCATGGGAAAGTACCCCGGATCGACGCGCAGCCATTCGGCCATGGCGAAGAAGATGTGGGTGTTGTCGATGATCCGCTTGCCGGCGTACCAATCACCCTCGTATTTGCGCAGCAGGTCGACGTCGCCACCGTGGGCGTAGAGAGTGACCAGCTCGTTGGTGTGGTCGTTCGAGGAATACTTGACCCCGACGCTGGCCGGAGGCGCAAGCTGGCAGATCTGGCGTTCGTTGGTTGGCGGCAGTACGCCCTTGCCGTAGTACTTCTTCAGACGCATGTAGCTGTTGCCGTGGTCGGTCGCGATGATGACCATGGTGTTGTCCCAGGTCACGTCGTCGTCTTCCTGATCGATGAATTCGACCACCTGCTGGCAGGCGAGATCGAAATTGTGCCAGGCCCCGAGCATCCACTCGTAGTCGTTGGCGTGGTTGGCCCAGTCGATGTCACCGCCCTCGACCATCAGGAAGAAGCCGTCCTCATCCTGGCTGAGGACCTCGAGCGCAGCCTTGGTGGCATCGGCGAGCGTCGGGTTCTCGGTCTCGACCTGGACGAAGCCGCCGTCGCGCGGCATGTAGGTGTTCATGTGCTTGCCGCTGTTGCCGACCAGGGTCTGCCAGGCCTTGAGGTTCGGATCGGAACTGTACTGGGTGTACCCACTGGGCTGGGCCTTGTAGGCATCGTCGAAGTCGCTCTCTTCCCAGACGCTACCGAAGCAGCCGACCAGCTTGGTCGGTCCGCTGCCGGCAGCGATATTGGCCACCACCCGTTCGGCCGCGGCGAGGATCGCTTCGCCACCGTCCACGCCATCACTCCACCGGACCACCTCATAGGCAGTGGTGTTCGCGGCGAAGTCGTCGAACCAGGGGGTATCGCCGCCATCGACATCGCCGCCGGAGTACTTGGGGCTGGCCAGGGCCGGATCGCCGGCGCCGATGACCACGTCGGGCTGGACCTCGCTGAGGATCTCCCGGGCGATATCCGCGTAATTGCCGCGACTGACGGCATGCGAAACGAACGAGGCCGGGGTGGCGTGCGACCATTCCACGCTGCTGACCACGCCGATGGCCATGCCGCGCTGAGCGCGGGCGAGTTCGGCGATGGTGTCGATCGCGCCACCGTCCGGATCGCCGCTCTCCCAGGCGATGTTGCCCTTGTCGGTCTTTTTGCCGCAGGACATCGCGGTCCCGGCCGAGGCCGAGTCGGTTGCCGGGTAGTGTGCATTGCGATCGGTCATCGCATCTGCAGTCCAGATCCCCGGTTTGGGGCTCGCGGTGTAGTTCTCGACCACGTTGCCGTCGGCATCCTCATCGATCGGGTACGGCGCGTTGCCGCCGAGGGCGGGGTCGTAGCCATAGGTGGTATCGAAATCGGCCTCGACGAAAGGATCGGCACCGGCCCAGGGCGCACCGGGGTCGGCAGCCCAGGTCATCGGCGCGGCGCTCAGCGGCTCGCCCTCGGTGCCACCATAGGCGGCCCAGTTGTTGTAGGTGGTCACATCCCAGGTGGTGTTCCACCCGAGGTACTCGAACTGGCGTCCGGCGACGGCGTTGTCAACGCCCTTGAGATAGCGGCTGTAGGCGGTCTCGTGCTCGACCTGCGAACCGTCTGCGATCATCAGGATCACGTTGCGCCGGGTCTCCGGCGTGGCGTTGGCGTCGGTCTGCATCACCGTGGTGGTGTTGTTGGTGATGTTCTCGACGTTCTCGGTGGTCTCGTCCGAACAACCGGTGAAGGCAGCGACCAACAAGGCGCAGCTGACAACGGTGCCGGCGGCGTTGAGCCAGCGGGGGGTGGTCATGGGGACCTCCTGGGTAGTGCGGGCCGGAGAGCGTCCTGGCCCGCGCGGTGTGATGGTGGATCGCACAGACGGTAGGTATCCGCGGTCAGCCTCACAAATTAATATAGACAGGAGAACAGCCGGAGCGCCCGATCAAGGAAACGCAAGCTTTCGTGAAGTTCCGATGAGGTTCTGCTGCGTGACTGGACAGCCCGTCCCGATTGGGCGAACGCGGCCCGCGGATGACAAAAACGTCACGCCGCGGGGCGCCGCGCTCCATTTCTGATCCCCGCGCGCGTGTGGCCACGAGCGGGCAGACATCCCAAACCGTTCACACCACCTCGCTTGCATGTGCTTTACCTGTTCTTGACTCCACCCCTTCGCACCGAGGTATAATGGGGGTCCGATCCGGCCCCGACCGGGCTTCACCGCTCGGGCGTCCGGAAGAGGAGGCTGCTCATGCCCACCGCGCTGACCGATTGGACCTCCTTCCGCACCGACGGCGAACAGCTGCTCGCAGCCGCCACCGGCGGGCGCAAGCGCCCGGCCGTGTTCGCCCCGCAGATCACCTTCAACCTGGCCGCGATGGCGATCGAGAACCTGAGCATGGCCCTGCTCGCCCAACGCGGCGACCTGGCCGACAACCATACCATCCGCGATCTGGTCCACGCGCTCGAACGCCATGTGGTCCTGCCGGCGGATCTGCGTGCCGACCTGCTCGACCTGGAGCGTTTCGAGGACCTGTGCCCGATCGCACCGATCAACCACGACCCGATCACTTCCGCCGACATCCCGCGGATCCTGGCCACCGCGCGCGCCTTCAGCGCCTTCGCCACCGGTCAGTTCGAAGCGGTCGCCTGAGACTCAACCGCCGCGGATGCGGCAGTCGATCCCGCGTCGACTCGCGGCCGCACGGCAGGCATACAGCCGGTCCGGGTCGATCGCCCTCAGCGCACCGCTGTCGCTCTGGGGCGGCTCCGGCGAGCGGTACGGCTGGAGGAACCAACGCTCGCCGGGCTGTGGGATCGAAGCCAATGCGGACAGCGCGCCGGCATCGTGCAGCGGCGTGCAGAGCGTGCTGCGCAATTCGTAGTCGACCGTATGGGCACGCAACAGAGCCAGCGAAGCCTGCACCGCCTCCGCCATCCCCGGCACGCCAGCGACACGCGCATAGGCACCCCAGGGCGCCTTGAGGTCGAGGGCGACGTAATCCAGCAGTCCGGCGGCCAGCAGCTCCGCGAGCATCGCCGGCCGGCTACCGTTGGTATCGAGCTTCACCCGCAGCCCCAGCGAACGCAGGCGGAGGACCAGCGCCGGCAGGCCGGCGTGCATGGTCGGCTCGCCACCGCTGACCACCACCCCGCCCAGGCGCGGGCGCAGGGCCGCGAGCCGGGCGAGTGCGCCCGCGCAGCTCTGCGCCCCATCGATCGACCACAGCTGGCGGTTGTGGCAGTAGGGGCAGGCCATGGTGCAGCCGCTGAGGAAGACCATCGCCGCGACCTCGCCGGGGAAGTCGCTCAAGGTGGTGGCGAGGAACCCGCCCACCGGGCAGACCGCAGTCGCTGGCAGGTGCTCGTCGCGATCGATCAGCGTGCTCATGGCCGGGCCAGACAAGGGAGCGCCGCTCAGACCAGACTGAAGGTGTGGCGGCGATCGAATTCGCTGCGTTTGCCGTCGTTCCACTGCGTCACCGGCCGCAGATAGCCCACCACCCGCGAGTAGACCTCGCTCGCCGCACCGCAGTCGGGACAATGATGATGCCGTCCCGAGCGGTAGCCATGGACCGGGCAGATCGAAAAGGTCGGCGACAGGCTGACGTAGGGCATCTTGTAGGTGGTGCACACCGTCTTGATGAATGCGGCGACCGCATCGGGATCGGCGTTGGCCTCACCGAGGAACAGGTGGACCACCGTGCCACCGGTGTAGCTGCACTGGAAGGCATCCTGGTTGTCGAGCAATTCGAAGATCTCGTGACCATGATCGGCCGGCAGCATCGAGCTGTTGGAGTAGAACGGCTTGCCGCCGCAGCTGTCAGCGTCGCCGTTGGCGAACAGGATCCCCGGGCAATGCTCGAGATCGAGACGCGCGAGGCGATAGCTCGCGCCCTCGGCCGGCGTCGCCTCGAGGTTGTAATGGTGGCCGGTCTCCTCTTGGTAATCGCGCAGCCGCTCGCGCATGAATTCCAGGACCCGCAGGCCGAAGCTGCGGCCGCGGTCGTCGTCGAGCCCCACGCCCATCAGGTTGCGCACCGCCTCGTGCAGCCCGACCAGCCCGATGGTCGAGAAATGGTTGTGCCACCACTTGCCGTGACGCTGCTTCATGTGGCGCAGGTAGAAGGAGCTGTAGGGATAGAGCTTGTTGTCGGTCAAGCGCTCGAGGACCTTGCGTTTGATCTCCAACGAGGCCTTGGCCTGGTCCATCACCACCGCCAGGCGTTCGAGGAACTCCGCCTCGCTGGCACTGCGATGGCCGAGGCGCGGCATGTTGATCGTCACCACCCCGATCGATCCGGTGAGCGGGTTGGCGCCGAACAGGCCGCCACCGCGCCGATCGAGTTCGCGGGTATCGAGGCGCAGCCGGCAGCACATCGACCGTGCATCCTCGGGCGCGATGTCGCTGCCGACGAAGTTGGCGAAATACGGGATGCCGTAGCGCGCGGTCGCCTCCCACAGCGGGCGGTGACGTGGATCGGAGTAGTCGAAACCCTCGGTGATGTTGACCGTCGGGATGGGGAAGGTGAACACCCGCCCCTTGTGATCACCTTCGGCGAGCACCGCGAGCAGGCAGCGGTTGAACAGATCCATCTCGTCCTGGTAATCACCGTAGCAGCTCGATTCGCAGCGCTGCCCACCGAGGATCACCGGCTCGTCGACCATGTGCCGCGGCACGTCGAGGTCGAGGGTGACATTGGTGAACGGTGTCTGGAAGCCGACCCGCGTGGGTACGTTGAGATTGAACACGAACTCCTGCAGCGCCTGCTTGACCTCGCGCTCGCTCAGGCCGTCAGCGCGGATGAATGGCGCGAGATAGGTGTCGAGGCTGGCGAAGGCCTGCGCCCCGGCCGCCTCGCCCTGGAGGGTATAGAAGAAATTGACGATCTGACCCAGCGCCGAACGGAAATGCCTGGCCGGGCCGCTCTCCGCCTTGCCCGGCGCGCCGGTGAAACCCTGCTCGAGCAGGTCGGCCAGATCCCAACCGACGCAGTAGACCGACAGCGCATTGAGATCGTGGACGTGCAGATCGCCCTCGCTGTGGGCCTTGCGGATCTCCGCGGGGTAGATCCGATTGAGCCAGTAGGTGCGCGTGACTTCGCTGGCGACGTAGTTGTTCAGGCCCTGCAGCGACCATGCCATGTTGGCGTTCTCGCTCACCTGCCAGTCGCCGCGGTCGAGGTAACGGTCGAGCAGGTCGACCTGGCTCTCATGGGCGATCTCGCGCATCCGGGCGTGTTGGTCGCGGTAGATGATGAAGGCCTTGGCCGTGGCGCGGTAGGGCGAGGCCAACAGCACATCCTCGACCACATCCTGGACCGCCTCGACCTCGCAGCTGCCGCCGCTGGAGGTCTGTGCCACCACCGCGAGCACGGTCTGGGTCAGCCGCCGGGCCTCCCGCTCGCCGAACTCGCCGGTGGCGGCGCCGGCCTTGGCGATGGCCGCGGTGATCCGCGCCCCGTCGAAGGGCTCGACGCGCCCGTCACGCTTGCTCACGGTCGCGAACACCGGAGCGGCGAGGGCGGTGACGGGATCGGTCGACGGGCTGGAGGACGGCATGGCGCGGCTTTCGCAACAGGAGGGACTGGTACCGGGTGATGGCCTGGCGGGCGGGCGGGCTACCGCCGCTCAGCGGGAAGCGCATGCTACCCCATCTTGTGGTCAGTCAACAGATGACCACCACCTGTAGTGTAGCAGCGACCCCGTGCAGCGCGCCGCCCAGCGCGCTCGACAGCGCCGCGTATATCCTGCAGCATGGTCGCCGCGGCGGTGGCCCCGGCCGTGTGGAGAGGAGCCCATGCCTCAGAGCGATCCAGCGACCGCGCCGCTCGACTGCATCGTCGTCGCCGGGGAACTGCCGCGCGAGTTCCTCGGCACCGATTCGCGTGAGCGCATGCGCCTGCAGCTCGACGGCACGCCGGCCTCGCTCAACTTCCTGGCGCGCTACTTCGCCGCCGGCCGCGACGCCGCCGCCGCGCGCGCCGCGATCCAGGGCCAGCGCCGCGCCTTCGTCGGGCTCAACGGCCCCTATCTCTGTCAACACCTCGCCGATCAGGGCCTCACCGCCGCGCGCATCGATCTGCTTTCCGACCAGCAGGAGGACTTCGCCGCGCTGCTCGCACGCCGGCCGCCGGTGATCGTCCTCTCCACCACCTTCCTGCCGCTGGCCGAACACATCGACGCGATGGCCGCGGCGATCAAACGCCACGCCCCCTGGGCCACAGTGGTCGTCGGCGGGACCCAGGTGTGGAAGAGCCACCAGCACCGCCGCCTGCTCGACACCGGCGCGATCGGCGCCGACATCGCCCCCGCCGTCTGCGCCCACAATTACCTCATGGACGAAACCCGGCCATCGCCGGTCGACGTGCTGGTGGTCAGCGACCGCGGCGAGAGCACTCTCGCCGCGCTGGTGCGCCGGATCCGCGACGGGGCATCGTGGCACGACCTGCCCAACCTCGCCTGGCAGGAGAACGGCCGTTGGCGCCGCACCCCGGTCGTCGCGGAACCCCACCGCGATATCGCCATCGACTGGCGCCGCCACCCGCTGCCCGAGGCCCCGCTCTACCTTCCGCTCCAGGCCGGCCAGGGCTGCGGCTTCCGCTGCACCTTCTGCGATTTCTGCGCATTACATCCGCGGGTCAGCCTGCGCGACCCGGAGGCGGTGGTCGCCGAGATCCGCACCATGCCCGAACGCGACGGCCTGCGCCGGGTCTACTTCACCGACGACAATCTCTTCGCCAGCCGCGCCCGCGCCGCGGCCATGTGCCGTGCGTTGATCGACTCGGGCATGCGCCTGCGCTGGCGCGGGATGTTCCGCATCGGCATCGTCGACGCCGAGATCGCCGAGCTGCTCGCCCGCTCGGGCTGTCTCGAGGTCCTGCTGGGGATCGAATCCGGCGACCCGGCGATCCTCGCGAACATGAACAAGCGCACCGATCCGCAGCAGGCGCTGGAGGCCCTCGCCCTGCTCGACCGCCACGGCATCAACACCAAGAGCTTCTTCATCGTCGGCTTCCCCGGCGAAACCGAACGCAGCGTCATGGCTACCGTCGATTTCCTCAACGCCTATCCCGACGCCGGCCCCGCTGTCCACCGCTACACCCTGTTCACCTTCGCGCCCCTGCCCCTGGCCGCGATCGCCAGCCCGGCGAACCGCGAACGCTGGCAGCTCGCCGGCTACGGCTTCTCGTGGCGGCACGCGACCATGGACAGCGACACCGCCAACGACCTGATGTGCGAGATGTATCCGCGGATCAAACCCGAGCTCAGCCCCAGCTACCCGCTCGAGGTCCCCGAGCTGCCGGGGATGGACCCGGCAGCGCTCAAGCAGGTCTACCGCCTGCGCAACCGCCTCGCCCGTTCTACCGACCCGGGCGAGCGCGCGAAGCTGTTCGACCAGCTCGAGACCGCCTTCACCGACTGCCGCCCGGACCGCCTCGTCGCCGCCGGCTGACCCGACGACGAGCGCCGCCGCCGGGCCACGCGCCTACATCAGATCGAGCGCGGTCAGGGTGAAGGGCACCTCTTCGCGCTTGAGGTCGGTCGGGCGGCGGATGCGCAGCTGAACCGGCGGAATGTCGTCGCCCCGGTGGTTCCAGATGTTGCCGCCGAGAGTCATGGTGCGGGTGACGGTGCCGCCGTCGCGCTCCTGCTGCTGGCTGCGGACATAGCTGCTGCACTGGACGTCGCTCTGGTCGGTGATCAGGTCGGCAGTGCAGGCCTGGATCGCGCTCGGGCCGCTGAGAACCAGTCGGAAGACGGGGTCATTGTCCTCCTTGGTCGGTTGCCTGGCCTCGAGGATCTTCAGCGTGGCCCCCTCCAGCACGTCGTCGAGCGGGATCGTCGCGGTGGCGTCGGCCTGCGGATCGCTGATCACCCGTTGCTTCCAGTCGCTGAAGGTGACGACGATCGCCGTTCCCGAGCATTCCTCGATCGCACGTGCTCCTGGCGCGGGCAGCCCCAGGACGAGCTGAAAGTCGACCGACGCGTATTGCTCGTCGTTGCCGCTGTTCATGAACATGCGATGCGAGAACCCTTCGTTGGCCGGCTCGGTGGGTATCGCCCGGCCGCGGTTGTCGACCGCGCGCTCAGCGCTGATGCTCATCAGCTGGAGCAGCTTGCGCTCGCGCGGGGCGATGAGCTCGCCGCTTATCTGACAGCCCTCTTCTTCGTGTGAGCTGTACATCGCACTGCGATCGCCCAGCTTCTCCTGCGCTTCGGGGAAATGGTACACCCGCTTGGTGCTCACGCTCTGCGGGCGGACGCGATACGGGTGGTCGGCCTCCTCCAGGGCCAGCTCGCTGTAGTAATCGTTTTGCGAGGAGCCAGGCGAGATCGCCAACGGCTGCTCGTGCTCGTCGGTATCGATCGGCAGCTGGTCGAGCGGGAATGCGCCGGGCGCGGCGACGATGGTGATGTCTTCGGAGATGACCGCGGTGTAGGCGTCGAGGCTTTCGGCATCGGTCGCGTCGACGCTGAAGCTGGTGCTCGCGCCGTCGGTGTCCGGCAGATCGCTGGCGCTGATCTCGCCGGGCATGGCCACGGTCACGGAGAGCCTGGTCTCGTTGTTCTTCAATTGCAGGCGCATGCGGGCCTTGTCGCTCTCGCTCAGGCTGACCCCGGTGAAGCGCAGGCGCAGTTCACCCTCATCGGTCTGCTCGAGCACCATGCGTCGGTACCAGTTGAGCGCCAGGATCTGGCGGCGATGGGCGAACAACGATGAGAGATCCTCGGCGCGGACCACGGCCTCGACCCGCACCAGCTCGTCGTCGACCTGCACCCGCTCCACCACCGGCTCGAGACCGGGCCAATCCTGCTGGAACACCGGATGCAAGACGCTGACCCGGCGCACGCGCTCGGCCAGCTGCTGCTGTTCGGGAGTCATCGCCGGCTCATCAGCCGTATCGCCATCTGTTGAGGGCGGCGACGCCGCGTCGGTCGCCGCGTCGGTCGCCGCGTCGGTCGCCGCGTCGGTCGCCGCGTCGGAGTCAGCGCCGTCCACCACGTCCTCGCTCGTCTCCTCTGGCGTGGACGCGTCTTCGGCGCCCTCGTCGAGCAGGCCCTGGTCACGAGCGTGCTGTTCCATCTGCGGCAGGTGCAGCTCGAGCTGGGCACGATCGTAGACCATCACCATTTCGACGGTGGCACTGCCGTCTTCGTGGATCGTCACGGTCTGATGTGTTTCGCGCATGCAGCCGAGATGCGCCAGCAACAGAGCGGCGAGACCGAGCGCACAGGGGATACGGGGCAGGGATCGGCCGGGGGTCATGGCAGGGCCTCCTCGAGGGGAATGGCATCGTCGGGCAAAGCGTCGTCGGGCAGTTCGTCGGTGCTCGACGCGGCGTCCTCCGCCGCGCCGGCGCCCTGCCCGCCGAGCGGGATGTCATCGAGCGTGATCGGGATCCGCACCGCCTCGCCGCTGACCTTCAATTCGACCGCGAGCGACAGCGGCGGCTGTGGCTGCCCGAAGACCAGCGCCTGCAGGTTGCCATGGCGGTTCAGCATCATGGTGGGCCAGGGCTGACCCGTGGCGTCGTAGACCTGCATCGCGGCGATACCGGCGCGCTCGCCGGAGAGCCCGAAGCGCAGCATCAGCACGCCGCTCGACCGGGTCGCCTGCTGGAGTTCGAGTTCGCCCTGGAGAGCGCTGAGTACCGGATGCGTGATCGTCGGGCTGTTCGAGCTGCTCCAGCTGAACAGGTCGCCATCCTGGATCCGCTCGGCAGCCACCGCCTGGGGCAGCTTGATGACCTGCTGCTTCTGGGCATAGAACGCGCCGATTTCGGCCTCCAGTCGCTGCAGCGACCGGGCCGCAAGCGGAGGCAGGGCGAGCTGCAGCTGCACCTGATGGTGCTCATACTCGCTCTCTTCCTCCTCCATACCGAAGGACCTCGATCCGCCGTGGTGGATGACATGCGATCGCCGGTCGGGGATCAGGCTCTCGCCGGACTCGGTGCGTGCGATCTCGATCCGGGTCTTGCCCCAGCGCTCTGGCGCGAGTTCACGCGGGAGGCGCACCACTCCGTCGAGGGTCATACCGTTATCGTGCGAGTGCCCCTCGCCGCTGAGATCGAAGGTCCGGGTGGTGACCAGCGAGATCGGGATGAACTCGGCGACCGCACCGACGGCGTCGCCGTCCACCGGATCGACATCCGCGGTCACGGCCTCGTCGACCTCGCTGAACGTCTGGCTGCCCAGCCGGACCGGGCCGGCGGGCAAGGGCGCGTTCACAGCATCCGCAGGGCAGCTCGCCCGACGCACCGCGCGCAGACGCGCCTGGAAGCTCTCGTCGTCGTAGCCGACGGACCAGGTCGCCGTCTGACCCTCGACGCTGGTCGCGGCAGCCGCATCCACGGTGCCGGGCAGCTCGAGCACGAAGGTCGAACGGAAATCACCGCGCCTGGCCAGCAGGGCCTTGTCGACCGGCATGCGCGCGAACACCTCATCGTCCTCCTCGAGCCCGGGCAGGATCAGGGCCTCCTGCATGGCGTCGACACTGTGGACCACCACCACGCCCGCATCTGGATCGCGCTGCAGACGCAGCTG
This sequence comes from uncultured candidatus Brocadiaceae bacterium, assembly GCA_964612995.1. GTDB lineage: Bacteria > Planctomycetota > UBA11346 > UBA11346 > UBA11346 > SLQH01. Next base: position 27,666 of record CAZTGE010000006.1, on the reverse strand, counting down.
GTGCCGCGCGGCGTAGGGCGAGGCGACCAGGGTGGCGAGGTCCGGATAGTGGACCGTGACAGTGATGGTGCGCGTGTCGCCCTCATGGCTCTGGCTGAAGTCGAGCCCGAGGCCGTCCTCGGGAAAGAGCTGCTGTGCCTCCTGCTGCGTAAGCGGCGGGAAGGGCGGCGGCACCTCGCCGCCATGCATCCGGTACATCTGTCGGCCCATGACCAGCTGCTGGGGATTGGCGGTGGTGGTCACGGTGATCGTCACCGTGGCCGAGCCATCGGCCGCGATACGCAGGCGGTCCTCGACCTGCATGCAGCCACCCGCCAAACAGGCCAGCAGCAGGGCCAGCAGCAGGGCCGGGGTCCGGCGGTTCGGGGTTCTTCTCATCGGCGTCTCCATTTGTTCAGGGCGGCGGCCATGCTCAGCGCATCCGTCGCATGCGTTCGTTGATCTCGCGGCGCAGTGACCGCGCCTCATCGCCAGGCAGGCCGACCAGCGATTGCAGCACCCGGCGTAGATCCCAGCTGGCGTCGGCGTGCTCGATCTGCGCCCGGACCACCGGCAGAAGACTGGTATCCCCGGTCATCCGCAATCCGAGCAACAGGGTCTTGGCCACCTGCCGGTCATTGCTCTCATGCCAGCGTTCCAACAGCTCGTGCAGACCGGCCGCATCGCCGAACTGGGCCCTGAGCAGAGCCGTGGCCCGCAACCAGGTTTCGCGCCAGGAATGCTCCTTCGGCAGCGTGCGCCCGATGAGCACGGCGAGCCATCCGGGCCGCCGGGTCGACGCACGGAATACGAAATCATCGTTGCTGCGGCCGTAGTGATGGTAGGAGATCCAAGTGCTGCCGCCCGGATGGTGGAAACGCCGCAAGTGGTCATCGAGATCGGCCTGCTCGCGGATCGCCTCGTCGAGCAACAGGATCGCCGCGGTCGTGGCCACCGGGAGATGCTCGTGCTCGAGCAACGGCGCCAGACACGCCTCGCGCTCGGCCTCCGCCATCTGCTCATGGACCAGCCCGGGGATCGCGGCCCACACCGTCCACGGGTCGGGGTCGGCGATCGCAGCACGGCACACCGCCGCACTGCGAGCATCGCCACTGCGAGCATAGGCGTAGGCGGCGAGCCGCCGTGCCGCCGGTGCCTCCGCGGCCCACAGATCACGCCGCAGGCCAACGGCGGTCGGCGAAGACCCGCGCAGATCGATCAATGCATCGTCGCCTCGTTGCAACAACGCGCTGGCGAAGGACCCGTAGGCATCGTCCCCGGCGGCAGCGATCGCCGCCACCAGGGATCCGGCATCCAACAACACCTCGCGTACCGGCGCGGCAGCGCTGGCGCCCAGCTCGAGCAGCTGCGCGTATCGGCCCGGCTGCGCGCGCACCGCGTCGAGCGCCTGCCGCCCCGCCGGCCAGGGCAGACGACGCAGCATCCCCCGCAGGATCATCTGTGCATCGCGCTGCTCGAGCACCTGCCCGAAATCTTCGTGCGCCACCGCCTGTTCGAGCAGGTCGATCTCCACCAGCCCCGGACCGCTGAACCAACGCGCCAACAGGGCGAGCGGGGTCTGCGCCTGCTGTTCCACCAGCAGGCGGTGCCAGCCACGATGCAGTTCACGGATCGCGGCGACGCTCGGCTTGTCCTCTGCCGTGGCCGCCGGGCGCGTGAGTGCCGGGCTGGCCTTGAGTCGGGCGTAAGCCTCCGCGCGCGCTGCTGGCGGTTCGATGTCTTTCTGGCCTCGATCGCTCTGGGGCAACAGCACCCCGAAGTCGTTCTTGCCATGGCGCCGCACCCGGTAGTCGTCGGCCTCCTCACCGGTGCCGCCCCAATGATGCAGCGCCGCGCGCAGCATCAGCCAGCGTGCAGCGCGGCGCACGTCCGGCTCGTCGTCGGCTGCCAGTTCGGCGATGACCGGCCGGCCCAGGGCCACGCGGCGCACCGCGAGCCAATCCGCCAGCCGGGCGCGGACCTCTGCCGACTCGTTCCGCTTCGCGGTGTCGACCAGCTTGCGCCAGACGGCGACGTGTTCGGCCGCGGTCGCGCCGAGTTCGCTCAACGCAGCGAAGATACCGGCCTGGCGCACCGGGTCGCTCCTGGCGTAGATGGTGCCGATCAGCTCGACGCTCGCCGCGCTCCCCTTGCGGGCGAGCAGCTCGGCACACAGACCGGTGAGATCGGGGAGCCGCTCGACCAGCGCGAGCAGGGCGTCGCTGGCCGGCACGGACTTGATCTCGCGCAGGGCCACGAGCGCCTTGCGCACCACGTAGGCATCCTCGTCGGCCAGCAGCGCCTGCAGCTGGTCGGCGGCGGTCGTGATCTCGAGCTGCCCCAGCGCCTCGGCCGCTTCAGCCCGGACCCGCCAGCGCTCGTCGTCGAGGCAACCGATCAGGGCCGGGGCCTGGTCCTTGGCCTTGATCTCCTCGAGCGCGGCGATGGCGGTGATCGCAACCACCTCGTCGGCATCGTCGAGCGCGCTGACCAGAAGCGCACCGGCGCTGGCCTGTTTGCTCTTGCCGAGGCTCTGGGCCGCCACCGCGCGCAGGTTGCTGTCCTCGGCTGCGAGCATCGAGGCGATCGCCTCCAGCGCGGCCGGACCACCGACGCCGCGCAAGGCGTGGATCGCAGCTTCACGCACCAGTTCGTCATCGTCGGCGATCAGCGCCCGCAAGGCGGGCAAGGCCGCCTTGCCCGCCGCGGCCAGCTGTTCGACCGCCTGCTGCCGTGCATCGCTGGTACCGGCGATGAGGGTCCGTCGCAGCCCGAGCCGCCGCTCCAGGGATCCGGGGATGAGGATCGCCCACCGCACGGTATCGATCAGCCGCATGGTGACGTGATCGCCATCGGCGATCGCCACGTCGCGTGCGGCGGCCAACGTACCGAGCACGTCGTCGCCAAGCAGGTAGAGCGCGGTCATCGCCCGCGTCCGGGACAGGGGGTCGTCGGCGTCGCCGATGTCCGAAAGCGCGGCACGCCGGGCGCGCGCGGCGGCACCGTCCTCGGCCATCGTCGCGCGCTCGCCCAGGCCATCGGCCCCCTCCCACCAGGTCGCGCAGGCGACGGCGGCCGCGCGCCGCTGCTCGGCTGCCGCCCAGGGGTCGTAGGGCGGGGCGTCGGGCGCGAGCTCGCCGAGCACCTCGTGCACGCCGATGCGCACGCCGAGGTAGCCGTCGTCGAGTGCGGCGATCAGATGCGGCATCGACCGTTCGCCCAGGCGCAACAGCAGCGTGGAACAACGGGTCCGTTCCACCGGCTGGCGATCGCCCAGGCCGGCGATCGCCTTGCTGTAGGTGCGCACCGATTCGGGATCCTGGTCGGTGGACTGCCCCCACCAGCTGCCATGCGCGCGACGATCCGCGGCCAGATCGATCCAATCGGCCAGCGGCGCACTCGGCAGCGCGCCGCTGCGACGGGCATAGATCACGCCGTCGGCGTCGAGCACCAACAGATCGGGAACGGTGCGGACCTGGAAACGGGCGGCGGTATCGGGCTCGAGTTCGGTGGTCAGCACCGCGACGTGCAGGCCGTCCTGGCGGGCACGGAAGCCGGCGTCGGCCACGGCGTCGAGCAGCGTCTGCATCCCCGCGTGGTCCGTGCCGCCGACGAAGGCCAACAGGATCAGCGCCTCCCGCTCCACCGCCGCGAGACGGGCGGCGGGCAGACCGGCGTGGACCCGCAGGCCCACCGGCTCGTCCTCTGCACAGGGAAGCGACGGGGCGAACAGGAGGCAGCCAAGGGCGATGATCAGCGGAGCACGGCGAGCGATCATGGCGTATCTCCGGTCTCGGTGCCGGGCTCGATCACGGTGGCGGTGGCGGTGACGTTGAGCAGGCCGCGCACGGCGCCGCCGATCTCGACGTAGAGCGGGAAGCTCTGCTCGCCTTCGAGCTCGAGGGAATGCAGGGTCACATCGACCGTGGTGCGGCCATGCGCCGGCACCTCGGCCTCACGCACCGACATCGCGAAGCAGGTGCACGGGCTGTAGACCCGGCCAACCCGGACCGGCGCGTCATTGGCATTGACCACCGTCAACTGTGCACGGTGCAGCTGCCCACGGCGGAAGGTGCCGAAGGCGAGCTGTTCCGGACGCACCGTGACCCCGGGCGGCCGTCGGGTGGCCGGCGCACTGGACCCGGCGAACCGGTCATCGAGCACCACCGCCTCGCCGCTGGCCTCGCTGCGCTCTCCGGCGGCCCAGCGCAGGCGCAGGTCGGCGATGTACCGCCCGCCGTAGACCGACGCGATCCAACTGCGGTTGACCCGCATGGGCGCCTGGGAGTCCTGGCGCCCGCGGAACAGGATGCAGTCGAGTTCGGGGAACTCGGCCGCGAGCTGTTCGACCCCGCGCCGGGGGAGATCGGCCAAGACCACCACGTGTTCCGCCGCCGCGCGCAGCGCCGGCAGCTGGCGCGCGAGCGCCTCGCGCGGCGGGACGGTGCGCAGGCCGGCACCCGGCAGGAAACGGTCGTGTTCGACCACCCCGGTGATCGCCACCGCCGGCCCGCCGACCGCGCTGACCACGAAGGGCGCGACCACCGGCTCGCCCGTGTCATCGAGCACGTTGGCGCTGACGAAGTGCAGGCCGAGCCCGGTGAGTTCATCGAGCTCGCCGCGATCGAGTACCAGCTCGTGCTCGCCGATGTTCGCCGCATGGTAGCCCATGGCGACCATCGCCCGCACGATCTCGACCGCGCGCAGGCGTTCGCCCGCACCGCGCCCCTTGGCGATATTGCCGGTGTCCACCAGCAGGTGCGGTTCGTCGACCGTAGCGAGGTAACCGCGTCGGAAGCCGAGCCCACCGGCGAGCCGACCTTCGCAGATACACGGCGCGAGCCGGCCCAGGGTCTCGCCGGTGAACAGCAGGCGCACCTCGTCGCGCCCGTCGCCGCTGCCGGCGAGGATGACGGCGATCACGACCGCCACGCCGGCCAGCCCCGCGACCAGCAGGCGGCGGGTGGGCGAACGGCGGCTGGCGGCGAGCGGGTTGCGGCTCATTGCACCAGGGCGTAGGCGAGGATGTTGGCGTTCACCTGCTGCGAGTTGCTGATCTCGTTGCCGCCGCAGCAGCAGCAGCCGTGCATGGTCGAGGTGTCGTTGAGTCCATCGCTGGAGTAGACCAGCACCACCTTGCCGCCGATGGTCAGGCCGAGCAGCCTGGCGTCCTTGCCGTGGGTCTTGAGCTTGTCGATGGTGAAGATGGTGCGGAACAGCTCGTGCTCGCTCGGGATCACGGCAAGTTCCTGCTCGGGGAACACCAGCTTCATCTCACGGCGGAAGGAGGCGTCCCACTGCTTGCTCGAGCAGCCGGCGGATGCGAGGAGGAAGCCGCCGCGCTCGAGATAGCGCTTGAGGTTGACCCGCTCGTCGGCGGTGAGACTGAAGGCGCCCTCGCCGGTCATCATCGCAAAGGGGTAGCGGTACAGCTCGTCGCCGGCCAGCTTGACCGGGCGGAACTTGCGCACCGTGTCGAGGGTGCTCTTGCGCGCGGCGAGGCTGAGAAAGCGATCGCTGAAGCAGACCGACGAACGGGTACCGGCGTAGATCAGATTGGCGCAGGCGACGGCATCACCGCCGGCCTCGGCCGCCGGAGCGACCGCGCACGCGGCGAGCAGGCAACAGGCACAGACGATACGACGGACAAGAACGATGCTCATGGTGCTGTCTCCCCGATGGTTCGGAAGTATTCGCCGACGAGATTGCGGTAGCGCAGGGGGAAGGCGGCGTCGGTCTGGGGCACCACCGTCTGCTCGGCGTCCGGCGTCGTCAGATCCTCGCCGACGGCGGCGGAAGCGGCCGGGGTCTGGCTGGCGACGGTGGCGCCGCCACTGCTGTCGCCGCCAGAACCCTGGCTGCCGCTGAGCTGGATGTCGGGGCCGTAGAGCCCGACGTTGTTGCCGGCGAGGCCGTACCCAGCGCCACCGGAGCCGCCACTACCGAGAGCCTGACGGATCTGTTGCAGCGAACGCTGCATCGCCGATTGCATCCGCGGCTGGAACTCGAAGCAGCCACCCTGGCCGAGCTGGTTCCCGAGCGCCTGGCAGCGCTCGATCAGAGCCATCATCCGCTCCTCAGCCAGCGCGGCCAGTTCCACGCCATCGCTGCCGGCCATGCCGCCGAAATGCGATCCGGCCCGGCGCAGAGCGGGATCGATGCGCGCCGCGGTGACCTTGCCGAGGAACTCGTTCGCGCTCACCCGCAGCTCGTCGTAGGCGGGATCATCGGGCAGATCGGCGATCAGATCGTCGACCCGCCGGGTCCACTCGTCGAGCGCGTCGGCGATGTCGCGTTCGGCCGCTGCGAGTTCCTGCAACTCCATCTGCTGCAGGCGTGAGACCGCCTCGCTCGATGTCTCGGCGAAACGCCGCGCGGTGCGCACCACCTCGCGCTGGCGCAGGGCGAGCGCGGAGAACTCGTCGGCGGCGCCGAGCAGGCGGGCGACGGCGGCCAGCTGACGTGCGGGCTCGCCGACCTCCTGATCCATCTGCGGGCGCAGCGCGCCGAGTTCCCGGGCCACCGTGGCCATCGCCTCGGGGTCGGGCGTGCCGTTGCCGAGGGCCTCGCGGGCGCGTTCGAGGCCCGGTCGCTGCTGCCCGAGGCTGTCCTGGAACAGCGGGTCCACCGCGAAGGAGGGCCGGGCGCCGATGAGTTCCTGGAGTCTCTTCTCGTAATCGGCGAGCGAGCGGCGGAAGGCGGCGAGCTCCCCGGCGAGCTCCGGATCGTCGGCCGCATCCGGCTCGGCCAGGCGCTCGGCGAGGTGCTCGGCCGTCTCCTCGAGCCGGCGCAGGTGCTGCTGCAACGCGAGATGGGCGTCGAACAGGGCCTTGCGCGCCCGGGCCTGACGCAGGATCGCCTCGTATTGTTCGACCGAGATGATGTCGAGCTCGAATACCCGGCTGGTGGTGATGTTCGGTCCGGCGGGGTCGTTGTCGACCGCCTCGAAGAAATACCGGATGGTGTCGCCCGGGCGCACCCCGAGGTCACCCAGATCGAAGGCGGTCTCTGCCCGGCCGATGCGGCCGAGACGATGGGGCGTGAACGGCATGGCGAACGAGCGCTCGAGCGACTCGTTCAGCCCCCGGAGCCACAGGATCTGTTCGACGCCGTAGTCGTCCTCGGCCTCGACCACCACCGGGATGCTGATCTCCGGCGTAGCCACCGCGTCGCGTCCCGGTTCGATCACCCGGATCCGCGGGCGTTCGTCGGGCAGGACGGTGATCCGCCCCTTGCGCGGCTCGCGTGAGACCAGCCCGTCGCGATCGGTGACAGCGATGTTGAAGGCCACCGCCTGCTGCAGGGTGAATTCGCCGACGACCACCCGCTTGGCCGCACTGTCGCGCGCGAGGTCGAGGGTGCGCGTCTCACCGCCCAGCAGCGGGATCAGGCACAGCGTACCGTGCGCGAGTGGGCGGTTGCTCGCCACCCGCAGCTGCACCGTGGTCCCCGCGGGCAACTCGAGGTCCTCCTCACCGAGCTGACGCGTGCGCGGCTCGAGCCCGGTATAGGCGGGGAAGGTGGTCGCGAGTTCGATCGCCTCGATCCGCGGGGTGTAGCGGATGGCGATCCGCTGCCACCGGCTGCGTCCGCGGCCATCGGTGACGTGGAAGCGGGTCGGGTGGCGCAGGTTGGTCAGGGTGTGGAAGTGGCTGCGATCCGGATCGCGGAACATCACGCTGCGGCTGCGCTCGCCGTTCTCGTCTTCGGCCACCAGCAGCAGCTGATCCACCGCACCCCCGTGGACCCGCGCGCGGATCTCGCAACTGCCGCCATAGCTCACCGCCGTATCCGCGGCGGTGAGCTCGAACTGCAGCGGGCTGTAGGGCGGATGGTCGCCGTGCGGGTCGAGGAAGCGCGGGGCGACGGCCGCGAGCAGCGATCGGCCGAACACCGCGGTGCCGCCCCAGGCCAGGCCGGCGGCGAACAGGGCGACCATGGCGACCAGCAGCGCCGCGCGCATCAACGGCCAGGTCCGGGCACCGCGCGCCAGCTCGCGCCCGCGCTCAAGCGCCTCCTGATGCAGATGGGCCTGCACCGGCCCGCACGGCTGCCGGCCTTGGAGGTCGACGGCGTTGGTCAATCCGCTACCCAGCTGCGGCCAGCGCCGCTCGCAGCGGCGGGCGACCCGCCCGGGGGCGATACGCAGCACACGCCAGGCGGCGACGAGCAGCACGACCAGACCGAACCCGCCCAGGACCCATGGCGCGCGGGCGCGCGTGGCGGCCGGCAGGATCAGGATCACATCGGCGAACAGCGCGACCAACGCACCGGTGGCCAGCACGGCGATGCAGGCGAGCAGACCGGCGAGCAGCGACCAGCCGCGCAGGCGGGCGCACAACGACGAGCAGATCCCACTCATAACAGCCCCCTCCGGCGGCGCAGGTAGAGCTCCATCCCGAGCAGGGTGAAGAGCAGGAGCATGATCCAGGCGGTGTCCCACAACGCGTGGCGGTCGTCGGCGAGGATCCGCCGTGTCTGCCAACGACGCACGCGCTCGAGCAGGCCGCCGAGTTCGTCGGGGGGGACGACCGCGGCGTCGGTCGCGGTGGCCAGGCGTTCGAGCAGGGCCGGGTCGGCGCTGAGTTCGCGCTGTTCGACCGAAGCGCTGACCACGGTGATCTCCTGCTCGAGCACCGCCGGCCGGCCGACGTTGTTGTGCAGCCGCACGGTGTAGGCCCCCGGCGGGAGCGGTGCGGTGCTGGTGCGATACTGGCCGCCAGCGACCGGGGTCGGCTCGACGGTGGTGCTCTCGTCCGCGCCGACGATCTCGAGCCTGGGGCGGTAGACCTCCGGGTCGATGCCCCGGGTGCGGACGAGGAAGCGCAAGGGCTGCTCGTCGGTGTAGCGGCGCCGGGCGCTGCGCAGAGCGATATCGTGCCCGGCGACGAAATCGCTGCTGGATTGCAGCCAGCGCAGGACGCCGGTCCAGAAATGATCGTAGAGGTGGTCGTCGCGTTCCTGCGATCCCTCGTTGAACGACCAGCGCCACAGGCCGCCGGCGTTGATGCTCAGCACCCGGCCCTGGCCGTAGAGCTGGTAGGCGATCACCACGTCGCCATCGGGACCACCGGCGGTCGCGAGCACCTGGGCCAAGGGCTTGAGTCCGACGGTGTGCTGCACCTGGGCCAGCGGTGGCAGCGTGGCGATCATCGCCTGTGGCTCGGCGCCGAAGGCGGCGAACAGCGGCGAGTCGAGCGCATCCTCGGCGATGTCTGCCTGCACGCCGGTCGCGGTGCCCTGCCCCCAGATCACCGGCTCCAGGCGCGCGAGCGGCTGGAAGCGCCCGCCGTAGGGCCGGCCGCGCGCGAGCACCAGGCTGCCACCCTGCTCGGCGACGAACTGCGTGAGCAGCCCCTCGGTGGCGTCGTCGAAGAAGACCTCGCAGCCGCGGCCGCAGACGATGCAGTCGTAGTGTGCGAAATCCTCGGCACTGCGTGGGAAGTGATCACCGGTATCGCGCCGTTCGCCAGCCTCGTCGCTGAGCACGGTGAACTGCTGACCGGAGGCGAGGCGGTGGATGGCGGTGACATCGACGTGCGGATTGCGCTTGCAGCTCTGGACCAGGAATTTCGTATCCCAGTGCGGCTGGCCCTCGACCACCAGCACCCGGACCTTGGCCCCGACCGCGCGCACGTAGAGGGTGCGCGCGTTGTTGTCGGGATCGGCCTCGCCGGGTTCGGCCGGCACCCGGATGGCGTAGGCCTGTTCGCCCGCGTCGGGTGCGGCGACGGTGAACGCGACCGCGGCCTGACCGTCGGCCGGGACCACACGCGTGCGCTCGATCACCGCGCCGTCGCGCAGCAGCTCCACGTCGTGGGCGCGATGGGGAAAGCCGACGCTGTGCAGCGTGGCGTTCAACTGCACCTCCTCGCCAGCGAAGGCGAGGATCTCGGCACCGGACGCGCGCATCGCCAGATCGCGCCGCTCCACCGGGCCACCGACCGGGCAGGTCCACACCGGGACCGAACGGGCCAGGGCCAGCTCTTCGGCCGCCGCGATCCCTTCGCCGGTGCTGCGCCCATCGCTGATCAGCAGGATCCCGGCCTGGCCCGGCCGTTCAGCTATGTCACCGACCGCCGCGGCGAGCACCGGGCCGAGGTCGGTCGCATCGCCCGCCGCGTCTTCCGGACCCAGACCGCTGAGCTCGAGCGACCGGAGCGAGGCATCGAAGGCCTGGGGGTGGAGATGGAAGTCACGCTCGAGACGCGCGCGCGCGCCGTCATCGAGTTGTGCGATGACGGCCGCGAGCCGCGCACGTCCGTCGACGTCGGCGGTGGCCATGCTCGCCGAGGTGTCGACCAGCACCGCGAGATGGGGCCGTCCGCTCGCGCGCCGCGGGATGACCGCGGTCGGATTGAGCGCGATGAACAGCAGCCCCGCGATCACCAGCACACGCAAGGCCAACGGCGCCCACTGACGCGCCAGCGGCAGCTGACGGCGTTCGCGCATCAGGCGGGCGACCGCCAGCGCCACCAGCAGCAGGACCGCTGCGACCAGGATGCCGGCCGACCAGGGGCTGAGGAACAGATGCTGCATCAGGCGCCCCCCCGCGGCAGGGTCGTCAGGCGGGCGCTCGGCGAACGACGCCGCCACAAGGCCAACACCAGCATCTCCGCCGCGAGACAGGTCGCGGCGATGATCAGCAGTAGCGGCCAGAGCACCCGTGGTCGGGCGGCGTCGACCAGATCGCCGCGCTCGTCGATCACCCGGACCCGCGCGCCGGCGGTGGCGGTGTCGAGCAGGCTGCTGACCGCGACCGGCCGGGTGTCGGTCTCGATCGGATCGACGTTGACCACGCCCACACCGACCTGCTGGTCGCTGGCGCGCACCGGATAGAGGCCAGGCTCGCCCACCGGCGGCATGGCCAGGCGCACCGAGCGCCCGCGCGACACCACGGTACACGGCAGCTGCGCGCCGACTGGCGAAACCACCTGCAGGGCCTCGGTCCCGGGATCCGCGACGTCGATCGACCAATCGCGACCGGGGACGTGGGCGCCAGCGTCATCGCCGCGGCGCATGCTGCGCAGGGTCTCGTGCAACAGGGCCGGGAACAAGGGGCTGCCGGGGATGGTACCGCCGTCCGGCGTCACCGGGAGGTTGAAGAAGGCGGCGCAGCCGCGACCGGCCGGGCCGAGGGCCAGCGCGGCGGCGCCGTCACCATGGTGGAGGAAGATCTCATGCGCGCGCTCCGGATCGATGCGCGTGCTGTGGTGGCGGGTGGTGCGCAGGCCGGTCAGATCGCCCTGGTCACGGCCGTGGAAGATCCGCAAAGGACCGCGATGGCGTTCGGGTTCGCAGAGCGGCAGCACGGTGCGCACCGGCTCGCCGAGGGTGAAGGGCGGGCGCACGGCCCCGTCGGAAGCCCCTGCGAGCATGCTCAGCAAGGGCTGGGCGTCGGAACCATCGAGGAAGCAGATCAGATCGGCGCCCTCATCGATGCGCCGCGCCAGCACCTCGACGACCTCGCCGCCGAGCATCAACGGCGGCACCAGCACGAAGGCGTCGGCGGTCTCGAGGCTGTGGCGGTCGGCAGCCTGTCCGCCGCGGCAGCTGAGCGTGATACCGGCCGCGCCGCGCCGCGAGGGCGCGAGCGCGTGGCGAACGTAGAACGCGCCGGCAGTGCTGCGCTGCGGATCGCCATCGCTGAGCAGCAGGACCGCGAGCTGGTCGCGCACCTGCAGCACGAGATGGCGCTGGTCGTCCTCGCCGAGCCCGTCGCGCTCGATCGCCACCGAACCCGCGAGCAGGTCCGGATGTGGATGCGAGAAGGAGAAACGGACGCTGCCCGAGGAATACGGCAGCAGTTCGGCATCGGCGTGGCGCACGCCGCCACCGATATCCAGGCTCACGCGACGGCGGCAGACGCTCGACGAGGAGTTGAACAGGGTGCAGGCGATCTCGACCGTCTCGCCCGCCACCGGCCGTTGCGGCGAACACTCCAGGGCGGTGATGCCGACGTTGTCGGCCGGACCATCGCCGATCTGGCGTACGATCACATCGAGCCCCGGGTGACGGGCGAAATCGACCGCGCCCCAGTTGCCCCGCTGCATATCGCTGAACACGTAGACGGTACCGCGACCGCCGAGCAGGCGCTCGGCCTCGGCCAGCGCGGCGATCGGGTCGCCGCCCTCGCAGGTCGCCGTGCTTCCCGAAAGCCCCTCGTGCAAGGCCGGGAGGTTGCGCGAGAGCGCGGGCAACAGGCAGTGCGGCCGGGCACCGATCAGCACCACCCCCGCCTCGGCCCCCTGCTCGAGCCGACGCAGGACATCGGCCGCCTGGGCCTTGGCGCGCGCGAACCGGGTGACGCCGCCGGCGGTCGCGCGCATGCTCATCGAGGCGTCGACCAGCAGCACCACCCGCGGTGCCTCGCCGGGCGCGGGCGCGGCCGCGTGGCGGATGAAGGGCCGGGCGAAGACCAAGGCCAGGGTCACCACCGCGAGCGTGCGCAGGGTGAGGATCACGATGGTGCGCAAGCGATCGAGGGCCTGGCGCCCGCCGCCGGCGTCGGTGAGCAGGTGGAAGGTCGGCAGGTGGATCGCCCGCGGCCGCGGCCGGGTGAGGAAGTGGATCAGCACCGGCAGACCGGCGGCGGCGAGACCGGACAGCAGCCAGGGATTGAGCACGGCCAGCATTCACACCACCTGCCGGGCGAGGAAGCTCTGCTTGAGCAGCAGATAGGGGTCGGTGTCGGTGCGAGCGAGGAACCAGTCGCAGCCGCGTTTGCGCGCCGCGCCTTCAACGCCGTTGAGGTGCTGGGCGAAGCGCCGGCGGTAGAGATCGCGCAGCACGTCGGGCTCGACGGTGAACGCGCCGCCTTCGCCCTCGCACGGCAGGAAGCGCGCAGTCGGCACGTCGGGCAGTTCGATCTCTTCGGGGTGGACGATATGGAACAGCATCACGTCGAACTGCGACTGGCGGAACAGGTCGATGCCCTGCCACAGCCCTTCGCTGTCGTCGAGAAAATCGCTGAGCACGATCAGCACACCGCGCTGCCGGATGCGGCGATACACGCCGCGCAGACAAGCGCCGAGGTCGGTGCCGCCCGCGGCCTCGGTCTCGCCGAGCCGGCGTACCATCCGGGCCAGATGCTGGAACCCGGCGCGCGGCGGCAGGTGGTCGTCGACCTCGGTCCGGGCCAGGCTCAGCCCGGCCTGATCACCGCCGTCGATGACGAGGTAGGCGATCGCCGCGGCGAGACGGCCGGCGTATTCGAGCTTGCTCTGGGTGCGGGTGACCGCGCCGGCGAAACCCATCGAACCGCTGGTGTCGCAGACGAGGTAGCCGAGCAGGTTGCGCTCGGCCTCGTAGAGCCGGATGTAGTATTTGTCGGTGCGCGCGTGGAGCTTCCAGTCGAGCAGGCGGATGTCGTCACCGTGCACGTAATCACGGAAATCCGCGAACTCGACCGCAGTGCCGCGGTAGTTCGAGCGGTGGGGGCCGGCGAGGGAGCCCTCGGCCACGCCACGTGGCTTGAGCCGCACCCGCCGCAGCATCTCCATCCGCTTGAGGTCGAGGTAGGGGTGGGAGAAGGACGGCATCGGGTCCTCAGGCCATGGCCGGTTCGCGGATGTTCTCGAGCAGATGTGCGATGAGGTCTGGCGATTCCAGCCCCTCGCCGAGCGCGTTGTAGTTGGGCACGATGCGGTGGCGCAGCACCGGCAGCGCCATCTCGCGCACGTCGGCGATCTCCGGGCTCGGGCGGCCATCGAGGATCGCCGCCGCCTTCGCCGCCATCACCAGGTGCTGGGCGCAACGCGGGCCGACGCCCCAGGAGATGTAGGTACGCACGTACTCGTCGGCCTCGGGCTCCTTGGGCCGGCTGGACCGGACCAGGTCGACGGCGTAACGCAGCACCGGATCGGAGACGGGCACCTGATCGATCACGTCACGGAAGGCGAGGAAGATCTCCGGCGAGGCGACCTGCTGCAGCTCGGGCAGGCGCATGCGCGCCGGGCGGGCGGCGATGGCATACTCGTGATCGCGGTCGGGGTAGTCGACATGGACGCTGAGCAGGAAGCGGTCGAGCTGGGCCTCGGGCAGGGGGTAGGTCCCCTCCTGCTCGATCGGATTCTGCGTCGCCACCACCACGAAGGGCTGGGGCAGCTGGTGGGTCGTGCCGCCGACGGTGACCGCGTGCTCCTGCATCGCTTCGAGCAGCGCGGCCTGGGTCTTCGGCGGGGTCCGGTTGATCTCGTCGGCGAGGACCAGATTGGCGAAGATCGGTCCGTGATGGTAGACCAGCTCGCGTTCGTGGGAGCCCTCCACCTGCTGCAGGATCTCGGTACCGGTGATATCGGACGGCATCAGATCGGGCGTGAACTGGATGCGGCGGAAATCCCAGCCGAGGCAGGCGCCCAGGCCGCGGACCATCAGGGTCTTGGCCAGGCCGGGGACACCGACCATCAGCATGTGTCCGCTGCACATCAGTCCGGTGGTCAACAGTTTGAGCACGTGCTCCTGGCCCACCACCACGTGGCCCATGTGCTCGTGCAAGGCGCGGTAACTGCGGCGCAGCTCCTCGACGAGCTCGGCGGGATCGGTGGGGGCGGGACTGGCCATGATCGCTCCTGGTTGCAGAGGCTGGCGCCGGACGCGCCGACGAACGCAGCGCATCGTGGGGACATGTCGCAGCGGCGCAATACACGATTCGGGCGTCGGCGCACGCGGGCGCACGCGCCCCGTCACACTGGCGCGTCGCCCGGACTCAGCGCGCCCCCGGCGGCCAGCTGAGGTCCCCGGCCATCCACACCGCCATGAGCACGAAAACCGCCGCCAGCGCCAGCTTGGTCCAGCCCCAGTTGCGCTGGCCCCAACCGGCGATGCTGCGGCTGGAGGTGCCCGTGAGCACCAGCACGAAGACCACCACCAGGGGCAGGACGAAGGCGGCGCAGTACCAGGCCAGCATGCCGAGGGCCCAGAGCATGCCGTTGCCGCTGCGGACCATATCGTTGAGCACCGGGAAGTAGAGCTGACCGGTGCAGGCGGATTCGATCACCGCCACCAGCATCCCGGCGACGCAGGCACCCACGGCGAGCAGCCGCGCGCGCACCCCCGCGCGCAGCCGGGCATGGAGCAGGCGTTTGAGCCGCGTGGGCAGCTGCAGGGTCATCTCCTCGGGTCGCCGTCCGCGCCAGGCCAGCGAGGCGTCCCACAGGCTCAGCGCCCCGGCGATGACGCAGAGACCGAAGGCGAGGTAGAACACCAGGTCGGCCACCACCAGCCAGCCGGCGAGCTGACGCAGGAGGGAGTACAGGAACAGCCCGATGGCCATGTAGGCGAGATACACGCCTATGGTGTAGGCGATGCCGGTGACCAGCACCTCGCGCCGGCTGCGGTCGGAGGCGGCCAACAGCGAGACGAGGAACACGATGCCAGCGAAGGCGCAGGGGTTGATACCATCGGCGAGGGCGGCCAGGGCCAGGACCAGCAGCCCGAAACGCTCGCTCTGCCGCACGCCGGGCGCATCCGGCCCGTCTTCGTCGGAGCGCTCGGGCGTGCCCCCGGCGGTGGCGAGTTCGTGCGCGACCACCGCAGCGAGCTCGTCGACGATCCGCTCGCCGCCGAGCACCGCACTGTCACCGACAAACACCGCGAGCGAGGGCGTGGCGTCGATCCGCCGCCGATCGAGCATGCGGAACAGCCGCTGCACCGCCTGCGCGCCGCGCTCGGGATCGCTGGTGTCGACCCATTCCACGCGCAGCCGCTCGCCATGGGCGGCTGCGACCTCGCGCACCGCGGCTTTGGCTTCAACGCAGTGGCGGCAGCCCGGCGAGAAGAAGAACACCGCCTCGAGCGGCTCGGCCGCCGCGAGCGCGGTGGCGACGAACAGGCACAGCAGGACCGCACGGCCGACGCCACGCGATGACCGGAAGAGCGGATGCAGCCCTGCTACCAGCATGGACGCAGGCTACGCCGCGCCCGGCCCCGGTCCATGCCCGCCTCCTGCGGGGCGCTCAAGGCTCCAGATCGGGCGGGTCGAAGTGACGCCAGGGCCCGGCCCTCCTCCTGCCATTCTCCCTGCTGCGAGCCGTCTGTCTGACCCGCTCCATCCTGTGCAGGATGAGCAGGGCCCACAGACTCCGACGGAGCCAGGGCTTGTGCAGCAGGGATCCTGTCAGCGCCATGAGGGCCTCCTTCCGGGCGCATGCCAGCCCCATCGCGATGCGGCTTCACCCGCGTGCAGGCACGCGCGATTCGCAGAACGCAGGGCGTCGGTTGCGCCCGAGCGCAGGAAGGGGATACTGACCGGGTGCCGGATTCCCGTCAGCCGATCGCGAAGAAGCGAACCGGAACCGCGCCGTCGGGCTCGGTGCGCGATCTGGCGATGGCCAACTTCGCCTTGGAGGCGGTGCAGGATGCGATCTACCTCATCGACGACACGGCGACCATCGTCGACTGCAACGCGGCCGCCTGCGCCGCGCTCGGATACGACCGCGCCGACCTGATCCGGATGACGATCTTCGACTTCGATGTCGGCGTCACCGCCGGTCTGGATGACCCGGTGGGATTCTGGCGTGACTATTGGCAAGAGATGGTCACACGCGAACTGGTCAACTTCGAGAGCCGGCATCGCCGCAAGGACGGCTCGACCTTTCCGATCGAGATCCGGTCACGCGTGCGTTCCTTCGACGGCCGTCTGCTCTCCTGCGCGGTGGCGCGCGATATCTCGCGTCGACGCGCGATGGAGGCCGAGTTGCGGCTGATCAAGTCTGCGGTCGATTCGGCCCAGGAGGCGATCGGCATCGCCGATGCCGACGGCCACCACCGCTACCAGAATCGCGCCTTCACCGAGCTGCTCGGCTACACGCCAGCGCAGCTGCACGCCCGCGACCCGCCCACGCTGTTCGCCGACCCGACACAGGGCGAAGCCATGCTCGCGGCCGTACGCGCGGGGCACGGCTGGTCGGATGAGGCCGGCATGCGCTCCCACGACGGCAGCACGATCCCGGTCGAACTCCACGCCGGACCGATCTACGACGAGACCGGCGCCCTGGTGGGCATGGTCGGCGTGCACAGTGACATCCGCCAACGCAAGGCGATGGAAGAGGAACTGCGCAACAGCGAGGCGCGCTACCGCGCGATCATCGCCGACCAGACCGACTTCATCTGCCGCTTCACCAGCGACGGCCGTCTGACCTTCGTCAATCAGGCCCTCGCGGACCTTCTCGGCGCCAGACCCGAGGACCTGCGCGGCACCGACATGTTCGCGCGCATGCAGAGCGCGCAGGCCGCAGAGGTCCGTGCAACGCTAAGCCGACTCACGCCGGAGCAGCCGATCGTCGAGAGTAACGACACCATCGCGGCCACGCACGGGGTGCGGATCGTTGAGTGGCGCACGCGTGGTTTCTTCGCCGCCGACGGATCGCTGTACGAGGCCCAGGCCGTCGGCCGCGATGTCACCGCCAAGGTCGCGGCCGAACGGGATCTGGCCGAGTCGCGCGACTCGTTGCGCCGCGCCCTCGCGACCTCGGAATCGCTGCGGGAGGTGGCCGAACACGAGCGCGCGGCCGCCCAGGAATGGGCCCGACGCGCCGAGGAGGCGACCGAGGCCAAGAGCCTGTTCCTCGCCTCGATGTCGCACGAGATCCGCACCCCGCTCAACGGCGTCATCGGCATGAACAGCCTGCTGCTCGACGGCACGCTCGACGATCAGCATCGGCGCTACGCCGAAGCGGTCCAGGCCAGCGGCGAGATCCTGCTCGACCTGATCAACGACATCCTCGACTTCTCGAAAATCGAAGCCAAGCGGATGGAGCTGACCACCGCGCCCTTCGATCTCGGGCTGATGGTCGAGGACCTGGCCGACACCCAGGCGCTCGCCGCCCACGAACGCGATCTGGAACTCTCGGTGCTGGTCGACCCTGCGCTGCCCCCCACCTTCCTCGGCGACGCGGTGCGCATCCGTCAGGTGCTGGGCAATCTCACCAGCAACGCGATCAAGTTCACCGACCGTGGTGGGGTGAGCATCGAGGTCGGCGGAAAGCGCGGAGCCGACCGCTGCTGGGAGCTGCGCTTCGCAGTGACCGACACCGGCATCGGCATTCCGGCCGAACGCCACGACCATCTGTTCGAACCGTTCCGGCAGCTCGATGCCTCGGCCACCCGCCGCCACGGCGGCACCGGCCTCGGCCTGGCGATCTCGAAACAGCTGGTCGAATTGATGGGCGGGCGTATCGGCGTCGAGAGCATGCCCGGCCAGGGCGCGCGCTTCTGGTTCGCCCTGACGCTCGATGCCGCGCCGATCGCAGCCTTCGCGGGGCCAGAGGCCGACACCACCGCGCCGCAACGCGTGCTGGTGGTCGAGGACAACCAGCACACCCGCACCACCCTCGACCGCTACCTCGGCTGGGCCGGCTGTGTGGTGGATACCGCCGGCGATGGCGCGACCGCCCGCGAACGGCTGGCCCACCCCCCCGGCGACGGCGGCTACGACCTCGCGCTGATCGACCTCGCCCTGCCGGACACCGACGCGATCCACCTCGCGCGACAGATCCGCGAACCCGCCACCACGCAAGCGGTGCGACTGATCCTGCTCGCTCCTCTCGGCCAGCGCTTCGAGTCGGGGCTGCTGCGCTCGCTCGGTTACGCGCGCACCCTGGCCAAGCCGATCCACCGTCTCGACCTCTATCAATGTCTCGATCCGGAGCACGGCACCACCACCACGCGCGCCCCGAGCCGGCGCCTGCCGGCGCTGCGCAAGCGCATCCGCGACGAGGAGCGCCGGGTGCTGGTGGTCGAGGACAACGCGGTCAACCAGCTGGTCACCGTGGGTATGGTCTCGCGCATGGGCCTGGCGGTCGACGCCGCGGCCACCGGGCGCGAAGCCATCGCCCGACTCGAGCAGCACGACTACGATCTGGTGCTGATGGACTGCCAGATGCCGGACATGGACGGCTACGCTGCCACCCGCCATGTACGCGACCCGGCCTCCGCGGTCAGGAACCATCGGGTACCGATCATCGCGCTCACCGCCAACGCCCTCGAGGGCGATCGCGAACGCTGTCTGGATGCCGGCATGGACGACCACATCGGCAAGCCGATCCGCCTCGAGGACCTGGCCACCGCCCTCACCCGCTGGATCCGACGCCGCGATCCGGCCGATTCCGCCGACGGGTGAGCCGGGCCGCCAACCGACGGCCCGGCCGCCGATCCGACTGCTGGGAGCGACTGGGTGACGGCACGTAAGCTGCGCCCCACCAAGCACTAGAAGGCCTCCCGGTAAGATCTGCATCAGATCGACAAGGTCTGGGGTGAACCTGTCACCATCTTGCCCGGGAGGCCCTCGTGCCCGCAACATTCTCCGCCCTCATCCGTGTCGGCCTGTGTCTGGCCGTACTCACGACCACCGCCTGCATGGCCGCCGGAATCACCGTCCACGATCGCCAGATCGTGGTGGTCACCGATGCCCCCGGCGCCAACGGCCACGAAATGCAGGTCCGCTTCACCAACGACGACGGTTACTACGACAACATGGGCGTGGAGGTGGTCGACCCACCGAGCCACGGGACCGTCGACGTCAGCGCGGGGTGGACCAAGTTCACCTATACCTGCACCGAACCCGCCGGCTTCACAGGTACCGACAGTTTCGACTATCGCCTCGTCGGTGACGACGGCGCCTCCAATGTGGCCACCGTCCATCTCCTCCTGCGTCCGGTCGCCGACCCGGCTGGCATGCGCGTCATCCTGCTGGTTCGCGAGCGCCTGTTGGCCCACCTCGGGCCCGAACTCCAACGCCTGTGCGACGACATCGACGCCGCCGGCTACACCGCCGATCTGCGCCCTACGGGTCATCCCGGCGACTACGACGGGCTTAGGGACAAGATCCTGGAGATCTACGACGAACCGCAGACCTTCACGGCCGGGGTGATCATGATCGGCGATTTCCCGGTGTACAAGATCGGCAGAGACGAGTTCGGTGATCTGAACTTGTGGAACATCACCCGGACCAACGACTACCACTACGATATCTGGACCTCGCGCATGAGCTACAATAAGACCAGCGAGTGGGGCGACCGGCTCACGTTGCTGCAACGCCACCTCGATGCCAACCACGCCTACCGCACCGGCGCCATGCGCCCGCCGCACCGCTTCACCCTCTTCGAGGGGTTCGAATACATGACCTACGACCCGGCCCACGAGAACCTCGCCGTGCTATGGCCCGACTACAACGACGGCTTCGATACCACCGCCGAGCAGACCATGCGCATGGGCGTCGCCTTCCACCAGAATCACGGCCACGGCAGTGGCAGCAGCTACGAACAGGGGGTCGGCGGCGACGGCATGGGTCGCGACAAGGCCTTCGACATCGGCAACCGCTGCGGGATCATGCTCATCGGCAGCTGTCTCTCCGGCAAGTCCAATGGCGTGGCCGCGTACCAGACCGCGACCCTGGATGGCTTCAACGTACTCACCGTCGGCAACACCAAGGAGGCACACGCGAGCCTGTTCATCCACGAGAGCGATGAACCGCACACCGAGGCGCGCACGCGCATCGCCGCCGGCGATTCCTGGGGCAATCCGCTCGCGGAGATCAAGGATTCCTTCGCCTTCAAGCAGTTCTGTTTTTATGGCGACCTGTCGCTGACCATCAATCCCGCGCCGCACAACGAGATGCCGGCGATCACCACGCTCAGCGCCGACGCGACCACTGTGAGCGCGGGCGAGACGGTCACCTTCAGCGTCGCGGCCACCGATGCCGATGACGGCATCAGCCATTACCACTGGTGGCCGGTGGGCTTCGCCTACGGGCTCGCGCCGAGCCATCGCAGCGACGACGGCTCGTTCACCTGGACCTACGACGCGCCGGGCACCTACACCGTGCGCGTCCGCGCCTTCGATCACTACCGCGCCCACGTGGACCAGGAGATCACCATCACCGTCACCGGCAGCGCCACCAACCAGCCACCGCTGGTGCGCCTGATGACCCCGCACCGTGAGCTGGCGGTGCCGGCGGGCCACGACCTGCCCATCAACGCCTGGGCTCGCGACCTCGATGGATCGGTCAGCAGCGTGCGCGCGCTGGTCGACGACACCCAGGTCGGCAGCGACTCCAGCGCCCCGTATCGCATCACCTGGAACGCCGCCGGCATCGGCAGCCACACGGTGCGGGTGGAGGCGGTCGACGACGACGGCGCGGTCACCAGCTCGATCACCCGCACCGTCCATGTCATCGATGCCGCCGGCCTGGCGCCGGTGGTCCACCTCCAGGTCACCGAGACCGCCGGCGGCCATGCGCTCAGCGCCACCGCTGCGGACCCTGATGGCAGCATCAGCGAGGTGGTGTTCCTCGCCGATGGTGTGGCCCTGGGCAACGACACCACCGCCCCCTATACCTGCAGTTGGACTCCGACCGGCGGCACCACCACCCTCATGGCCAAGGCGATCGACGACGAGGGCGACTGGTCGCTGTCGCAACCGGTGGTCGTGACCTCCGCCGCCGACAGCGGCCGCACCATCGCCACGACGGTCGTGGACCCCCATGGCGATCCGGTGCCGGTCTCGGTCCGGCTGATGCCCGGCGACATCCCGATGGAGGACGGCGGCACCATGCTCGAGGCCACCGGGCTCGACCCGCAGACCGACTACCGCCTGCTCTACACGCTGATCCAGGCCGGCGGCTGATCGGCGCGGTAGCCACTCGGCCGTCAACAACCGCCGTAACCACTCAGAGGCTTCGCCCCTACGGTCCTCACTGCGTGCTGGCTTTGTCGTGGTTCGCCTGGATCTGCCGGCAGATTCAGGCGTGGGCGGATCGGCTGCGCCGAAACGTATCCGCCCATCACCACTCGGCGCCAGACCCCAGCGCGTACGATGGGGCCCCGAAAAGGGCGTTGGTAACCACTCATGTCCGATGGGCCTGAGTGGTTACGACGACTCAAAGCTCGCAAATGAGGGCCATGCCTCGGCTGCAAGCAGCGCCGCTGCCTGGAAACGGCCGGCGACACCCACCGCCTGCCGGCATACCCGCCGTTTGCCGGCACAGCCCTCCACGACGATGATCGACGACGCGCCGGCGGATAAAGCGCGTCAGAAAAGCCGACGTTCACGAGTATGGTATGGGGGCGTGCCGTGACGACATCGCGTCAACAGGTCATGCAGCTGGTCCTGCGTCATCGCACCCGGATCTGGGCCTATTGCATGGCCAGGTGCCGCTCGCCGCAGCGCGCCGAGGACCTGTTCCAGCAGACCTGCCTGGTGATCTGCGAGAAGTGGCGTCAGTTCCGGCCGGGCAGCGACTTCCTCGCCTGGGCCATGACCATCGCCCGCTATGAACACCTCGCCAGCGTCGACCCCAAACGCCACCGCGAGCACGAGCACGAGGCCGCGATCCTGGAGGCGGCGTGGGCCGACCACAGTGATGAATCGGCCTACGACGCGGCGCGCCGCGATGCGCTGCGCCACTGCCTGCAAGGGCTTGGCGCGCGTGCTCGCCGCGCCTTCCAGCTGCGGTACGCCGAGCAGCAGTCCAACGCCCGGCTCGCGAAGCAGTTGAATATCAGCCAGCAAGCCCTCTATGCCCTGCTTTCGCGCGCCCGCCGCCTGCTGCGCGACTGCATCGAGCGACGCCTGCAGCGCGAAAGGGTACGATGAGAGACGATGTGCTGATCGAGGCCTATCTGGCCGATGCCCTCGCGCCGGCAGAGCGCAGGTGCTTCCTCGAGCGCGTCGCCGCTGAACCCGCGCTCGCCGTGCAACTGATCGCCGGGGCCGAGATGGAGGCGCTGCTCCACGACACCCATCGCCCTCCCGCCCGGCAACGCAGCCGCGCCCGGACGGCGCGGCGCGTCATCGCCATCACGCTCGCTGCCGCGGCCGTGCTCCTCGCCGCAGCGCTGCTGATGGACCATCGCCCAGGGCCCGCACCCTGGAGGATCGTCGCGCTCAGCGGAACGGTGCTGCACCACGACCAGAGCAGCGGCGCACCGCGACCGTTCGGCGACGGCGGCCAGCTGGCAGCTGGCGACTGCCTGCACCTGGGCCATGGCGCCCGGCTGCACGTGCGCGACGCGCGCGGGACCAGCTGGCGTCTGTCCGGCCCCGCCCGGCTGGCACTCGGCGCCGAGCCGGGCGCGCTGCAGCTGCAGCGCGGCACGCTCACGGCCCGGATCGAGCGTCCACGGCCAGATGCACCCTTCACCGTCAACAGCCCCCACGGCCGGGTCAGTGCCGTCGGCACCCGATTCCGGTTCCGCGTCGCGGCCCTGCAATCCCAGCTGTATGTCGACCAGGGCACGGTGGCGACCCGCTGCGCCGGCATCACGGCGACGGTCGATGCGGGCGAACATCTGGTCCTGGACGGACGCTCCGGCGACGAGCCCCGCCCCACCGCGCCCCCCCGGAACATGCCGTTGGTGCACTACGGCTTCGCCGACTATGCCGACGGCCGGGTGATCGGCGACGGCGCGGTGCCGCCGCTGAGAGCCGACGACCCGGATGCCGTGAGAGCGTATCCCGGGGCGATCGCCCTGGCCGGCGGGGGCAAGCTGCATAGCGAGGCCCCGCTCCCGCAGCTCGGCCCCCTGTTGATCACTCCCGGGCGCTGGAGCGTCGTGCTGTGGCTGAAGGTACCGCAAGCGAGTGATCGGATCGACCGGCTGACGCTCTTCGCCCTGTCGCAACCCGATGCCCACGGCACCCTGCTGCACCGCCGCGTCTTCACCGCCGATGCAGAGATCTTCACCACCGCTCGCGACGACGGACTCGTGCATCTGGTCCTGATCCAGGATGGCAGCGACATGCGGGTCCATGTGGACGGCGAGGCGGGCCTCGTGAACACCGCCGGGCCGTCCCACGCCCAGGGCGTCCCGGTCCACCTCACCCTGGCCGGCATCGCCTACGCTGGCGACACGGCGCTGCCCTGGCCGATCGTCTATCACGATCTGGCGATCTATCCCCGAGTGCTCGATTCCGCGAGCATCCGCACGCTGTACCGGGCCGGACCCGCGGGCATCCCCCCCACACCGTGAGCCCGGCACCGGGAGGTGCAGACCGCCGGGACGATCACACACTCGCCGCATGGGGGTGATTGCGCACGTCAGAATCGCGTCGGGTAGCGAGTTCCCAGGCAATCCGTAGCCCTGGAGACGACATGCACCTGCGCTTCCTCCTGTTGCCCGCCCTGTTCGCCTGCTGCCACGCCGGGCTCGCCGCCGCCGATCTGCCCACGGCCTACGACCTGCGCGACGTCGATGGCGCGCAGCTGGTCAACACCCGGGTGGAGGATCAGGTCGGCCCGGGACCTTGCTGGAGCTTCGCCGCGATGGTCGCGGCCGAGTCCAGCCTGCTGGTCCACGGCCACTGGACCGGTGCACCGAACGACCTCGACCTGTCGCAGCAGTGGCTGCGGATGAACGAGTCGCACGGATACGGCGGCAACCACAGCTGGAGCACGCTCAACAAGCTCAGCGAGGGCTTCCTGCGCGATGTCAATACCGGCGGCCACTGGCAGGTTCCGCTGGCCCACATGGCCCGTCTCCACGGTCCGGTGTCCGAGACCCCGACCACCGGTTCGCTCGCCGACGACCTCGCCGACGGTCGCCCCTACCGCTACGAGGGCGCACTCAAGGACAACGATGCCTATTACGAGACCGACGGCGACACGCCGCTGTGGCCTGCGCGCGGCCATTACCCGGCCGAATACCGCCTGCGGCAGGTGCTCAAGTGGGACGACGTCCAGACCCAGCAGACCGAGATCAAACAGTGGATCATCGATCACGGCGCGGTCTATGTCAGCTTCCAGCACTTCTACGACGGTTTCACCGCCGATGACGACGACGCCGACGGCCTCGGCACCTACTACGACGACGGCAGCCTCGGTGGCGAACCCGACTCGGGTCTCGGCGGGCACGCGATCAACTTCATCGGTTGGGACGACTCCGTCACCACCGCCGCGAGCTCGCCCGGCGCCTGGCTGGTCAAACAGAGTCATCCAGTGCCCACCTGCCCGACCTACTTCTGGATCGCCTACGATTCGGACATCGGACACGCCGTCGGCTATCTGCTCGCACCACGGGATGAGGTCGAGGTCTTCTCGCACTGCTACGGCAGCATCACCGGCGTCGGCGGGCCCGACTACCGACCGACCGGCGCCGATCCGCAGGCCGGCGCCTGCCTCTACACGGTGGGCGACACCGACACCACCATCGCCGCCATCGGCTTCGAGACCGTGGCGGCCACCGCTTACACCGTCGCGCTCTACGCCTCGCTCGAGGACCTCGAGAATGGCGCCGATCCGCTGAGCGCGCACTCCGGGACCAGCGACGGCGAAGGCTTCCATATCGTCGACCTGCCGCAGCCCCAGACCATCGCCGCCAACAGCAGTTTCGTCGTCTACATGCACACGCCAGACGACGACATGCCGTTCATCTACTACGTCGACTCGCCGGGCATGACCAGCGTGATGGAACTCACCCAGGCCGGTGAATACTACTACCGCGACAGCGATGATGGCCAGTGGAAGGACCTCTACCACGGCTTCGGCGGTGACCAGATCTGGGCCAGCTCCTGCGCTTTCGCGTTGCGCGCCTACACCGCCGGTACGACAACGCCCGTCGCCACCCGCAGCATCGCCTTGGCCGCCTACGACGCCGACGGCGTGCTCCTGGACCGCGATGTCGTCTGCAACGACAACATCAGCCTCACGCCGGAGATCGACGGCGACTTCCAGGTCTTCGACGCCCTGGACCCCACCGAGCCGCATACCCTCCGCTTCCTCGCCCCGGGCGAGTCCATCGGCATGCTCGGCCCCCGCGTGTTCAGACCCTGACCCCTTGCCGATCCGATCGCCGGCACACTGACGAAAGCCGGCGCCCGGATCGGCGCCTGCGCTGCTGATGCCCAGTATCGCGTCGTCATGCGCCACCAGCCCGGTCCGACGCCCTGCGGCGCGCCATTGCGACACGATCCGCCACGCCCTGCGCGCATCGCACCACGCGATGCGGGGTGCGGCCTGCTCGCCCCCCGGCGATGGGGCCGCCCGTCGGCGGCGCGGGCCGTTGCTGCCGCATTCCGCTTCGCTGCCGGCGGTTCGCCCGGCCACGTCCGGCTGGCTTCCGACCGCAGTCGATGGTCGGCGCGGGCGCCTGACAGCGCGCGTCGGCGTCGTGACTGCCATCTGGCCGACGATCGGCACGGCACATGCGAAGGCAGAGCCATGGCACGCAGCCTGACACGATCGATGGCCACGCTCGCCGCCGTGCTGCTGCTCGGCGGCTGGACCTGGTCCGCTCCCGCCGCGGCGGGCGGGAAAGCCGAGCGGGTCGCGGTCCAGGCCGACAAGGCCACCCGGGCCGAGGCCCCGGTCTGCCACGTCCTCCCCCACCGCCCCGGCGCCTGCCATCTGGCGCCGGGCAGCCGGATCCGGCCGCGGGCATCGGTCCGGCATCCGCGCCTCGCGTTCCTGCGCAGCGTCATCCTGCTGCGCTGAAAGCTCCACAACCAGGTCTCGCATCTCCGCGTCCCGGGCCACGACCCGCGCGCAGACCCCTGTTTGCTGGAGCAACACCATGCGCCTCTATCTTCTCACCCCACTCATCCTCACCGGCCTGTTCGCCGCCGACAGCGCTGCCACGACCGAGCCCACGAGCCCTGCCACCATCCCTGTCAGCCTCGACCGCAGCTTCGCTGCCGATCCAGCGCGCGACCTGCTGCACATCGCCGACAGCGTCCTGAAGCTGCGGCCGGCCACCGCCGGTGCAGACGGACTGAGCTTCGACGTAAGCCTGGTCGACGGGCTCGCACCGCTGATCGCCTGCGCCTGGCGCGATCGTCAGCCCACCCGGGCCACCTGGTTCGTGCCGGGCGACCAGCCGCAGCGCGTACAGGTGACCGACGGCAGCGGACTGGCCTGGCTGCAGGTCACGCGCTACGATGGCCAGGCTCAACGGGCCGGGTTGATCTGCGCCTGAACCGCGAACCGGCAGCGGTCCGGCGCCTGGCGTCGGGCCGCTGCCGGCCGGTTGCCGGGTGCGATCGTCGAAGACATCAGATGCCGGCCGGTCGCCCAGCCAGGCCTGGCTGGGCTCCGGATCCGGCGATGCGCGCTTCTGGCTCACCGGCAATGACCGGACCGACCGGCACCTGAGCCAGCGCCGTTGCCGGTCACGCACGCTTGACCCCCGACCGGGCAATCGAGCATGGGGCCATGGGACGGGGACGAGGCAATCGTGGACAGGCGCCACGCAAACGCGGCTCGGCTGGCCAGAACCGCGCCGCGAGCGAGGACCATCTCGCGCGCAACGCCCAACGCGACGAGGTCGTGGTCACGCCGAGTGGGCTGCAGATCGAGACCCTCGCCGAGGGCGACGGCGCACAGCCACACGCGCAGAGCATCGTGACCACGCATCAACGCGCCTGGCTGGTCAACGGCACCGTGATCCAGGACACCTTCAAGGACCACCGCCCTGAACGGTTCGCACTGAGCGAATGCGTACCCGGCTTCCGCGAGGGCCTGCTGGGCATGCGCGTGGGCGGGCGCGCCCGCCTGACCGTCCCCAGCGATCTCGCCTGGGGCCGCAAGGGCGCCGGCAGCAAGATCGGCCCCCATCAGGTGATCATCTTCGACGTCCGCCTGCTCGCGGTCGCGGACGCCTGAGCCGCCGCCCGGTATCCGGTCGGAGCCGAGACCGCACGCGCCGCCCAACCGACGAGCGACACGAACCAGGTCGACACAGACGAGCGGTCCGC
>CAZTGE010000005.1:0-60285 GCA_964612995.1 uncultured candidatus Brocadiaceae bacterium | reverse complement strand
CGGGCCTTGGCCAGGATCCTCCGGACCAGCTCGCCTCGCCCCATCTGCACCTCCTGCATGAGCTGCTCTTCTTCTTCCTCGGCGGCCACCGGCACCCGCTCAAGGTCCTCCTCGGTCACCTGCCATCCACTCGAACGGACGATCTCGGTCAGATCGGTGGCCGAAATATGGTCGCGCACGACCGAATCGAGGATGTCGTTGAGCCGACGGGTCGCGCCATCGATGTCGCGCACGCGCTGGTAGAACACCAGGGGGTCGGTGATACGCCAGCGGGCCGTGGTATCGACGGAGACGAACTGTTCGCCGCGCGTCGGGATCTGGTTCGGGTCGCCGTCCCAGGAGTGCAACCGTTTGTCGAACAGACGCACGTTCTGGATGAACGGCATCTTGAAGTGCAGGCCCGGCTCGGTGATCGGGCCGCCGCGCGGCTCGCCGAACTGCAGGACGATCGCCTGCTCGGCTTCATCGACGCTGTAGGTGGCACTGTACAGGGTGATCGCCCCGAGCACCAGGAGCACCAGGATGCCGATGGTGACCGCATTGCGGCGGCGAGCCGTTCCCGATTCGACGATATGGGGTTCCCAGGTCATCGTTCTCTCGCTTGTGATGCTGGCGGCAGCGACCGCTGCTGGCCACCGAGGTTGAGCAGCGGCAGGGGCGCGGACTGGCCGGGCTCGACCACATAGATATGGCCGATCTGGGGCAGGACCTCGTCGATCATCTCGAGATACAGACGCCGACGGGTCACCTCCGGCGACTTCTCGTACTCGTCCAGTATCGCCGTGAAGCGGACGACTTCACCGCGGGCGCGATTCTTCCGCTCGGTGGCATAGCCCTCGGCCTCGGCGACTATCTGGAGAGCCTGACCCTCCGCTCGCGGCATGGTCTGGTTGCGGCGCTTCTCCGCCTCGTTGATCAATCGTTCGCGCTCCTGCTCCGCCTGATTGACTTCGTTGAAAGCCGGCTTGACGGTTTTCGGCGGCGTGACGTCCTGCAGCTCGATCCGCCGCACGATCACTCCCATATCGAAGGACTCGAGGATCTCGGCAATTTCGTCGCGGGCCGCGGTCGCCACCTCGACGCGTTTTTCCGTCAACACATCGCTACCGAGCTTGTTGCCGACGATGCGGCGCATGACGGCCTCGGACACGTCCCGGATCGCCTTGGTCGGCTCACGGACATGATGCAGGTACTTGTCCGGATCATCGACGCGATACTGCACCACCCATTCGACGTCGATGACCTTCAGGTCGCCGGTGAGCATCAGCGATTCGGCCTGATGGGTCGGACGCTTCTCGTACTGGGTGCGGCCCTGGGTGCTCACCGTGCGGAAACCGAATTCCTCGGTCAGCTGCCGCTCCGTCGGCACGAAGTGGACCCGATCGATGCCGAAAGGCATCTTGAAATGCAAGCCCGGCGGATTGATGCCAACCACCTTGCCGAAGCGCTTGACCACCGCCCGGCCCTCGGGCTGGACCGTGTAGAAGGAGGTCAGCAGGGCGACGAGGATGACGACGGCCGCCAGCACCACCAGCGGGCCGCGCAAGCCCCAGCGTCGCCAGTAACGCCGGATGCGCTCCTCCATATCGATGAACAGATCGCCAGGCTCGGCCATCGTGGGCCCCCTTATCAGATCAGATCGGGCGAGAATGGCGCCAGCCGCACTTCCGTACGCCACCCCACCGGATCTGGCATGGTAATGCGGCGATTGGGCCCCATCACCTATTTGAACCCCAGACTGGCCGGATCATCGCCAGCGGCAAGCGCGGCGACATCCCAGCCCACCTCGCCCCGATCCTCCAACGACCCCTGATCGACGTCGACGCCTGGCTCGGCGTCATACGCGGACGCCGCCACTTCCTCGGCACCACCGTCGGCGCGCTCGCCAGACTCGTCTGCGAGGCCACCCGGCGTGAAGTGGATCGCCGACAGGCCAAGGCAGAGGCCAAGACAGGACAGGCCAAGACAGGACAGACTACTTTCTGAGCAGAAGGCCAAGGCAGGACAGACTACTTTCGAGGCCAAGACAGGACAGACTACTTTCTGAGCAGAAGGCCAAGACAGGACAGACTACTTTCTGAGCAGAAG
Source organism: uncultured candidatus Brocadiaceae bacterium (assembly GCA_964612995.1). Classification (GTDB taxonomy): domain Bacteria; phylum Planctomycetota; class UBA11346; order UBA11346; family UBA11346; genus SLQH01. The sequence goes on along the minus strand of CAZTGE010000005.1, from coordinate 58,197 downwards.
GCCAAGGCAGGACAGACTACTTTCGGAGCAAGGCGCAACAAGCCACTGCGCAGCAGTAGTCTGTCCTCGGATGTCCCATGTCCTCGGATGTCGCCAACTCATCGGGCATGCGTGGTCGTGTCGTTCGAGGCGCCAGCGCAAGGCCCGATGCTTGTGGTGACGGCATCGTCACGCGAGTGGCTGGCCTGCTCGTCGAAGGAGCCGAGCTGCGCGGCGATGGCTGCTGCCAAACGGTCGATGGCGGTGCTCATGGCGGTGGCGATCGCCGCGCCGTCGAGGCCTGGCAGAGCTACCTCGATGTCGGTGGAGCGGGAGCCGAGCACGTTGGCGCCCTCGACGAGGCTCCAGCGTCCGGCCAGATGGAGGACCTGGTCGGGGCCCGCGGCGAAGCGGTGCAGGGAGAGAGTCAGCGTGCGCCGATCGCCATCGGGGCGGGCCTGATTCGGCAGCAGAACACTGCCCTCCGGCAAGCGTGCTGCCAGCGCCACGGCCAGGGCGTCGCGCGTGAGCACGTCCAGGGGGCCCGCCCAGCGTTCGGTGTCTCGGATCTCCAGTCTGGTGTCGCTGCGGTAGACCATCAGCGCGCGACGGTCGAGTGCGGCCGGCAGGGCCACCTTGCCCAGGCCCAGGACGGGGCCGGCATAGCCGTGGCTGTCGACCTGTCCGGTAGCCGGCGTCAGGCTGTAGAATCTGCTGCGAGGCGAGCTGAAGCAGCCGGCGAGGACCAGCAGGCAGAATATTCCGGCGATACGCATCTCAGCCTCCACCATGACCGGTGATCAGGGATTCGGGATGGCGGGTCAGCAAGGAGGCCAGGGCCCGCACTGCCGCGGCCGCCTGCTGCAATTCGGCGATCAGCGACGGCAGGTCCTGGTTCTGACGCGTCGGGCCGCCGAGCAGGTTGTCGATGCTCGCCGCCGCCGACTGCATCCGCGCCACCACGTGCCGCAGCTCCCGCAGCGCCGGGCGCACCTCTTCCCGGGCGGTCTGCGTCACCGCCTCGATGTCGGCCAGGGCGGCGTCGGTGTTCGCGAGGATATCCGTGACCCGCTGCGAATTAATGATGCGGTCCACCCCGGCGACGGTGCTGTTGACGTGGCGGCCGATCTGAGCGTAGGGTACCTGGTCGAGGCTCGTGGCGATGCCGTCCACGGTCTCCAGGATGCCGGCTACGCCGCCGACGCCGCCGACGGTGGGCAGACGAGGCGGTTCGCGGTCCAGAACCAGCTGCGCCGGCTCCGGATTTTCCTGCATGACCAGGTCGATGCCGGCACCGCCAACAACAGGAACGCCGCCGTTGAGCTTGGCGCGCAGACCGGCGTCCACCAGCACCTGCAGGCGCTGGTTCAGGCGCTCCTGCACGTCGGTCCGAGGCGTGGCCTCATCGATGTCGATGCCGAAGCGGCGCGGGTCGAGACGCAGGTCTATCTGCGTGGTGAAGGACAGGGAGGCTTCGTCGAAGTGCAGCGTCACGTCGCTGATCGTGCCCACTTGGGTGCCCAGCACCGAGACCGCAGCGCCGCGGGCGATACCTTCCACCGGCTGGTCGAAGACAGCCTGATAGGTGAAGCCCGGCCCGATGGGCACCGCCTGCGCGGCGCTCTCCGAGCCGTGCAGGCGGAACTCGGTGCCTGCCTCTGCCACTGGGCCCGCCAATGCCGGCGGGGTCTTCATGGCGATGCCGCCGCCGGTGATGACGCTCGGGGACGCCACCTCCAGACTCTTGCCGCCGTCGCCGTCCTTCAGACGCACCCCCGCCAATTGCCAGAAGCGGCTGTTTCTATGCACGTGGCCGGCATAGCGTTCCTGGATGAAGACGCCCACCAGGACACGCTGCCGTTCCGGTTCGAAGTCCAGGGCGTGCACCCGCCCGATGCGGAAACCGCGACAGAAGACCGGCGAGTCGATCTGCAGCGAGCCGCGCTCTTGCGTATGCAGCAGGAATTTCCGACCCGGCTCGTCCGGGTCCCGGGCCGGTGACTCGAGCATGCCCTGGAACCGCTCGGTCGCCTCGCCATCGCCAGGCATTATGGCGATGCTGGTGCCGCCCAGGAAACCCGGCAGCATTCGGCCAAGGCCGCCGCTGGAGGGGATCCAGAAGCGGGTACCGGTGCGCAGGTAAGCGCCGGCGTCGTCGTCCATGCGGATGTGGACCTGCACCTGCTGCCAGCCCTCGTCGAGCTCCACCCGCTCGACGCTGCCGACCCGCACCCCCTTGTGGGTAACCGCGCTGCCGGGAGCGATGCCGCTGGCGCGGGGAAAGGTGATCACCGCGCGGCTGCCGCTGGCGGTCAGCTGCAGGGAAACCAGCCAGACGATTCCCGCCGCCGCAGCCACGGGCAGCAGCCAGGCGAGCCAGGCCCAGCGTGTGCGTCGCAGTCGCGCCTGGGGCTCGCCGCCGGACCGGCCGCTGTTCGTCGTTTGCGTCTCTTGTGGTCGTGGCTGGCTCATGACGCCGCCTCCGTGTACCGTGGTCGGAACCGCTCACGCAGCGCGCGCAGCGCCAGAGCCGCCAGGCCGAGGCCCAGCAGCGGCCAGACGATGGGCAGGCGGGCGCTCGTCAGGACACCGAGATGGCCTGTCACGGCCATCGGCAGCAGCCCCAGCAAGGGCGGTAGGAGGATGAGGCGGACGAGGAGGCCGCCGCCCCGGTTCCGGCCTCGGCGCCCGGGTTGCCGGATGAGCGCCACGGTCTGCACCGTCGCCAGCACCACCAGCGCGGCCAGCAGGCCCGCCAGCGCCGCGATCCCCAGCCTACCCATCCAGCCCGCGGGCACCGCGAGCGCCAGGGGGCTCGCGGGGCTACCGAGCATGGAGATCGTTGCGGTCGACAGCAGCAGGGGCGTGGACCACAGCAGCACGCCGCAGCCTGTGACCAGCAGCAGCAGGGTCCAAGCCAGGGCACCGACCAGATGCCGGGGGCCCCGCGGCCGTGCCGCCGCCATCGCTCGAACCGCTGCGGGTTCGTCGAGACCCCGGTTGGCCAGCAGGGCACAGGCGGCGAGCGCCCCCAGGGCCCAGATGCCGCTGCCGGCTTCGATGCGCAGGGGCAGCGTCCCCCTCCACGACAGCAGCACGGGCAACAGGGCTGCGAGCAGCAGCAGGCCGGTCGTCATGCAGGGACGCAGCAGTTCCGCCGCCCGCAGGCCAGCGGCCCCGGCCGGGTGCTGCCGGGCGAGCAAACCGCCGCAGCCCAGCAGCAGCTGCAGCGCACTCAGACCCAGCAGGAGCAGGGCCGCCAGACCCGGGGCCGTGCCCGCGACCTCGTTGAGCCCGCAGGCGAGGCTGCCCCCGCCGGCCAGGGAGACCTCCCACCAGGGCAGGCGCAGCGCAGCCGCGATCAACACCAGCCCGACCGATCCGGCCAGCGCGGCGCCAGTCGTGCCGGCAACGCCAGCGCGGGCGAACAGCGCGCCGCAGGCATGGCAGTGGGCGGCATGTCCCCGGGGAACCGCCGGCAGATGCTGTTCGGCACCGCAGCCGCTGCAGAGGATGGCCATGGGCGGGTCTCCTACCGATGTTTGAAAATGGGGGTTCCAGGATGAAGCCGTCATAATCATGCCGGCCCGGCATGGGCACCTAACGACCGTTACGCAGCCTGGAGCGGAAGACCGCGGCCAGCAGTGCCGGGGTCAGCACAGCGTGCGCCTCGAGCAGATGGTCCGGATCGCTCGGATCCCACTCCCCCAAGCGCTCGCAGGCCGCCATGGCGCCGCGCACCTCCTGCACCTCGCGGGCGCTGCCCAGCACGCGCTTGCCCTCGACCACGGCGGTCACCTGGTCCAGGCTCAGGGTGTTGCCCTCGATTGTCACGCTGCCCTGGATCGTGCGCAGACGATTCGCGCGGCGCAGCAGGAGTTGGCGTTCAGGAGGCAGCTTCGTTTCCAGCCGGCCGCCCTGCTCGTGAACGGCGGGTTGACACGGGCCGCGCCCGCCATATCGTCAATCGACGATGAGCGAAACGAATGCGTGCACACCCAAGCCCCATGCGCCGCCTCCGCACCCCGCGACCGCGGCCGAGCGCCGCGAGCAGTTCGCAGCGTGGGCCAAGGCGCTGGGCCATCCGAGCCGGGTGCTGATCATCGAGATCCTGCTGGCGCAGGAGGGCTGCATGTGCGGTGACATCGCCGAGCGGGTCGGCTGTGCGCAGTCGACGGTGAGCCAGCACCTCAAGATCCTCAAGGATGCCGGGGTGATCCGTGGGACCATCGACGGACCGCGGATCTGCTACTGCGTCAACCCCCTGGTGCTCGCTCGGCTGGGTGCCTATCTGGCCGACCTGCGTCATCCGGGGGAGTCGGCACCGGACGATCCTGCCGACCCGTGATGGTGCGAGAGCCATCGCTTCCTGGAAGGAGACCAGCATGAACGACGCCTGTCCCACCCCGGTCGACGAGGCCACCGAGGGCAAGGGCCTCGGTTTCTTCGAGCGCTATCTGACCCTGTGGGTGGCCATCTGCATCGCGGCCGGCATCGCCCTGGGCGCGGTGGCGCCGGGGGTCGCCAGGAGCCTGGATGGCATGGCAATCTGGGTGGGGGGCGCACCGGTCATCTCCATCCCCATCGCCGTCTGTCTCTTCTTCATGATCTACCCGATCATGGTGAAGATCGATTTCGCCGAGGTGGTGAAGGCCGGCAAGAGCCTCAAACCGGTGGGGCTGACCCTGGTTATCAACTGGCTGATCAAGCCCTTCACCATGTACGGCATCGCCCTGTTCTTCCTGGGGACGCTTTTTTACGGCTTCATCGGGCCGGATGCGATGGATCTGGTGAAGATGCCCTTTGGCCTCGATCTGCCGGTGGGCGAATCGTACGGCTCGGGCACCGTGGTCGTGCACGACGGGGTGAAGATGCTGCAGGTGCCGCTGTGGCGCAGTTACCTGGCGGGATGCATCCTGCTCGGCATCGCTCCGTGCACGGCGATGGTGCTGGTGTGGGGTTCTCTCGCCCGCGGCAACGACGGCCACACCCTGGTCATGGTCGCCATCAACTCGCTGACCATGCTGGTGCTCTACGGCCTCTTGGGCGGGCTCCTGCTGGGGGTCGGCCAATTGCCGGTGCCGTGGGAGGCCCTGCTGCTCTCCATCGGCGTGTATGTGGCCCTGCCCCTGGTCGCAGGCTATCTCTCCCGCCGCGCGATCATCGCCAGACTGGGGCGGGAATGGTTCGAGCGCCGCTTCCTGCCCGTGCTCACCCCCATCACCATCATCGCCCTGCTGGTCACCCTGGTGCTGCTGTTCTCCTTCAAAGGCGAGGTGATTCTCGCGAACCCGCTGACCATCCTGTGGATCGCCGTGCCGCTCTTCATCCAGACGGTCTTGATCTTCGCCCTCGGCTACGGCGCTGCCAGGGCGCTGAAGCTCTCCTACCGCGATGCGGCTCCATCGGCGATGATCGGCGCCTCCAACCACTTCGAGGTCGCCATCGCCACCGCCACCATGCTCTTCGGGCTCTCCTCCGGCGCCGCGCTGGCGACGGTGGTCGGCGTGCTGATCGAGGTGCCGGTGATGCTGATGTTGGTGAAGATCTGCACCAGGACCCAGAGGTGGTTCCCGCAGGAGACGGAGGCTTCGGCGTAAGCGATCACCTCCTCCGCGGTTCGTCCGCGAAGACACGCTCGGCTACGGCGTGGAACCCCGACTGCGGCTCCGCCTGCGCCATCGCCCATGGTGTCGCCTGAGACGACGCCGGTGATGTGCGCGAGCCGGCAGCCCATCCGGCCGCGCGCGAAGGCGCCGTGGCGACCGTCATACCTCCGTGACCATCTCCTGCGCGTCGGCCCGGCGTCCATGTCGAACCAGGCGCGACCAACGCTTGCATGTTTGTGCAAATGGACATATTCGCTGTCATGAACGTCGCCCAGAAGAACCACATCACCCAGCAGGCCGCCATCCTCAAGGCCCTCGGCCATCCGAGCCGCCTGTTGATGGTCCAGGCCCTGGCCGACGGGCCGCTGTGCGTCTGCGAACTGACTGCGCTGGTGGGCAGCGAGATCAGCACGGTGTCGCGCCATCTGGCCCAGCTCAAGCACGCCGGGGTGCTCAGCGACCGGCGCGAGGGGACCAAAATATTCTACCGGCTGCGGGCCCCATGCGTGCTACGTTTCCTGAATTGCATCGATAGCGTGATCGACGGCGACGACGAGCAGCGAGAGCTGTCGTGCCGCTGATCCCGCGCCGCCTTTTTTTGTCCCGGCCTTTGCCTGATTGGCCAAACATAGAAGGAGTGTTCCATGAGCTTCGACTGGCGTGATGACGGCAAGAAGCTGGCGTGGATGGTCGGCATCTTCGCGGTGTTCTACTTCACGCCGTTCGACCATTCGCGGGTGGCGGGAGCGGTGCAGGAATCGGTGGCCCTGGCCAGATGGTATGCCCGCGAGCACGTGCTGTTGTGTCTGGTGCCGGCCTTCTTCATCGCGGGGGCCATCGGGGTCTTCGTCAGCCAGACGGCGGTGATGAAATACCTGGGGGCCAAGGCCAATCGCGTGGTGGCCTACACCGTGGCCTCGGCAGCCGGCACCATTCTGGCGGTGTGCTCCTGCACCGTGTTGCCGCTCTTCGGCGGCATCTACAAGCGCGGTGCCGGTCTCGGCCCGGCCTGCGCCTTCCTGTATTCGGGGCCGGCCATCAACGTGCTGGCCATCGTGCTGACTGCCAATGTACTGGGCTGGGAGCTGGGGGTGGCCCGGGCCATCGGCGCGGTCGTGTTCGCCGCCGTCATCGGTCTGGCGATGGCGGTCATCTTCCACAAAGAAGAAGCCGAGCGCCAGGACGGCGCCGCCATGGCCATGCCCGAGGAGGAGCCCAAGCGCAGCCTGTGGCAAGAGGTCGTCTTCTTCGCCGCCATGGTCGGGGTATTGGTGTTCGCCAACTGGGGACCGCCGCCAGCGGATGCGACCGGCATCTGGGCGCTCATCTTCGCCTGGAAATGGCCTTTGACCGGCCTGTTCGGCCTGGTTCTGACCGGCGCGCTGGTCGCCTGGTTCGAGGTGCGCTGGTGGAAAGCGCTCGCCGCCCTGGTGCCGACCACCGTGCTGGCGCTGCTGCTGCCACAGCATCCCGTGGTGCCGTTCGCGTTCGCCTCGCTCGCGCTGGCGGTGATCACCGCTACCGGATCGGAGGACAATCGCTCGTGGTTCGATTATTCCTGGGGCTTCGCCAAGCAGATCATGCCCCTGCTCTTCGGCGGCGTGCTCATCGCCGGACTGCTCCTGGGCCGACCTGACCACGAAGGGCTGATCCCCTCCGGGTGGGTGGCGTCGATGGTCGGCGGCAACGGGCTGGGAGCCAACCTCTTCGCATCGGTCGCCGGCGCCTTCATGTATTTCGCCACCCTGACCGAGGTGCCCATTCTCCAAGGCCTACGCGGAGCCGGCATGGACGAGGGCCCCGCCCTGGCCCTGCTCCTGGCCGGCCCCGCCCTGAGCCTGCCGAACATGCTGGTCATCAACAGCATTCTCGGGGTGAAGAAGACCTTCACTTTCGTCGCTCTGGTCGTGGTCATGGCCACCGTGTCAGGGCTCATCTTCGGAGCGATCGCCGGATGAATTACGCGCCTACCCTCCTTCATGTCCGCGAATCCGGGTCCGGGATGGCACCGCGATCGTCCCGATCGACGGCAATGCTCTCGGCCAGGCCTCTCCGGGCGACCGCACTGCTGGCTCTCGGCGTCACAACTGCATTCGCTCACGATGCACCCGCGGCCCGGCCCCACCCCTGGCCGATGGCGGGGTGGCCGTGGTGGATGTTCCCGCTGTGCCTGGTCATGATGCTCGTCGTCTTCGTGATCGTGGCCACGATCGCGTTCAACGTCGTGCGTCGCCATCGGGATGGATCGTGCTGCGGCCGATCGCCAAAGACCACGGACCCCATGCAGATCCTCCGGGAGCGCCTTGCCCGCGGGGAGATCACGAAGGAGGAGTTCGATGCCATCGCCGCCAAGCTCGATGCCCGTGACGACTCGGGGCGATCGCGCGAAGGCTGACTCGCAGGCAACGGCCGTCCGGCGCCAGGCCGGCAGCTCATACCGTCCTCTTTCCGACCCCAGTCCTCTTTCCGGCCCCACCACCACAGTACGAAAGGAAACCCCATGACCGAGTGCTCCTGCTCCGCCAACGACGGCAAGACCGTCCTCATCTACGCCTGCTCCGGCGGCGCCAACGTCGCCGAGGCCTCCGACCTGGCCGCGCGCCAGCTCGCCGCCGAGGGCTGTGGCGGCATGTTCTGTCTGGCCGGCATCGGCGCCGGTATCCAGGGCATGGTCCAGACCGCCAAGGACGCCGACGTGAATCTGGTCATCGACGGCTGCCCGATGGACTGCGCCAAGAAGTGCTTCGACAACGCCGGCATCGAGGGTTACCGGTACCTCCGCGTCACCGACCTGGGGATCGCGAAGCTGCCGAAGGGCAACCGTGCGACGCAAGCGGACGTCGATGTCGTCGTTGCCAAGGCGAAGGAGTTACTGGGCTGCCGCTGAATCGCGCCGGCTCCGTCCAATGACATCACCATCTACGCACATCTCAATCACCATCGCAGGGGATCCCATGCACCGCAGTACCGGTACTGCTGCACCGGAATCACCATGAAGGAGCGAGCATCATGAGCGACACCGATACCGGCCGCCTGCAGAGGATCTTGGCCACCCCGTTGATGCTCTTCGTGGTCATCAGCATCGGCTTCGCCCTGGGGCGTATGACCGCCCCCGCATCGACCACGGATGTGGCGGATGCCACCACCGACGATGCGAGCCAGGTCGAGACCGCCGGCGCGAAGACCCCGACGGGGCCGTCGCGGGTTTACGTCACCTACCTCCACGGCAACATGCGGTGCGTCACCTGTAACACCATCGAGCGACTTCTGCGCGATACGGTGCACAAGCGTTTCGCCGAAGCCCTGGCCGATGGCCGGGTCGTCTGGCGCGAGGTCAACTACGATGAAGACCCGGCCCTGGCCAAACGCTACGATGCCGCCACCAGCATGCCGGTGATCAGCTGGGAGGTCGACGGCCGCGAAGCCGGTTTCGACAAGATCGATGAGGTGTGGAGCCTGATGCGCGACCCGGTCGCCTTCGAGGATGCCATCGTCGACAGTATCGACACCGCACTCGAACGGCTGCCGTCAACGGATGCCGACGCAGCTGCCCAGGGCGGTGCATGATGTGGGAAGGGATCTGGATCGCGCTCTCTGCGGGGATCATGACCTCGATCAGCCCCTGTCCGTTGGCGGCGAATATCGCCGCCATCTCCTTCATCGGCAAGGACGTCGAGGACCGGCGGCGGATCCTCGTCGCTGGCCTGCTCTACACCATCGGTCGCAGCATAACCTACGTCGCGTTGGCGGCCGTTCTGGTCTGGGGCCTGGTGGCCGCTGGCGACATGGGGCGTTTCCTGCAGCGCTACGGCGCCGCCTTCCTCGGCCCCATTCTGATCCTGGTCGGCATGGTGCTCCTGGGATGGGTGGGAGGCAGCTTCAACCTCCAGGCCGGCTCGCAGTCTTTGCGATTGCGGCTGGCCAAGGCCGGCTTCCTCGGTCCGCTGATCCTCGGCGTGCTCTTCGCCCTCTCCTTCTGTCCGGTGTCGGCCGGATGGTACTTCGGCGTCCTCATCCCGGCGGCCATCGCCGGGGAATCCCCCATTTTTCTGCCGACGATCTTCGGCCTGAGCACGGCCCTGCCGGTGGTGTTCTTCGCCCTGGTGATCGCCTTCGCCGCCAACCGCGTCGGCACCGTCTTCAACAACCTGCGTCGGGTGGAACGCGTGATCCAGGTGGTTTTCGGGGTCGCGCTCATCCTGGCCGGCATTTTCTACGCCCTCAAGTACACCTACCAACTCTTCTGAAAGGGACCCCATGCTCAACGATCAACACAAACAGCCGTGGTCCGCGTTCTACCAGAACACGGTCCGCGGGCAGAAACTCGATGAACGGGAGATGGCCATCGCCGGTCTGGCGGCATCCATGGCGCTCAACTGCCATCCCTGCACCAAGCACTACCTCAAGGCCTGCGCCGCCCACGACCTCGACGAGGTCGCGATCCAGGACGTCCTCGCCAAGGTCATGGCCGTTGCGGCCGGCCAGAAGAACATCCAATTCGACACCTACCAGAACGAAACCGGCGGCGGGAAATCCTGCTGCAGCTGACCCCCGTGAAGGATGAAACCATGAAGATCCAGGTACTCGGCACTGGCTGCCCCAAGTGCAAGAAGCTCTACGAACTGGCCGATTCCGTGGCCACGGAGTGCGGCGTCGACTACACCATCGAGAAGGTCGAGGACATCAACGACATCATGGCGATGGGCGTGATGATGACCCCGGCTCTGGCCGTCGATGGCGAGGTCAAGGTCTCCGGCAAGGTGCCCTCCGCAGGTGATATCAAGAAGATCCTGTCGGCGTCGTAGACGCTCCGCGTTCGGGATCTACGACAACGGCACCATGCATCGCGGTAACCACTCAGGCCCATCGGGCATGAGTGGTTACCGGGCCCTTTTTCGGGTTCCCATAGCGCGGGCGCCGCCCGCACCCCAAGGGGCATTGTAGCGGGCGGCGCCCGTGCTATGGCAGCCAGCGCTCCTGCTGGGGGGCGACGGAATTGAACCACAACCGCGGGATATCCTGGCGGCGCTCGCGCAGCGGCGGCACGTCGATGGTGAAGCACGCCAGGTGGTAGTAACCAGCCTGCGCGTTTTGCGCAGGGTCCAGCGACCGAGATTGCAGAAGCCGAGGGCAGCGGCAGCGCCCCCTTTGAAGAAGGCTCGGGCTCGAGCCGGAAGACCGGCCGAGGACCGTGCTCCATCCCCTGAAGGAGCCGACCCCGCGAGTATCGGTGACGCCCTTCTGCCAGGAACGCTGCCCGGCGCCTGCCATTCGCGTTCCGCTGAAGAAGGCATGACGTTGCCGAGCGAGCCGGATGTCGTAGGCTTGCCACGATGGATCCGCGTCTGTTGCCGCTCGCGCCTTTCGTCTACTTCGGCCGGCGTTACTGGCAGGTAAGCGACCACCTGCGCCTCGATGGGCCCGCTCAGCGCACCGCCTACAATCTGTGGCGCCCTTTCGACGGCACCCTCCTCCTGCACCGGGAATCCGCCGAGCAGGCGCTGCGTCCGGGACAGGTGGCGATCAGTGGGCCCGGCACCGCCGTCGAGCTGGCAGCCGGCACCACGGCGCACCATCTCGCCTTCGATGTGGTGTACCGCCCCCGCTACAGCAAGCGCCACGGCTGCGTGATCGATGTGCGTATGCCCCCGCAACCGGGCTGGCAGGAGCTGTTCGACCGTCCCCTGCCCGTGGTCTTGCCATCGGGGTGGTCGCAAGCCGCCATCCGCTTCATCGATGAGGCGCAGGCGACCTACTGGATCGACGCCATCGCCCATCTGAAAGTCAACGCCCAGCTGTTCCTGCTGTTGGCGCGCTTGCTGGCGTGGCAGTTGCAGGAGAAACCGGGGGATGAGACCGGATCCTACGGCCTGGTCAGCGCCGCCGAGACGCTCATCCACCAGCGTGCCTGCGAGGGGATCACGGTGGCCGAGGTCGCGGCGATGCTCGGGGTCTCACGTTCGACCCTGACCCAGCGCCTCATCGAGCTGCGGGGCTACGGGCCCGGCAAGGCGATCGTCCGGCGTCGTATCGAGCTTGCCTGCTATCTGCTCGAGAACGCCGTCGAGCGGAGCATCGAGGAGATCGCACGCGAGAGCGGCATCAGCGCGGGAAGCGTCCTGCGGCGCGTATTCGCCCGCGAGCTTGGCCTCTCACCGACACGCTGGCATCGCCGCGCCCAAGGCGTCACCGCCACCGATCGGGACGGTGAGGGGCAGTGAGCGCGCGGCGACCACCTGTGCCGGGAGTGGCGATGACGCTTCAGCGACGGAAGTCGAGACAGAAGAGGCGGTGGCACCCTTCCTTCGGGCTGAAGCCGCGCACGTAGAGCCGGCCGCCGACATAGGCCGGGGTGACCCAGCCGCCGCCGCGCAGTTGGTGGTCGCCCCGGCCCTGGCCGACCTGGTCCAGCTGCACCTCGCCATCCTGGATGGTGAAGTCGCCGAGGTAGCGTGCCGCGGTCGGGTCGCGGATGTCGTAGATGCCGAGGTCGGTGAAGCACAACCCGTCGCCGATGACGGTGTTGACGTTGCGATCCTGGCCACTGTAGACGCGATGGATCTCGCCGGTCGCCAGTTCCACCGAGACCAGGCCGGACCACTTCAGTCCGCCGCCACTGCGTTTCATCTCGTCGCGCATCGCATCGGTGACGTCGGCTTCGGGGAAGCGCTGCACGTGGCGCGACTGCACGACGTAGTGGAGATAGCCGTCGGCGATGGACATGGAGGTCCACGACGTCTTGAGCGTTTTGTTCTCATGCTGCCAGACCTGCTGTGCCCCCTTGGGATGGATGCGATAGCAGGTCAGGGTGTCTCCCCGGCGGGTGACCGCGTGGCCTTCGCCGACCACCGGCGAGCCGCCGCTGCCGCTGCCGGTCGCGGCCGTCCACAATTCCTCGCCGGTGCGCGGGTCGTGGGCGGTGAGCTTCGTGGACTGGCTGAGGATGTAGGTGCGCTCGCCGTGGCGCCAGGGGATGGGCGAGATGGCTCTCCCCCGACGGCCGGCCGTCCACAAGCGTTTGCCGGTGCGCGCATCGTATCCGATCAGGGCGCTGGAGCCGCCATTGCTGGCGACCACCAGCACGCCATCGGCGACGGTGGGACAGAAATTCAACCCCGCCCCGGGCGAGCCGCGGTAGGGGCCGGGGTCCGGCAGCGCCTTGAGCTCGGGGGCGTTCACCTTCTCGAGCTGCTTCAGGCTCTGGTCGATGCTCTGTTTATGGATCATGCCGACGCCGGTGCGCAGGCAGTAATCCTCATAGACCTGCCATTTCGCGGTCCACTCGCCCAGGTCGTTCTCCCACAGCGTGTCGCCGCTCTCGGCGTCGAGGCAGTAGATCCGACCCATGTTGCCGACGACGTAGACCCGGCCGTCGGCGACGCAGGGGGTGAGGTGCGGCGCGCCGGCGGCGTTGACGCTCCAGTTGGTGGCCTTGCCGGCCATCACCCGCTTCCACAGCACCTCGCCGGTGGCGGCGTCGACGCACAGGGCGACGTCGTCGGCGTCGATCAGGGTGATGTCGGTATTGCCGCCGTACTCGCCCTTCCAGCGACCGCCCTCGCCGTGCTTGTCCCCGGTGGGGGTGAAATAATAGAGGTAGACCCGGCCGTCGGCGACCACTGGCGAGGAGTAGCCGCCGCGCAGCCAGCCAGCGTTCGACCAACCCGATTCGTAACTGATCGGAATCTGCTCCTTACAGACCCAAGCGAGCCTGGCTCGTGCCGGATCCTCCACCAGGGAGACCCCGGCCGGAGCCGCGGCGCTGCCGTCCGCCCCCTGCCAGCAGGGATAGTCGGGCACCGCGGCGGGGAGCAGGCAGGCGGCGCCGATCAGGGCGACCAGGGTGCTGCGCAGGACGGATCGTGCAGGATGGAAGGGCATGGATCGGCCTCTCGTTGTGGGGCGCTTCGCCGCCGTCCACATCCGGCACCGGACGGGATGGTTCGAGCTGCGATGCTGCAGAAGATACAAGCTCGACCGGAGCTGGGTTGCCGCGCCATTTGTCCTGAGCGCTACGATATGGCGGCACCGGTGAACGTCGGATGCTGGTAGCTGGGCTCCCGGCGTCCCCCTCGACGCTCAGTCGGGTGTTCAGCGGCAGGATTCTCCCGGCGCCACGCGCAGTGAGCGTCCGAGACGCTATGAGGCCGGACGGACGACCCCCCAGCATAACTGGCACCGACTGTGCTCTGGCGATCGCCGAGGGGCTCCAGGGCCCGCTGCAGCGACGGTGCAGTCGCCGCTTACCGGAGCCGATGCCTGCTGCCGATGCTCGCATGACAGGCGAGCGCCAATCCGCCCCCCCACGCGATGCCGCCTGATCACCAAAAGTCGGCGAGCAGCAAGTACCCCCTTTCTTTGGTGGCCTCGCCGATCTGTGGCCCATCACCACTGATGACAGCCGCCGGAGGGCAGAAGAACCTCGGGATTGTTCGCAAAACGAGCAAGGCGGAGGAGGGTGACCCGCTGTACGAACTACAGCTGCGTTTCCTTCGCTATCCGTCGCTCAGAGTCGGTAACGCATCAGGTCTGTCGGCGGTGTCACTCCTACCGCTGTCCAGTCTCCTGGCCCTGCCCTGGTCTCTGCGCCTGTCCCTGGCAAGGCGTGGTCTCTGCGCCTGTCCCTGTCCTGGCCGATGTGCGTATGCCCCCGCAACCGGGCTGGCAGGAGCTGTTCGACCGTCCTCTGCCCGTGGTCTTGCCATCGGGGTGGTCGCAAGCCGCCATCCGCTTCATCGATGAGGCGCAGGCGACCTACTGGATCGACGCCATCGCCCATCTGAAAGTCAACGCCCAGCTGTTCCTGCTGTTGGCGCGCTTGCTGGCGTGGCAGTTGCAGGAGAAACCGGGGGATGAGACCGGATCCTACGGCCTGGTCAGCGCCGCCGAGACGCTCATCCACCAGCGTGCCTGCGAGGGGATCACGGTGGCCGAGGTCGCGGCGATGCTCGGGGTCTCACGTTCGACCCTGACCCAGCGCCTCATCGAGCTGCGGGGCTACGGGCCCGGCAAGGCGATCGTCCGGCGTCGTATCGAGCTTGCCTGCTATCTGCTCGAGAACGCCGTCGAGCGGAGCATCGAGGAGATCGCACGCGAGAGCGGCATCAGCGCGGGAAGCGTCCTGCGGCGCGTATTCGCCCGCGAGCTTGGCCTCTCACCGACACGCTGGCATCGCCGCGCCCAAGGCGTCACCGCCACCGATCGGGACGGTGAGGGGCAGTGAGCGCGCGGCGACCACCTGTGCCGGGAGTGGCGATGACGCTTCAGCGACGGAAGTCGAGACAGAAGAGGCGGTGGCACCCTTCCTTCGGGCTGAAGCCGCGCACGTAGAGCCGGCCGCCGACATAGGCCGGGGTGACCCAGCCGCCGCCGCGCAGTTGGTGGTCGCCCCGGCCCTGGCCGACCTGGTCCAGCTGCACCTCGCCATCCTGGATGGTGAAGTCGCCGAGGTAGCGTGCCGCGGTCGGGTCGCGGATGTCGTAGATGCCGAGGTCGGTGAAGCACAACCCGTCGCCGATGACGGTGTTGACGTTGCGATCCTGGCCACTGTAGACGCGATGGATCTCGCCGGTCGCCAGTTCCACCGAGACCAGGCCGGACCACTTCAGTCCGCCGCCACTGCGTTTCATCTCGTCGCGCATCGCATCGGTGACGTCGGCTTCGGGGAAGCGCTGCACGTGGCGCGACTGCACGACGTAGTGGAGATAGCCGTCGGCGATGGACATGGAGGTCCACGACGTCTTGAGCGTTTTGTTCTCATGCTGCCAGACCTGCTGTGCCCCCTTGGGATGGATGCGATAGCAGGTCAGGGTGTCTCCCCGGCGGGTGACCGCGTGGCCTTCGCCGACCACCGGCGAGCCGCCGCTGCCGCTGCCGGTCGCGGCCGTCCACAATTCCTCGCCGGTGCGCGGGTCGTGGGCGGTGAGCTTCGTGGACTGGCTGAGGATGTAGGTGCGCTCGCCGTGGCGCCAGGGGATGGGCGAGATGGCTCTCCCCCGACGGCCGGCCGTCCACAAGCGTTTGCCGGTGCGCGCATCGTATCCGATCAGGGCGCTGGAGCCGCCATTGCTGGCGACCACCAGCACGCCATCGGCGACGGTGGGACAGAAATTCAGCCCCGCACCGGGCGAACCGCGGTTGGGGCCGGGATTCGGCAGCGCTTTGAGTTCGGGGGCGTTCTCCTTCTCGAGTTGCTTCAGACTCTGGTCGATGCTCTGCTTGTGGATCATGCCGACGCCGGTGCGCAGGCAGTAGTCCTCATAGACCTGCCATTTCGCGGTCCACTCGCCCAGGTCGTTCTCCCACAGGGTTTCGCCGCTCTCGGCGTCGAGGCAGTAGATCCGCCCCATGTTGCCGACGACGTAGACCCGGCCGTCGGCGACGCAGGGGGTGAGGTGCGGCGCGCCGGCGGCGTTGACGCTCCAGTTGGTGGCCTTGCCGGCCATCACCCGCTTCCACAGCACCTCGCCGGTGGCGGCGTCGACGCACAGGGCGACGTCGTCGGCGTCGATCAGGGTGATGTCGGTATTGCCGCCGTACTCGCCCTTCCAGCGACCGCCCTCGCCGTGCTTGTCCCCGGTGGGGGTGAAATAATAGAGGTAGACCCGGCCGTCGGCGACCACTGGCGAGGAGTAGCCGCCGCGCAGCCAGCCAGCGTTCGACCAACCCGATTCGTAACTGATCGGAATCTGCTCCTTACAGACCCAAGCGAGCCTGGCTCGTGCCGGATCCTCCACCAGGGAGACCCCGGCCGGAGCCGCGGCGCTGCCGTCCGCCCCCTGCCAGCAGGGATAGTCGGGCACCGCAGCGGCGTGCAGGCAGGCGATCCCGATCAGGGCGAGCAAGGTGGGGCGCAGGGCGGGTGGAACAGGGCGACATGGCATGGACCGACCTTTCGTTGTGGTGGTCTGCCGTCGTTGGCATCCGGCAGCGGTCGTGATGGTTCGAGCCTGGAGGCTGCAGGTTCGAGCCTGGAGACTGCAAAGGATACAACCTCGACAGGGCCCGGGTTGCCGCGTCATTTGTTGTGAGCGCTACGATATGACGGCGCCAGGCGGCAGGCATCCATCGTTCTCTGGCCAGCCTTGAAGACGACATTCAGCTCCGTTTCGAGGACACCATCGTCGCCGGCCGCCCCGCGGTCGCTTTCTGTTATCGCAACCGTGAGTACCCCAACGTGACCACTCAGGGGCTTCGCCCCTACGGTCCTCACTGCGTGAGGGCCTGCCCCTCTGGCTTTGTCGTGGTTCGCCTGAATCTGCAGGCAGATTCAGGCGTGGGCGGATCGGCTGCGCCGAAACGTGTCCGCCCTCCGGCGGCACTTGCTCCTCGGCCTGACGACCTGCGGGGCTGCGCTTGCGCTCCACGGGCCGCTGGCCCCACCGGGGCCAGCTATCGCCTGCGGCGATACCCGCTTCGCCCACCACTCGGCGTCAGACCCCATCGCGTACGATGGGGCCCCGAATATGGCGCGTAACCACTCATGCCCATTGGGCCTGAGTAGTTACGCGCGCCCATGGTCGAGGGCAACGACCGGCATCGGGCCTGCAGGCTCAGAAAGCGGGCCGCGCGACCGGTGCGGTCGATCCGCTCGCCTCGGCGACCCCGGCCGGCGCCGGCGCGACGAAGGCGAAGGGATGATCCCGGTCGCTGGCGAGATGGCCGAAGCTGTGGACCTCGGCCTCGACGCTCTCGAGGTCGCGGCTGAGCAGATGCACGCTGGTCGTCACCGGTGCATCATCCTCGTGCACGGTCAGGGTCACCACGCGATCGCCCATCGCGTCGAGCGCCTCGCCGAGGACCAGCAGGCCAGCCAGGGCCTCGCGACTGCTCGGCAGGATGTCGGCCGCGTCGTTGCCGCGGTCGAGTTCCCAGCCCCAGGCGAGGACGTCGGCCGTGCCCAGCCACCAGTCGATGCCCGCGCCGTTGGCGCCATAACCGCCGTAACTGGCGAGGTAATCGTAGAAATCGTCGTCGATGCATGCGCTCATCGCTTCCACGGCGCGTGTGGTGATCGGCTCCAGTTCGTCGTAGCGTGGCGCTGGATCCGCCGACGAGGCGAGGGGCTGGATGACGTAGCCGAAAGGCGTATGCACGTCGACCGCCGCCTGGAGGTCCGGAAGCGAGAGGGTGAGATCGCGCAGGGCGCGGGTCTCGGGCTCCGAGAAGGCCTCCGGGCCCGGGTAGGTGTACCAGTCCGGGTCGTCGGAGGCGACCCAGGCGTAGTCCCAATTGCGGTTGAGGTCGACGCCGTAGCTGCCGTCGCCGTTGTCGCGGCGGTTCTTGCGCCAGCCGCGGTTGTCCTCGTCGGCCCACGAGTAGATGTAGCCATCCGGGTTGGCGATCGGTACCACCGTGAGGTCCACGCCGGCGGCCATCGCCGCCACCTGCGGGTCGTCCTCGGGGTTGGTCAGCAACTGCTCGAGGACGTAGACGCAGGCCATCGGCGAGATCCACTCGCGCGCATGCTGGGTGCCGACCAACAACAGGCGCGGCGCGGCGGCGCGATCTCCCGCCACGAGGTGGAAAGCTGGAATATCGCGCCCCTCGTGCGTGGTGCCGATGCTGGTCTCGCTCAGACGGTCGGGGTGCGCGGTCTGCAGATCGCGCAGGTGGGTGAGGATGGCGTCGTGGTCGCGCCACTCGGTGTAGAAGTCCTCGGCGCTGGCCGCGGCCGTCAGCGCGAGCAGGCCGCATACCCACGGGGCCACACGCAGCCACCGGCAGCGGCGCCGCCGCGCGGACGGCACGATGTCCGTGCCGGATGCCATGCAGGGAATGTCTCGCATCTCGCTGTCCCTCAGTTGTTCGATGCCGGTACCGGTGCCGGGGCGATCTCAAGGTCGACGGTGGGGTCGACCCCGGCGATGGGGTGCGTGGTGGCGCTGTCCTCGTAGAGCGTGCTGCCGTCCTGGGTGGCGATCACCGCGGTCTCGACGGGCTCCGTGCCTTCTGCGACCGTGAACTGCACGACCCGCTCGGGGTCATCGCCGGCCGGCGGCAGCCGGTAGGCCGGGTCGCCCTGCAGGTTGATGGTGAACATGAGTGCACGGTAATACCCGTGCTCCTGGCACGCGTCAGCGAGGGCCGACTTGCTCACGGCGTGGGCCATGCCCACCTGCCCATCGACGGAGGTCGCCAGTTCGCGCATGAAGCCACCGGCGAAATGACCCGATTCGCCACCGTAGACATCCAGGTCGCCACCGTAACCGTTGCGGGCCGAGCCATGGTAGACCACCGCGCCGCCACCGGGATGGCGCAACAGCGCCTCGGACAAGCACGGGTCGCGCTCCTCGTGCCCGCTCCAGTCGAAGCGGCCGGCCTGACAGGCTGGGGTCACGAAGATGGCCGTGTGGCCAGCGAGGGCATCCACGTGCCCTTCGAAGATATCGAAGGACGTATAGCCGCCCTCGTCGGCGTTCTCCGTGTAGAGGCAGTACGCCGTGCCGTGCGAGAACCAGAAGCACAACCCCCAATCCTCAGAGAAACGGTCGATCATCTCGTCGGCGCTGACCCCGTAGTCGCCCGGTGTGCTCGTATCCCAGGAACTCACGGTGCTGAACAGACCGGCGATGGTGCCCGGGCTGTAGACGTCGGCGAGGAAGTCGTAGGCGATGCGGCGGCTCCAGAACTCGTCGTCCTGCCGCAGGCGACCGGCGTCGTAGAGCGACGGCAAGCCGTCCCACTCGTGAACGTCACGATCCATCTCCAGGCCGGTGTCGCCCTCCTCCAGATCATCACCCATGGTGAGCGGGCTGCCAGCCATCAGGAATCTGTCGTTGAGGCCGTTCGGCTCGTCGTCCTCGAGGTGCGCGAGCTTGGCGATGTAGTCCGCGACGTTCTGTGGCGTCCGTACGGGGATACGCCCGACGACCACGTCCCAGCCAAAATTGTCGACATCGTCGTCGATCTCGCCCCACTCGTCGTCGCCATCGGCGTTCCAGTCGCCATCCAGTTCGCTGTAGTAGAGGTCGGCGGGAAGATCACTCACGCCCACCAAGCCGGTGCCGAACAGATCGATCTCGCAGTAGCAACGGCGCACCGGCACCACCGCCTCGTCGCCACCCAGCACCACCATACTGGTTTCGGAATCCTGGACGTAGGCTTTGATGCACGCGCGGATCTTCGCCTGGGTGTCGGCGCCGCTGTAGTCCGTCTCGATATCCTCGACGGTGAGAACGGCGCTCGTGTACCCGTGCGTGACGGCTCGACGATCGGCGAGGTCTTGGAAGGATTCCGCGAGTTCGGCGTTGGTGATGATCAGGTAGTCGATGGTCGCGGCCGGGGTGGCGGATTCCTGCACGGTCGCCGCGTCGAGCGCTTCGGGATTGGCGACCACGCCGCGCATGCGGGCATCGATGGCCGAATGCGGCCGGATGCCGCCATCGCTCTGCACCGCGAACCCATCGTCGTAGCTGAGGCAGACCTCCAGGCGCTCGCACAACGTCAGCTCTTGCGCCACGGGGTTGTAGCGCAGCGGCGCGACCCGCAGCGTCAGCAAACGCCGGGCCCGCACCGTGGCCTCGCTACCCGTCTCGACCCGCCGCGTGGGCAGCGGCGCGTCGGTGCCGTAGACCGCCGCGTCGGGTGCGACAAAGGGCGGTGCCTCGGCGTCGAGCGCATGCGAGGGCTGGCGCGGCAACACCAGCACGTCGGTGGCCAGCACCGTCTCGGCGCCGCTGCAGCGCACGCCGGTGATCTGCGCTCCCGCCGGCACCACCACCTGCACGCGCTTGATCGGGATGGCGGGCGCGCCGATGGCGGCGCGCGGCGGCGCCCCCGGCAGGCCGAGCAGCAGGTACTCGCCGTGGCGGACCTGCGACACCTCGCCGGGATCGGTGGTGACGGTGAAGCGGATCTCGGCGGCCGACGCGCACACGCACAGCGCCCACATGACCACCGGGAGGAGTCGATACAGCGCGCCCATGGCGGCCTCCTTCGCTGCACACACGCTCCCCGATCTACCAGAGATGGATCCTGGCGGGACGCGATGCGCCTTACGGCAGGGCATCCGGGCCCGGACCCACGATTCTCACACCCCAGCCCGGCCGGGTCCGCAGGCAGTCTGATACACGCCGGCGCCGAGCCATGACCGGTGCCGCCCGCCGAACGACCGGCGCGGTTGCGCAAGGCGGCGCTACCAGGCCGACGGGAGACGATGGTAGAAATACAGATAGCCGATGGCGACGCGCGGCGGAGCGCCGTCTGCGTCAGGCGCCGACGCGCCGGGCTCGACGGCACCGCCGCCGAGAAAGAGGCGCAACTGGAGAGGCCCACCGCCGCCCTGGTCGTCGCGCGGCGGCAGCGCCGCACGTCCGATGGCCCGCTCGCCGATACGGAACTCGAATGCCTCGCCATCGCCGATGATGCGCAACTCGAGGTGGCCGGCGTCGTCGGCGGCCAACGCCATCGCCCGGGTCACGGTGAACAAGTACCGGAACCAGGCGGTGTCGCCCCGGATCAATCCCGCAGAAGCGAAGGTCAGGGGGTAGTGCGCCGGATCTGGCTGCGAGAGGAAGCGCAGGCCCACCGCCACACAGACAGTGCCGTCGCGCAAGGCCGCCGCCAGCGTGTCGTCGATGAACTCGCAGCGGATCGCCTGATCCGATGGCAGGTACACCCCCTCCGGTCCCCAGCTCCAGTCCGCCGGCACCCGCAGGACGCTCCGACTGCCACCGGGCGTCCGGCTGCGCACCACCCGCGCCTGCGGACGATCGAAGACCCAGGCCACGCTGAGATCCGGGTCGGTCTCCAACGGCGCCACCGCGATCGCTCGCTCTGGCTCGATCATGGCGAGCGAGCCGGCGGCCACCTCGCTCACCTGCGCGTCGGTCGCTGTGAGACGCACCCGCCCTTCCTGGACCTCGATCGTGCTGAACGCGTCCTCGACATGCAGTCCGAACTCCGTGCCGAGCAGGTGGCCGCGCACATGCGGGGTGATGAACACCGCCATTTCCACTGGGCGCGGCGTCACGCGCGTCTGGAAGCGTCCACGCCGTACGTCGATGCACCAGGCCGCATCGCCGGGGCCGGCGAGGACGAAGTCGGCCGGCCCGTCCGCCTGCAGGGCGCTGCCGTCCCGCAGGCGAACGTCCAGGCGCCCCTGTGGCGCGATCTGGACCCGTCCGGCGAAGGTGTCGTCAGCGCTCACCGGCCGGCCGTCACAGGTCACCTCCTGCGATGCGAGCACCGTGGCCGAGACGGAACGCCCGGGCCGGCGCAGCAGCAGCAGCAGGCTCACGCCGACGACGAGCGCCGCCGCCAGGGCGAGCACCACGATGGGCCTCACGCGATGCCGTGGTCGATAGCGACGCCGATGGCGGGATCGCATGCCGGCGAGCACCCGACTCCCTTCGGCCTCGGCACGACGGCGGGCCTGCAGGCCCGAGCGGACCTGATCCGGGCTGATGGCGCCGCAGGCGGCGAACACGGCGCCGCGCATCGTCAACAGCCGCCGCGCCTCGTCGCGCCCGTCCTCGCTCGTCAGCGCGGCGCGCAATTCCGCGGATTCCTCGTCGTCCAGGCATCCGTCCATCCAACGATCGATGAGGACCGGCAGCGGGCGGGTCATCGCGACACCTCGCGCAGTTTCCCTTCGACACAGATCCGCAACAGCTCGGTGATCCGCGCCAGGGCCATCGAGACCGCATTCTCCTTGCGCGCCATCTTGGCGGCGATCCAGCGCACCTTGCGGCCCTGCGCGAAGCGCCACAGGACGATGCGACGCTTGTCCTCGGCCAGGTTCTGGATGCAGGAGCGCACGGCCTCCAACGCGTCATCGCTGCGCGCCGCATCGAAGGCCGGGTCGCTGCCTCCGGTCAGGAGTTCGAGCATCTCGGCGTCCATGGCCCACGGTCCGTTACGATTCTGGCGATAGACGCGCCGCAGATGGTCGGCGACGACCTTGTGGCCGATGCCCCGCAGCCAGCGCCCGAAGTCGCGCTGGGTGTCGAAGCGCTCCAGCCCCCGCCAGGCCTGGAACAGGGTTTCCTGCAGGAGATCATAGACATCGGCCGGCTCGCGGATGAACCGCGCGATCGCCGCCTGCAGACGCGCCTGATGCGCCAGGGCCAGCGTGTCGAAGGCCGCGCTCTCACCGGCGCGCGCCCGCGTGACCAGGTCGTGCTCCTCGTCGTGATCATCCGTCGCGCGCACCCTGCCTCCCCACTGCTGCCGATCTGCGACGCTCGATTCCGGTGCGTGCCACCGGGCAGGTGTGGACTCATTCGCATGCGATGGCGACTGCCCCATCGACGATGGCGCGAGGCTACTCCTGGTGTGTCATACAGAGGGCGCCTCCAAGCAGCCCGGCGCCGCGATCTCCGCTGCCCCGCGTCCCTGCACGCGCGCCAAATCGAAGACCAGCAGGCAGGCAACGACGGCACCTTGGGGCGGTCTCACCGCGGCACCCACAACACCACCTCGCGCCAGGTCACCTGCATCGGCCGGCTCACGTCCTTGGTCGCGGCACGCAGGCCGGAATACCATGAGCGTGGTCACCACCCAGGGGCTTCGCCCCTACGGTCCTCCCTGCGTGAGGGCCTACCCCTCTGACATCGTAGCGGGCGGCGCCCGCGCGGCTTTTTGTTCGCGGGGGCTCGCTCTGCGCTGCGCGCAGTCGCCCCCGCTACGCCCCCATTCCATTCCCCTGGAAAAGTGCGCATGGCCATGCGCACTTTTCCAGGGGAATGGAATACACCTCACCCTCGCCGATGACCGGGCCGCCAGCCCCGCGCATGATGCCACCTGGACGCCGCGCTCGATCGGCCGGCACCGGATCGAAGCCGCAGCGATAGAGGGCAACCAGTAGTCGGCCCAACCTGTGGCCGCCGGAGATGGAAAAACCCCCCGCGAGCGAACTCGCGGGGGGTGATCAGGTGCGTGCGTAACGCCGAAGGCCTGAGGGAGCAGAGCCCCCTCAGGGATCAGCCGAGGCGCTTCTTCCACTCCTCGACCTGAGCCTTCATCCGCGCAGGCAGCTTGGGCTCGCACTGACCGAGGTACTCCTCGATCTCGGGGATCTCGGCCTTGAAGGCGCTGGCGTCGACCGCGAGCAGCTCGTCGAGCTTCTCGGCGGGCAGGTCCAACCCGGTCAGGTCCAGATCCTCCTTCTTCGGCATCAGACCGATCGGCGTCTCGACCGCGTCGACCTTGCCATCCACACGCTCGCACATCCACTTGAGGATGCGGCTGTTGTCGCCGAAGCCCGGCCAGATGAACTTGCCGTTGGCGTCCTTGCGGAACCAGTTCACGTAGAAGATGCCAGGGGCCTTGTCGCCGAGCTTGTCGCCCATCTCGAACCAGTGCTGGAAGTAGTCGCCGGCGTGGTAGCCGATGAACGGCTTCATGGCCATCGGATCGCGGCGCATGGTCTGCGCGACGTCGAGGGCGGCGGCGGTGGCCTCGGAGCCGGCGGTCGCGCCCATGAGCACGCCGTGGTCCCAATCGCGGGCCTCGTGCACCAGCGGCATGACCTTGGTGCGGCGGCCGCCGAAGACGAAGACGTCGATCGGCACGCCCTTCGGGTCTTCCCAGTCTTCGCAGATGACCGGGCAGTGGTCGGCGCGGGCGGTGAAGCGGGCGTTCGGATGCGCGCCCTTCTCGCCGCTCTCGGGCGTCCACTCGTTGCCCTTCCAGTCGATGCCGTGCTTGCACTCGACGCCCATGTCCTCCCACCACACGTCACCGTCGTCGGTGAGGACGCAGTTGGTGAAGATGGCGTCGCGCTCGACGCTGGCCAGCGCCATCGGGTTCGACTGCTTGCTGGTACCCGGGGCGACGCCGAAGAAGCCGGCCTCGGGGTTGATGGCGTAGAGACGGCCGTCGTCGCCGATCTTCATCCAGGCGATGTCGTCGCCGACGCACTCGCACTTCCAGCCCTCGATGGTCGGCTCGAGCATGGCCAGGTTGGTCTTGCCGCAGGCCGAGGGGAAGGCGGCGGCGATGTGGTACTGCCGGCCCTCGGGGCTGGTGAGGCGCAGAATGAGCATGTGCTCGGCCATCCAGCCTTCGCGGCGCGCCATGGCCGAGGCAATGCGCAGCGCGAGGCACTTCTTGCCCAGCAGGGCGTTGCCGCCGTAGCCGGAGCCGAAGGACCAGATGAGATTCTCTTCGGGGAAGTGCGAGATGTACTTCTTCTCGACCGGGGCGCAGGGCCACGGCACGTCTTCCTGGCCTTCCTCCAGCGGCGCGCCAACGGAGTGCAGGCAGGGGATGTACTCGCCGTCATCGCCGAGCACCTCGAGCACCTTGGTGCCGACGCGGGCCATGATGTGCATGTTCACGACGACGTAGGGGCTGTCGGTGATCTCGATGCCGATCTTGGACTTGTCGGAGCCGATGGGGCCCATGCTGAAGGGGATCACGTACAGGGTACGGCCCTTCATGCAGCCGTCGTACAGTTCCTTCATGACCGGCTTGAGCTCTTCAGGATCGATCCACTTGTTGGTCGGGCCGGCATCCTCCTCCTTCTTGGAGGCGATGTAGGTGCGGCCTTCGACGCGGGCCACGTCGGAGGGATCGGAGCGGAACAGGTAGCTGTTCGGACGCTTGTCCTCGTTGAGCTTGGTCGCGCAACCGGCGTCGACCATGAGCGCGCAGAGGCGGTCGTATTCCTCGGTGCTGCCGTCGCACCATTCGATGGTGTCGGGTTTGCACATGGCGGCGACTTCGTCGACCCAGGCGAGCAACTTGGCGTGCTTCGTCGGAGCTGTCATTCGGTCCCTTTCAGAAAGAGAGGTGGAGATGGTTGGCTACCCGACGGGTGGCGTCCCACTGACGACCTCGCCTTGTAAGCCGCGCATAGGGTGTAGGGGAATCGCGGTTGTGAAGCCCGAATTGCCGCCCCGCCCCGCGCCTGTACAGCCGCGGATCCCGGGTCAAAAACGTGACGGGTCCCTCAAGAAGCCAAAAGCGCCCGTCCGCTGCGACCGGAGCCCGGCCAGACCCAGCCGGACGACCGGCCCGGCAGAGGAACGCGATAGTGGCCCACAGGGCCGCCGAAAACGCCAGTATAGCTGGCGAGCGACGACAGAGGCACGTGGAGAGCGCGAGGGGCAGCGCCCCCTCTGCAAAGAAACCCTCACCCCAGGCGCAGGACCGCGACGAGGCCGTGGCCGTGGCCGCCGCCGTGCTGCAGTGCGAGCTCGAGATCGCGCAGGGCGAAAGCGAGGGCCGCTTCGATCGCCGGACGCGGCGGGGCGCCGGTGGTGGCCGTGCGGACCGCGGCGAGCAGGGCCTCGCGGCCGGCGGCGGTGGCGCTGTTCTCGCCGCCGGGTGCGGGTGTGTCTCCGGCGATCAGCGCCGCGGCGCAGTCGACCAGATCGTTCCAGGCCGTGGCGAGACCGAGGAAGAAGGTGTCCTGCGGCGCGGCGGGGTCCATGGCCGGAAACCGGACGCGCAGCGCCTCGAGGTCGGCATCGACCCCCTCGTGATGCAGCCGGTTGAGCTGCTCGCGCAGCGGCATGGGATTGCCGTTGTACTCGCCGGTGTCGATATGCCGGCCGCAGAGCAGCGAACGGTCCTTGACGGTGACCACCTCGATCGACCGGCCGCTGCGTTCGGCCGCGGCGGCGACCAGCGTGTCGACCTCGGGCGGCGCGACCAGACGCAGCGGGAAACTATCGATCTGCCGCCTGGCCCGCTCCTCGGGCGAGTAGATGTAACTGATGCGGTAGTCCATCCACACGTCGCGGTCGCTCGTGCCGGTCCACAGGTCGCGCCATTCGTAGCTGAAACGGCCGAGCCAGTCGCAGACGACCAGCGCACCGGGCTGACCGTGAGCGGCGATGTCGGCGAACAGGCGCACGGTGGTCGGGGTGTCGAGGTGCGACAGCGTGCCGAAGCTGGCGAAGTAGAGATCGTAGGCCGGCTCACCCGGCTCGACCGGCAGACCCTGGCTCAGGTCACCGCGGCGGAAGCGCACGGTCTCGCTCTCGGCGAAGCGCTCCCGGGCCTGATCGAGCAGCGAATCGACGATGTCGACGCCGGTGTAGCTGCCCAGCGGCCGGTGCAGATCCTCGTCGAGGGTCTCGCGGAGGAAGGCCAGCCCGTCACCGCCGCCGCAGCCGAGGTCGAGCACGCGCAAGGGTGCCCCCTGCTCATCGGCGACCGGACGCAACTGGTGATCGAGCTCCTGGCGAAAGAAGCCCTCCTCCCAGTGGATGCGGACATGGTCGTACTTGCCCAGCAGGGCGCCACGGCCTTCGTAGCGCCCGCTGGTCGCGGCTTGATCGTAGGCGGACTTCATGCGGGATTGAGCGCGCCGAGCTTCTCGATGGCGTCAAAGGCATCATGGGCGTAGGCGTCGGCACCAATCTTGTCGGCGAACTCGGCGGTCACCGGCGCGCCGCCGACGATCACCTTGACCCGCTCGTGCAGGCCGGCCTCGTTGAGCCGGGTGATCACGGCCTCCATGTTGACCATCGTCGAGGTCAACAGCGCGGAGAGGCCGATGTACCGCGCGTTGTGTTCCCTGGCCGCGTTGACGATGTCGTCCTCGCCGACGTTGATGCCGAGGTCGATGACGTGGAAGCCAGCGCCCTTGAGCATCACTGCGACGATGTTCTTGCCGATATCGTGCAGGTCGTCGCGCACGGTGGCGAGCACGATCCGCCCCTTGCCCGCGACCGCCTCTTCACCGAGCACCGGCTCGAGCGTGTCCATCGCCGAGCCGACGCATTCGGCGCTGGCGATCATGTCGGGAATGAGGTAGTCGCCGGCCTCGAAGCGCCGCCCGACCTCTTCCATCCCGGCGGACAGGGCGTTGATGATCCCCTGGCCAGGCACCTTGGCCGCCAGGGCCTGATCCACCAGCTCGACCACCCCGGGCTGACCTTCGAGGTCGCCGTCGATGCCCTCGTCGTCGGCGTCGATATGGCCGAGAATGGTGTGTTGTTTGATCTGTTCCAGCAGTGTGGCTGTGTCCATGGTCCTCGATCCCTCAGGGTTGGAAGTGGTCGGCCGGCAGAAGGCCCGGCACCCGATCGCGAATGGTGGCCTCGGTCTGGGCGTCGAGCCGCTCGCCGTCACCGGCACGGATGGCGGCGAGACGCTCGGCGGCCTTGGCGAACACGGCGTCGTCCTCGCCCTCGCTCTCCAGCGGGTAGGGCGGTGAGACCAGGCCGAGTCGACGGTATTTACGGATCTGACGCGCGTAGAGCCGGCTGCCGGATTTCATCACCTTGCGCACCTCGCCGACCGCGCCGTCGACGGCCGCCGTATCGAAGACCGGCTCCCGGATGATCTGCTTGACCATGCCGACGTTGGCGTTGTCGATCACCGCCTGCAGCGGGCAGAACAGGTTGGTACGGTCGAGCAGGCCGAAGGCGTAGTGGACGTATTGCGCGCCGGCCTGGGCGATGGCCAGATGCGAGAACAGCTTCTCCACCGCCACCTGCATGCCCGGGGCGGCGTGATCACCGACGCCGGCGGTCGAGTAGCAGGGCAGGCCGTAGCGCCGCGCCATCTGGATGCAGTCGATGTTGTAGTGGATGAATTCCGGCGCGCCGTAGAGGTCGTGGAGGGTGTCGAGGCGCGCGCGCACCGGCACCGCGCCGTAGAGCACCGGGGTGCCGCGGTTGATCAGCTGCGAGAGGGTGACGCCGGCGAGGATCTCGGCGTTGATCTGGGCGACCATGCCTTCTTCCTGGATCGGCGCGGTGGAGCCGCCCTGCGGCGAGGACGAGACCACCAGCGGCATGCCCTTGCCGCAGATCGCGAAGACCTTGTCGGTGGTGTCCTCGACCATCTGCAGCGGGCTCTTGACCAGACAGGCGATGAAGGAGACCAGCGGGTTGGCCTTCAGCGCCTCGGGTCCGCCGGCGATGATCTCGGCCATCGTCAGCACGTCGTCGAGCGCAGCGATGCTGGAGAGCCCCGCCTGGACGTGCTTGGTCATGTACAGCAGGCTGGCGAGGAAGACGTTGACGTCCTTGTTGGCCTCGGTGATCCCCGGATCCTGGATGTTGACGTTGCGGATGAAGAAATCGACGTGCTCGAGCTCATTGCACAACCGGGCCGAGTCGCACAACCGGGCGACCGAGCCCTGCTGCGGGGTGAACACCGGCCGGGTACAGCTGCGTCCCGAGCCGTCGGTGGCGGCGAAGTCGACCATCTCTGCCTCGAGCACCTGGTTGGTCTCCGAACCGGTGCCGAAGTAGACCCGCGGCTGGGTCGCGTCGAGCAGCAGGCGCCTGGCCGGATCGCGCGCGCCGAGCACCACCTGCGAGGGCGCCGACTCGACCGCGTCCATCACCACGTGCTGTGGCAGACGGACCCGCCACGCGCCCTCGGTCTCATCGCGGGTGACGGGGCAGCCAGCGGCGGCGAACGCGTCGGCCGCGCGTTCGTTGAAGCAGACGATCCCGGGATCGTCGAGGATGGCCATGGAGGCAGCGTGGATGGCGTCGAGGCGCTGTGCGTCGAGGCGGGTGACGGGTGCGACCCGGGTGCCCGGACGGTACTGATCATCCTGAGTCATCGATGTCCTTCGGTCAGTCGAACAGGCCGCGCTTGACGGCCCGGTTGTAGCGACGGCAGTGGCGGTCCTGGCCGGCGATCAGGTCACCGAGGACCAGCGCACGGCGGATGCTCGGGCGGGTGGGATCGCAGATCGCAGAGTCGAGGCCGTGGGTGATCGCCGCGGCGAGGAAGGTGCGGTTGAGCTCCGCGCGCTTGGGCAGGCCGTAGGAGAAGTTCGAGGCGCCCATGGTCGTCTTGGCCTCGGGGAACTCGCGCTTGATGCCCTGCAGCGTGCACAGGGTGACCATGCCCTGCGCGATGTCGGCCGAGATCGGGAACACCAGCGGATCGAAGAACAGATCGCCAGGCGCGATGCCGTGGCGCATGGCCGCTTCGTAGATGCGGCGGCAGGCGCTCAGGCGGCTCTCTGCGTCGCGGGGAATGCCCGTCTCGTCCATCGCCAACGCGACCACCGGCGCCTTGTGCGCCGCGGCCAGCTCCAGCCCGGGCTCGAGCACCTCCGGCTCGCACTTGACCGAGTTGAGCATCCAGGGCCGACGGTCGCCGAGATGGGCGGCGGCGGCGGCGATCACCGCCGGATCCGAGGCGTCGAGGCAGAAGGGCTTCTCGGTCGTCTCCAAAGCCACGTCGACCAGCCAGCTGAGGTCCTCGCCCTCCTGGTTGCTGTCGCCCTGGCCGGTGCCGGCGTTGAGGTCGATGTAATCGGCGCCGGCTTTCTCCTGCTTGCGGATCTCGTCGGCGATGGTCGCCGCGTCACGCTGGGTGATCGCGTTGCGCGGGACCTTGCGGGTGGCGTTGACACGTTCTCCGATGATGAGCATTGATTGGCCTCATGGCGCGGATCTCGCGCCGGGGATGAGCGGGTTCAGGCGCGACGGTGGTCGCAGGTGAAGCGTCCGCAGGAATCACAGGGGTTGGCACCGGCGGCGACGGTCGCGGTATCGCCGATGCCGAGGATGCCCGACACGCTCTTGCGCGGCCACATCAGCAGGCTCTCGTCGAGCCGGACGCCGCAGTGGGCGTCGCCGAGCAGGTCGAAGACCTTCTGCTGTTCTGACAGCGGCCAGTCGCAGTAGCCGGGGCTGAATCGATGGGTGCGCGCGAGGTCGTCGGGCAGCTCGTCAGAGAGCCGCTCGCACCAGTCGGCGATCGCGGCTTCGGCCAGGCGCGAGGCGCCCTCGTCGAGCACGCAGGCATAGGCGCGCTTGTTGCGCGAGACCGCGGCCAGGGTCTTGTCGACCTGTTCGCCGAGGGTGACCACGAACACCACCGCGAAGCGGCAGGGACCGAGCGAGGCGCGCACGCGGCGACCGGCGAGGGCGTGGCCGCCGACGAACAGGCCCTCGTCGCACTCCGTGACCGGATGGACGACGCAGGCGCCGCGGATCTGGGCCAGACGTTTGAGGTCGCACCGTGCCTGATGGCGCAGCCGCACCACCCGGCGAGAGACAGCACCGTTCACTGCATCGGCCCAGCGATCGAGGGCGGCGTGACCGACATCGGACGGGCACGCGGCGCTGGCTGCCAGGGACTCCTGGGCCAGGGCGAGAGCGAAGCGGTGCATGTCGGTGCTCAAGGGCTCTTCTCCATGGGCGACAACAGGTCCACCGGAGGGAGGGCAGCGGTTCGGCGCGTGTGGGCCGGACACCGCACAGGGCTCACTCCCCTGGTCAGCGGGGCGCCATTCATAGCGGGCGAGCCACCGGCAGTCAAGCCATGTGACCGCCAGCGCGCATACGAAGCCACGAAAACACCGAAGAAATCGTCACTTTTCTCCGTATAGGCTACGTTGGACCGCATGAACGACGGTCTCGACGAAAACCGGCTCATTCGGCAGCGTTCTGCTCGCGACAATGCGCAGCGAGATCGCTAATGGTCGCAATACCCAGCTTTTCGGCATGCTCCTTGCGCATCGTCAGGGTGTAGCTGTTGTTGAATCCGAATGGGTCGAACCAGGCCAGGCCGTATCGTTCGCGGAACTCGCGCGAAACCAGATCGTAGACCGCTTCGGGATCGCTCATCACCTCACGCTCGAGAATACTGACCAGCCCGGTACCGGTGTACTCGGCATAGACATCGATATCGCCGGAACGGGTGGCGTTGAAGCAGATCATGGTTCCGCCAAGGTTCAGGCGGCGATCCACCGCCAGGTCGGTGGTGCACTCGATCATCAGGGCCATCATCTCGCCGAGGATCTCCTGCTCGGTGAATTGCTTGCCGGCGACGACGATGGTCGCGGCGTCGTCGGCCGCGCGCGGCTGCGCATCGGCCGCGAGCAGGCCCTGCTCGACCAGGAAGTCACGGGCCACCACGCGGGCCTTGCGGCCCTGCTCGTCGACCTGATAGTTGAGCGTCTGCATCTGCGCTGTGTCGATCGCACCGCCGAGCTTGCGCAGCGGTGCCTCCAGCTCCGGGTGAGCCTCCAGGATCGCGGCGTTGACCAATGGCGCGGCGTAGTAGGGCGGAAAGAAGCGCTGATCGTCTTCGAGCACCTGCAGGTCGAAGGCCGCAATGCGCCCGTCGCTGGTGAAAGCGTTGATCACATCGACCTGGCCCCCGGCGCAGGCCTGGTACATCAGCCCCGAGTCCATCTGCCTCGGCGGCGTCGGAAAACGGAAGTCGTAGTGCTCGCACAGGCCCTTGTAGCCGTCGGGCCGGCTGTGGAATTCCGCGTCGAAGGCGGCGCGGAGCGTGTCGCCAGTGGCGCCGGGCGGCTGGATCAGCACCAGGGCCGTGCCGACGGCGATCACAACGGCGGCGATGATGGACAGACGGACGGCATTGCTCATGACGCACTCCTTGTCAACGGTCCTGGCCGCCGGGTTGCTGCATGCCCGCGGGGGTGAACCAGCGCTCAATGCGACCGAACAGGATGTCGAACAGCACCGCCATCGCTGCCGCCGGTACGGTCCCGGCGACGACGCTCTCGTACTGCACGCTGCGCAATCCGCGGATGATCAGGTCGCCCAGCCCGCCGGCGCCGATGAGCGAACACAGGGCCGCGGCCCCGATGGTCCATACGGTGGCGATGCGCAGCCCGGCCATGATGAAGGGCAAGGCCAGGGGCAGCTGGATCCGGAACAGGACCTGCTGCGGGGTCATGCCCATGCCCCGGGCGACCTCGATCACCGCCGGGTCGACCTGGCGGATGCCGGTGAAGGTGTTGCGCATGACCGGCAACAAGGCGTAGAGGACCAGCGCGGTAAGCGCCGGCGGCTGGCCGATGCCGGTGAGGCCGAGCAGCACGAACAGCAGCATGATCACCGCGATCAGCGCGATGGCGGGAATGGTCTGGATCACCCCGGCGGCGCCGAGGACCGAGCCGGCGAAAGCCTGCTTGCGCGAGCGGGCCAGCATCACCCCGACCGGCACGGCGATGATCGTCGCGATGATCACGGCGAAGAAGGTGAGGAACAGATGCTGATAGGTGGCGCGCAGGATGTCCGCCCCCAGCTCGTCCCAGAACCCGTGCCACCACTCCACGCCTAACCCTCCGCCCCAGGAGCATCGCTGCCCTGGCCGTTTGCCGCCGAGGCTTCAGATCCGCGCGCTGCGGCCCGCTCCCGCGCTTCGGCCTCGCTGCCCACGCCGAAGGCCTCGGTGATCGCCTCCAGCAGTCGCTCCCGCCGCAGCATCTGACGCGCCTGCCCCTGCGCGTCGTTGACTGGCAGGCGATCGCGGTCGGTGCCCTTGAACACGTCGAGCGCATCGGCCATGGACGCGCGGTGACGCAGCACCGGCGCTCCTTCCAGGTCGGCCGAACCGCGATCCTCGGCCAGTTCCACCGCATGCCGGGTCAACAGAGTCAGCTGGAACCGGTGTTGCCCCAGGAAATCCTCGACAAAATCGTTGGCGGGATTGTCGACCAGCTCGGCCGGTGCGGCCAGCTGTTGGACCTCCCCCTCGTCGAGCAGCGCGATGCGATCCCCCATCTTCACCGCCTCGAAGATGTCGTGGGTGACGAAGATGATGGTCTTGTCGACATCCAGCGCGAGGAACTCGTCCTGGAGCTGGTCGCGGGTGATGGGGTCGAGCGCGCCGAAGGGCTCGTCCATCAGCACCACCGGCGGATCGGCCGCCAGCGAGCGGGCCACGCCCACGCGCTGCTTCTGGCCGCCGGAGAGCTGGTGGGGGAAGCGCTCGCGCACCTCATGGGGCAGCCCGACCATCTCCAGCAGCTGGTCGATGCGCTCGTCGATCTGCTTGCGCGTCCAGCCGACCAGCCGGGGCACGGTGGCGATGTTCTCGCCGACGTTCATGTGCGGGAACAGGCCGATGTGCTGGATCGCGTAACCGATGTGCCGCCGCAGCTCGACCGGGTCCTGCTCCATGATGTCGCGATCGTCGAGCAGGATCCGCCCGCCGGTGGGGTCGATCAGCCGGTTGACCATCTTCATGGTCGTGGTCTTGCCGCTACCACTGGTGCCCAACAGCACCAGGGTCTCGCCGTCGGCGACCTCCAACGACAGGTCGCGCACCGCGCGGGTGCCGTTGGGGAAGGTCTTGTCGACGTGCTCGAAGCGGATCATGCGCTGGCGGCCTG
Organism: uncultured candidatus Brocadiaceae bacterium; assembly: GCA_964612995.1. GTDB lineage: Bacteria > Planctomycetota > UBA11346 > UBA11346 > UBA11346 > SLQH01. The sequence continues at coordinate 24,585 of CAZTGE010000005.1, read as the reverse complement.
CTTGATCTCCGGAAAGGTCTCGATCAACCGGCTGCGCACCGCGGGGTCGAGCAGGCTCTCTGCCGGCGCGACGCGCATCCGTGCCACAGCGGCGCGGGCGCGCTCGCCGGCGGTGCCGTCGGGGCCCATCTGCTCGCGCTTGTCGCGGCTCGCGAGTTCGGGCTGGTAGAACTCCTTGCGCATGTAGCGCCGGGTGTGGCGCTCGCCGAGGTAGTCGACGTTGGGCCCCTTGTCGATCATCAGGTCGAGGGCCAGGGTCTTGTCGTCGACCTCGATGCCGCGCAGCACCCGCTGGCACATGCCGAGGATCTCATTGTCGAGCACCAGCTTGTCGTAGGCGACGGTGAGGTCGGTCTCCATCAGCCCGGCGATGTCGTGGATGTAGTTCGCACCCGACATCGCCACCAGCAGGCTGGACATCGCGCTCTCGTAGGCCGCCTGGACCTCGACGCTCTTGGCGTCGGTGGTGCCTCCGGTGGAGTAGAGCGGCAGTTTGAAATGCTGCGCCATCTGCGCGACCGCGGCGTTGAGCATGCCGCGCTCGATCGCCCCGCCGACGTGGTCCATGGTCTGGTTGTTGGTGATCGAGCCAACGCTGCCGCAGATGCCCGGCGCGCCTTTGTTGATGCACTGGACCATCGCGATGCCGGCCAGGGTCTCGGCCGTGTGCAACAGCACATTGGCGGCCAGGGTCACGGGCGAAGTGGTGCCGCAGATCGGTTCGGTCGGGACCACCACCGGCAGCCCTTCGCGGGCGCAGTAGCAGGTCATGTCGCCGTATTTGCCGTCGATCTTCAACGGCGAGATGATCAGGGTGATGAAGCTCAGGAAGGGCGCAGCGCGCAGCGCCTCGGCGCCGCCAGCGATCTCCTGGGCCATCTTGACCACGTTCTGGCAGCCTTCGAGCGAGTAGATCCCGCCCATCACGTGCTTGCGGGTGTGATCGAAGGCGTGGAAGAAGCGATTGACGTCGACCGTGGCCGCATCGGAGATGTCGTTGGGATAGACGTTGATGGTGAACAGGTGGATGTGGCGCAGGGCCTCGACCATCCGTGCGTTGAGGATCACGTCGCGGGTCTCGGAGGGCCGCCGCTGCCCGGTGTCCGGATCGAGGACGTAGATCGCGGTCCCGCCGGTGCCGTAGTGGACCCGGTTCTCCTCGAGCACGCAGTCGACGCCGCCGTCGCGACCATGGAGGGTGATCGAGGAGGGGTTGCTCTCGATGGCGTCCTCGACCAGGGCACGCGGCAGGCGAACCGTACAGCTGGCCTCGTCGACCTCGGCCCCGGCGGCAGCGAAGGCCTCGCGTGCCTGCTGCGAGTAGACCGCGACCCCGCCACGCTCGAGCAGCGTGAAGGCGGCATCGGCGATGCGGTCGACATCGGCGGGCGCGAGCGGGCGGTACTGACCGCCGTGCAGTCCGGGTAGATCGTGAGGCAACAGTCGGGTCATGGGTTCTCCGTGATCGGGGTGAGGGTGCGCGCGGCGAGCAGACCGCTGATGCCACCGGCGCGGAACAGGGCGCGGGCCTCGTCGGCCGGGTTCTCGCCGCGCTCCAGGCGCGCGGCGAGCGGAGCGAGGTGGCACTCCTCGCCGCGACCACGCGCACGCAGGCCGGCCTCGGCGCAGGCGAGGGTGGCAGCGGCGAGATCGGCCAGCACGCAATCGCCGACGCGCGCGCGCAGGCCGTCGCGGATCGCGGCGTCGCGGCTGGCGCGCAGGTCGTCCCAGCTGTAGCGCGCGACCAGCTCGCTCGCGCCGGCGAGGTTCTCGGCCAGGCCGAGGGTCATGGCCGCGGGCGCGAGCAACGCGTCGACCGGCTGCTGATCACAGGCGCGGTTCTCTACCGTGTAATAGCGGGAGATCCGCGCGTCGTACCAATAGCAGGAATTGTGCAGCGCGAGATCGGCCTCGCAGGGCTCGACCGCCACCTCGGTGCCGTCGATCATGCGCCCGGTGGCGCGCTCGGCGCTGAAGTAGTCGAGGAAGCTGGCGTGGTCGGTGAGGATCACCGGTCCTTCGGGGCGCTTGGCGTAGATCGGCACCAGAGCGGTGATCGCGCGCACGTAGTCATCGACGTCGGCGAAGGGGCGTGCGGGCACGCCGCAACGGCCGGCGGCACGCGGCCACCAGTCCCACAGCACCTCGCTGATCGCCAGGTGATCGGGGTCGGCCTCGCCGCGCCAGACGGAGGAATGCCCCATCAACGCGATCTGGGCCCCGGTCAGGCCGTTGAGCGCATTGACCAGCGGCACCGCCTCGTCGGGACGCACCGCGACGTGGACGTGGCTGCCGGCATTGACGGTGAACAGGTGCACGTCGTCGCCGCGCTCCGGCGGGATGACCGCGTTCGATGGCAGGGCCCGGTCCCAGAAGCCGGCGCGCTCCTTCTTCATCAGCAGGTCGCGCCCCGGCGGGGTCACCGGGTGGATACCGTAGGCGAGGAAGCGGACCCCCTCCTGTCCGGCGAAACGTAGCACATCGGCGCGTACCCGGTCGAGGATCGAACCCAGCTCGGCGAGGTCGCCGGCATGGGCGAGCGAGAACTCGGTCTTGCAGTAGCCGGTTTCGCACGAGGCCACGGTCTCGTTGCGCGGACCGCTCAGGTGTGCGCCGACCAGCCTGCCGGTACCCGGATCGGTCTCGCCGCTCCAGCCGCAGGACTCGATGAGAAAGGCCCACAGCGCGTCGACCGCCGCGCGCGGCGCGGCGGAACCGTCTGCGGCCACCAGCGGAAACTTCAGCTCGGCGCCGATGCGTCGCTCGAAATCGCCCCCGCCGACCCGGTCCAGGCCCTGCTTGAATTCGCCGATAATGCCGTCGAGATCGCGCTTCACGCTCCCTCCCCGGTGCAGCGGGCCGGTCCCATCACGTGATGGTCGCCCCGGATGACGTACTTGGTGGTGGTCAGATCGGCCAGGCCCATCGGTCCGCGGGCGTGCAGACGGTCGGTGCTGATCCCGATCTCCGCACCCATGCCCAGGCTCGCGCCGTCGCAGTACATCGTCGAGGCATTGGTCAGGACCACCGAGGAGTCGACCACCTGCGTGAAACGCCGGGCACGCGGCTCGGAGTCGGTGACGATGCTGTCGGTGTGATGCGAGCCGTAGGTGTTGATGTGGTCGGCGGCGGCGTCGACATCGTCGACCACCCGCAGCGACACGGTCAGATCGAGATACTCGGTCGACCAGTCCTCCTCGCTCGCCGCTTCGACATCGCCCACCGCGGCGCAGACGGCAGGGCAGCCACGTACGGTGACGCCGTTGTCGCGGAAGGCGGCGACGATCCGCGGCAGCTGCGGCGCGTGGTCGCGGTGGACCAGCACCGACTCGGTCGCATTGCAGACCTGGGGCATCAGGCACTTGCCATCGAGTGCGATGTCCAGGCCACGGTCGAGGTCGATGCCGCTGTCGAGATAGACGTGGCACACGCCGTTGAAATGCTTGATCACCGGGATCCGGCTCTGCTCGGCCACCGCCCGGATCAGGCCCGGACCGCCGCGTGGGATGACCAGGTCGATGTGGCTGTCGAACTGGAGCAGTTCGCCGACCTCGGCGTGAGTGCCGGAGACGACCTGGATCGCCTCGCGTGGCAGGCCGGCGGCGGCGAGCGCCGTGGCCCACAACTCGCCGAGCAGGGCGTTGCACCGGCGGGCCTCGAAACCGCCGCGGAGGATGCAGGCGTTACCGGCCTTGAGGCAGAAGGCGCCAGCGTTGACCGTCACGTGCGGCCGCGCCTCGAACACCATCAGGATCACGCCCAGCGGCACGCGGACGCGCGCGGCATCCATACCGTTGGCACAGCGCCAGGCCGCGGTCGCGCTGCCGACCGGATCGGGCAGGCCGACGATGGTCTCGAGGCTGGCGATGCGCGAATCGATCCTGGCCCCATCGAAGGACAGCCGGTCGAGCAGGTTCTGCTCGATACCCCGCTCCTCGGCCGCGGCGCGGTCGGCGGCATTGGCCGCGACGATGTCCGCACGCCGTTCGTCGAGCAGCTCCGCCATCCGGGCGAGCGCCGCGTTCTTGGTGGTGGTGGTGGCGCTGGCCACGACGGCGGCGGCGGCACGGGCGGCATCGGCGACGGCGATCGGCTCCATGGACACTCCTTGTCCGGCCCACGACGGGGCGCGCGCGCTCGACGCGGAGGACTGCCGTCAGCCCCGATCCGGTACGGATCGCGGTCGGCTCCGCCGCGATGGGGGCACCTCCTGTTAGACCGTCGAGCCGGAACGTCAAGCAGCGAGGAGTGCACCGCGGGTTCGTCGCAGCCACGTGCGACAAGCGGGCTCCCCCCGTTTCCCCTGGTCCTGCGGCCGCTGATCGTCTGTGCCGGTGGACCTTACACGCCATGACCGCGGATCCGGGGCCCGACGCCCTACATCGCCGCGCGATTGAGCCGATAGACGTAGCCGAGGACCTCTGCCACCTCCTCGAAGAAGCCCACCGGGATGCTGCGACCGACCTCGACCTCGCGCGCCAGGGCCCGGGCCAGAGCGACGTTCTCGACCTGCACCACGGCGTTTTCGGCCGCGATCTGCTTGATGCGCTGGGCGATGCGATCGTAGCCCTTGGCCACCACCACCGGCGCGTCCATGTGGTCGCTGTCGTAGCGCAGTGCCACCGCGACGTGGGTCGGGTTGGTGATGACCACGTCGGCCGAGGGCACCTCCTGCATCATCCGGTTCATCGCCATCTGGCGTTGGACCTGACGGATCTTCGATTTGATCAACGGGTCGCCATCGGACTGCTTGAGTTCCTCCTTGACCTCCTGCTTCGACATGCGCAGTTCCTTGTTGTGCTGGAAACGCTGGTAGAGGAAGTCGGCCATCGCGATGAGCGCGAGTACGGCGATGAGTTTGAATGCGAGGCCGATGAGCAGGGCCATGGTGTCGTCGAGCCGCTGCTCGACCGCGAAATTGAAGAACATGCGGCTGCGGATCGCTTCGGCCAGCACCGCCCAGGCCACGGCGACAACCAGCGTGAGCTTGACCACCGCGAACACCGTGCGCATCAGCCCGCGCAGGCCGAAGATGCGCTTGAGCCCCTGCATCGGATCGATGCGCGAGAGCTTGGGCACCAGCGGTTTGGAGGTGAAGTGGATGCCGACCTGGGCCAGGCTGAGCACCAGCCCGGCGATGAACAGCAGGCCGACGACGGCGAAGGTCAGCCCCAGCGGCTTGCCGCACATGAACGCGAGCATGCGCAGGACCTCCGGATCGCGCAGCTCGAGGTGGAGCAGATCGGTCAGCGTCCGACGGACGACCCCGACCAACGCCTGATACAGCTGCGGCCCGAACAGCAACAACAGCGAGCAGCCGACCAGCAGCAGACCGATGGTGTTGACCTCGGTCGAGTAGGCGACCTGACCCTCCTTGCGCGCCTCCTCGCGCTTCTTGGGCGTCGCCTCCTCGGTCTTCTCGCCGCTCGCGTCGTCGCCGGGCACCACATCTCCCGCTGCATATCGCCACGGTCCCGCAGCGGACCCGGCGCAGCGGGGGACCGGGGCAAACGCCGTGCCAGCGGGCGCCGGCATTGCCGCCTGCTGGCGCAAGCGCCGTGGCGGTGGCGGCTTGCCTCGCCCCGGCTGACTTCCAGGATCGCAGCCGGACCGACGACGCGGAGCGTCCGGCCGCCCGCAGTCCCGCGCGCGGCGGCCACCCCGCCCGCCGGATCGCAACCATCGGAGCCGCAATGAGCGAACGCCGCATCCTGGTCACCAGCGCCCTGCCCTATGCCAACGGGCACATCCATATCGGCCATCTGGTCGAGTACATCCAGACCGATATCTGGGCCCGTTTCCAGCGTCTGCGCGGACATCGGTGCATCTACATGTGCGCCGACGATACCCACGGCACCGCGATCATGATCCGCGCGCGTCAGGAGGGCCGCAGCGAAACAGAGCTGATCGCTGACATGAGCGCAGCGCACCAGCGCGATTTCGCCGAATTCCAGATCGCTTTCGACCACTACGGCTCGACCGATTCGGACGCCAACCGCGAACTCTGCGCCAGCGTGTGGCGAGCGCTGCGCAAAGGCGGAATGGTCGCCGAGCGTGAGATCGAGCAGCTCTACGACCCCCAGGCGGGCACCTTCCTCGCCGACCGCTTCGTCACCGGCAGCTGCCCCAAATGCGGCGCCGCCGACCAGTACGGCGATTCCTGCGACAAGTGCGGCGCGACCTACTCGCCGGCGGATCTGGTCGATCCGCGCTCCACCCTCTCCGGCGCCACTCCCGAACTGCGCACCGCGCAACACCTGTTCGTGGAGATCGAACGCCTGCACGACTGGCTCGAGCACTGGGTCGCCGCCGACAATCACCTCCAGGACGAGGTCGTCAACTACCTCAAGGGCCACTTCCTCTCGCAGCCACTGCGCGATTGGGACATCTCGCGTCCGGCGCCGTACTTCGGCTTCGAGATCCCCGACGCACCCGGCAACTACTGGTACGTGTGGTTCGACGCCCCGATCGGCTACATGGCCGCCACCCACGAATGGTGTGCTGCCCACAACGAGGACTTCAACGCCTGGTGGCGCGACAGCGGCACCGAGATCCATCACTTCATCGGCAAGGACATCACGTATTTCCACACCCTGTTCTGGCCGGCGATGCTCCACGTCGCAGGGCTGCGCACCCCGGATCGGGTGCAGATCCACGGCTTCCTCACCGTCAACGGCGAGAAGATGTCCAAGACCAAGGGCACCTTCGTCAACGCGCGCACCTACCTCGACCACCTCGACCCGACCTACCTGCGTTATTACTACGCATCCAAGCTCGGCGCGCGGACCGACGACATCGACATGAACCTCGAGGAATTCGCGGCCAAGGTGAATTCAGATCTGGTCGGCAAGCTGGTCAACCTCGCCTCGCGCACCGCACGCTTCGTCGCCGACACCGGGCTGAGCCCATCGTACCCCGACGACGGCGGCCTGTTCGCCACCGCCGCCGAAGCGGGCGAGGAGATCGCCGCGCACTACGAACGCTGCGAATACGCCCAGGTCTGCCGGCGGGTGATGGCCCTGGCCGACGCAGCCAACGAGTATGTCGAATCCGCCGCGCCCTGGGCCCTGCGCAAGGACCCGGCCCTGGCCCAGCGGCTGCAGGACGTCTGCACCATCGCGCTCAACCTGTTCCGCCAGCTGATGGTCTACCTCACCCCGGTGCTGCCAGAGATGAGCCGCGCGACCGGTGAACTGCTCGCCGCGCCGATCACCGCCTGGAGCGATGCCACCGTACCCCTCGCCGGATCGCCGGTGGGCGCATTCAAACACCTACTCAAGCGCGTCGACCCCAAGCGGATCGAGGCGATGATCAAGGACACCCGCAAGGCGGCCGACGAGGCCGCCGCCACCACCCGACCCGCCGCAGCCCCGACGGCCGAACCGGTGGCGGCAGAGATCGCCTTCGACGCCTTCGCCGCGGTCGACCTGCGCGTGGCCCGGGTCGCCACGGCCGAGCACGTCGACGGCGCCGACAAACTGTTGCGCCTGGAGCTCGATCTCGGCGCGCTCGGCCGACGCAGCGTGTTCGCCGGCATCAAGCGGGCCTATGCCCCCGAACAGCTCGTCGACCGCCTGGTGGTCTGCGTCGCCAACCTCGCACCGCGCAAGATGAAGTTCGGCCTGAGCGAAGGCATGATTCTCGCCGCCGGCCCGGGCGGTGAGGACCTGTGGCTGCTCGCGCCCGACAGCGGCGCCCAACCGGGTATGCGCATCGCCTGAGCCTGCCGCGAACGCTCGCGCTCAAGCCGCGCCACCTGATGCCAAGACTGGACCCGGGTACAGCACCGGGAAGGGGGGCGGGATGATCGTCAGCGGCAGCAGTCTCGTCGCGGCCAGCCGGCACACCGCCGTCCGACAGGTGGCGGAGCACAGCCGGGTCGAGGCCTGGATCGGCAAGCCTGCGCAAGCGCGAGCCGAGGCCGACACCCCGGCGGCCGGGCCCACGCGCCAGAACCCGGATCCCTTCGCTGGCATGCTCGACGCGATCCAACGCGACCGCCTCCAGGCCTCGCCGGAACCGGACACGGGCCCGGGCCCGGAACCGCTCATAGACCGTCTCAAGCAAACCAGGCCCAAGGTCTTGATGGAGTTCAACTGCGCAGTCCACGATCACAGTACCGATATCATTCTCATCCATCTCCGTGTCTCCGCGCCTCCGTGAGAGACCTCTTCGGTGGTCAAACAGCCGCGCTCGGCCGGCTGGGGTTTCGCCTGCGATCACAGCCGGACCACGCACGAGCACGAGCTGCTCGAGCACGCGATCGCCGGCAGCGTACAGACCGCAGATGGCCGCAGCATCGCCTTCTCCTTCGCCATGCGCATGGAGCGTTTCGCCTTCACGCATGAACAGACCAGCCTGCGCGCCGGCGACGCGGAGCCGATCGACCCACTGATCGTCGATCTCGACGGGCGCGGGGTACGCTTCTCCGGCGGCGTGCGCCACGCCTTCGACCTCGACGCCGACGGCACCGATGAGCACATCGCCGCCCCGACCGCCGGCGCCGCCCTCCTCGCGCTCGATCGCGACGGCAACGGCACGATCGACAGCGGGGCGGAGCTGTTCGGGCCGCGCTCGGGCAACGGCTTCGCGGAACTCGCGGCCCACGACGCCGACGGCAACGGCTGGATCGATGCGGGAGACCCGGTGTGGGAGGGGCTGGTGCTGTGGCGCCCGGGCGCATCCACGACCGCCTCGGTGGGCCAGGCCGGGCTGGGCGCGATCGCGCTCAGCCCGGTCGACACCCCCTTCGCCATGGCTGACGGCGACGGAGCGAACGCCGGGCTGATGCGCCGCTCGAGCGTCTACCTCGACGCCCAGGGTCGCGCCGGCGGCGTGCATCAGGTCGACCTCTACGGCTGAACCGCGCCCTTCAGCCGACCGCCCGGCGCGGCGGCGTGCGCAGAAAACGGTAATACAGACCCAGATCGGTGGCCACCAGCACCAGATTGAGCGCGTAGAGGGCGATCACCCAGTCGAAGCTGTGCAGCGCCTTGTGGGCGATGCCGCAGGCGTAGCCGACGATCAGGATGCCCATGAACAGGGGGCTCTTGCCCGCCACGACCCGGGTGCGCAGCGACTTGGCGATGGAGATCGGCCAGCTGATGCCGAAGCACAGCAGCATCAGTACCTCGAACACGCTCATCTGGCGACCCGGCTGCGACGACGCGCGCGCGGGCTCATTCGCCGATGATCTTGACCAGCACCCGCTTGCGCCGCCGGCCGTCGAACTCGCCGTAGAAGATCTGCTCCCACGGGCCGAAGTGGAGCTTGCCCCCGGTGATCGCGCAGACCACTTCGCGGCCCATCACCTGGCGCTTCATGTGCGCGTCTGCGTTGTCCTCGGCGCCGTTGTGGCGGTACTGGTCGACCGGCGCGTGCGGGGCCAGCTTTTCGAGCCAGACGTCGTAGTCGTGGTGGAGGCCCGCTTCATCGTCGTTGATGAACACCGAGGCGGTGATGTGCATCGCGTTGACCAGCACCAGCCCCTCGGTCACGCCGCTCTGTTCGATGCACTCCTCGACCTCGCGGGTGATGTTGACGAATCCCCGCCGGCCGGGGACGTTGAACCACAGCTCCTTGGCCAGATGCTTCATCGCGCACCTCCTCGCCGCCGAGCCTGCGCCCGCCCGGTGGGCGATCAAGCCGCCGACCGGTCAACGGCAGGGCCGCGCGCTGCGCCGCCGCAGACTGCGGACCGCTCACTGCCTGCGTGGCCCGACGGACGGATCCAGGCCGTTCAGCCGCCGTCGTGCGCCTCGCCGATCTCGGCCGCCATGCGCTCGGCCACGGCGCGGAAGGCCGCCTGCTGGGGGCCGCCGATCGCGGCGAGCCGGCGATGCGCGGCGAGGATCTCGCGACCGAAGGCGTCGGCATCGAGGGCGGCGAGGTCGAGCTCGGTCGCCGGCCCGGTGGCCGGCGGAGCCTGTTCCTCGACGGCGAACAACCTGATCAGCTGTGTGCTCTGTAGGGACTCGCGTGCCGCGTCATGCGGCGCGACCAGGGCGAACCGGCCGGCGAGGCGCTGGTGGAGCCCGATCAGGGCACCGAGCATGGTGCTGTCGAGGTAGGTGCAGGCGCTCAGATCGCAGCGGATCCGGGCCGTGGCCAGGGCGTCGCCCTCGGCCTCGACGAAGGCCGACAGCGCCGCCGCCTCGCGGACCGAGCAGCGTCCGCTGAGCTGCAACACGAGCCCGTCGGCAACCGGCATCACGCGTAGCGCGCCGCTCATCGCCGCGACTCCGGCGGACTCCGGGGCGTCATCACGACGGCGGTGGTGTATGTGAAGCCTGCTTGTCGCATCGTCACGGCTACCTAGCCTGGATGAAGTCTGTGGGCCCGGCTGGCGACCGGGAGAGTCCGCACTTTACCACCGCGTACGATCGCGAACAAGGCCCGCGCCGCGAAAATGCGGTTTTTCCGCCACCATGCCGGAGCGAGCCTGTAACAGGGCCAAAGGCCGTGGCTATGGACACATGGTATGACGACGACCATCGAACACGGCTCTGACACCTCAGCGCGCCTCCCGATCCAGGAGGACGATCAGCCCCGGCGTGAACGCGGCGGCGATCCGATGACAGGCGTTCCGGCGGAAAGCGGCATGGTGCCTCACGACGGAGAACGCGGGTTGGTGCTCCGGGCCCAGGAAGGCGACCTCGAGGCCTTCGAGCAGCTGATGGGCTTGCATGTACGCAAGGTGCGTACCTTCCTCGCCTTGCGGGCTCCGGCGCCGCATCTGATCGACGAACTGACTCACGAGACCTTCGTCTTCGCCTACCATCATCTCGCCGACTTCACCGCTGGCACCTCGCTGGCCGCCTGGCTGCGCGCGATCGCCCACAACCTGCTGCGCGCCGAGGTCCAACGCTTCAGCCGCGAGCAGCGCAATCGCGCCAGGCTCGGGGAACACCTGCTGGTGGAGTTCAACAACCAGCGCCCTTCCTCGCTGCACGATGGGCGGGTGGTCGACGCGCTCGAACGCTGTCTGGTCAAACTGCCGCAGGACATGCAGGAACTGGTGGACATGAAGTATCGCGAGTGCCTGTCGGCGCAGGATATCGCCGACCGCACCGACCGCAGCGTGGCCTGGGTCCGGACCACTTTGTTCCGTGTCCGCCAGCGCCTGCGCGACTGCATCGAACAACGCATCGCCGGGGAAGAGTCATGAACACCGAAGATCTGCAGGCCTGGATCGACGGCGATCTGGACGAAAGCGAGACCCAAGCGTTCGAGACCGGCCTGCTCGAAGACGAGCACGCACGGATGGAGGCCGCCGAGCACATGGCCCTGGAACGGGCTCTCGGCGCCTTGCTGACCGAGGCCGACCACGAGCGCGACATCCTGCTCGCGGTGCGCAACCACCTGCGCTCGCGCGAGACCGACAGCGTGCGCCGTTCGGTCATGCGCAGCCTCGAGACGCCGGGCGGCGACCCCGATGCCGATGCCGATGCCGGTGCCGGTGCCGGTGCGGATGCCGCGGTCACCGGCACCGACGCGCTGGACGGCTATCACCCCGTGCTGCGCTTCACCGCTGGCCGACGCGCGGGCCAGCTGCTCAGCGTCGAGAGCGAAACGGTGGTCCTGGGTCGCGATCCCGAGACCGACGTCCTCCTCGACGAACGCGGCGTGGCGCCCCGCCACGCGAAGCTCGCCTTCGGCCCCGCCGGCATCAGCCTGAGCGACTGCAGCGAAGGCGCCGGCATCACGGTCAACGGCCAGGCGATCAACCGGACGGTGCTGCTGACCCGCGGTGACCGCGTTGCGCTCGGTTCCGTCGAGCTGATGGTCACCGACGGCTCGCTGTTGGGCTCGACCCGTCTGCTCTGCGTCGCTGGTCCGGCGGCGGGGATCGAACAGGTGGTAAACGATGCCCCTGCGATCATCGGTCGCCGCAGCTCGGCCGACATCCAGCTGCCCGACGCCGCGGTGAGCGGCAAACACGCACGGATCCGCCGCGATGGCGCCAGCGTGGTGCTCGAGGACCTCGGATCGAACAACGGCACGCTGGTCGGCGGCAAGCCGATCAGCGTGCCGACCGCCCTGCATGGCGGCACGCGGGTGACCATCGGCAAGAACCACTTCGTCTACATCGACGGGCGCACCGACGATCTCGCCAACACGGCGATCGCCGGGCACGTCCTGCTCGACCGGATCGGCGCCGGCAGCACCGGCGTGGTCTATGCGGCCAAGGATCGCAACACCGGCGAGCAGGTGGCGGTGAAATTCTTCGATCCCGCCGCTGGCGCCGATACGGCCGAACGCGCCCGGCTCCAGAACGCCATCCGGGCCTTGCGTCGGGTCGAGGATCCGCACGTGGTGCCCGTGTTCCGCGGCGATGTCCACGGCGACCTGCTCTATCTCGTCATGCCCTGGTACGCCAACGGCTCGCTGCGCGACCTGATCCACCTCGAGGAGGACCTGCCGACGAGTGTGCTACTGTCGCTGATCGCCGATGCCGCCGCCGGACTCGAGGCGGCCGACACCCGTCACGGACTCAAGCACGACGGGCTGCGACCCGGAGACATCCTGATCGACGACGATGGCGCAGGCCGGGTCGCCGATTTCGGTCTCTCGCGGCGCTCGCCCCGCCCCGCCGGCGACACCCAGCTCGCGGTGACCCAGTTCGAACTCGGCGTCATCCTGCGCACCGCCCTGCGCGGCGGCCACGATCGTGGCGGCCGCAAGCTCGACGACCTGCGCGGACGCGAGGATGTGCCCGCCCCCGCACTCACGTGCATCGAGCGCATGACCGAGGCCGACCCGGCTGCACGCTATGCGAGCTGGGATGACCTGCGCACCGCCCTGGCGACCGCACTCAAGCGCTCGCTCGGCGGTGTCCGCCCGCGGCCCGAACCCGCACCCGCCGCACGGCAACGCCCCGCGGCCGGCCTGGCCGGCCCCGCCGATCGACGCCAGCCAGGCACCGCGCGCAAACCGCGCGGCGAAGCCCCCCGCCGACGCCGTGGCTCGCGCGTTCCGGGCTGGGTCATCGCCCTGATCGCGTGCGCCGTCGCCGGCCTGCTACTACTGATCGTCGGCCCCATGCTCTTCAACGCCGCCCGCTCGCAGACCAAGGCCAGCGAACGCCGTCTCGACGCCGCACGCAAACAACCCGCACAGCTCGAGGACAGCCTCGACATGGAGCCGCCGGCCCATCGCGATCGCGCCGACGAACGCCAGGCGCGCAGCTTCCGTCTGCCGCCGCCGGTGACCGGCGCCGACGACGATGACGCACCCGCGACCCAGTCCCCTGCCCGTATCGGGGGGCAAGAGCCCGAGACCGGGCAGCGACCCGCCGACGACACGCCCGCGCTCGCCGCGAACGAAACGTCCATCGACCACCCGGCCGCCGGACCCGTGACCCACCGGGGGCCCGTGATCGAGCCCGGACAAGGGACCCGGAACACTTCCGATGACGGCACCCCGCCGCCGGACAATGCCGATGACACCGCGCTGCAAGACGCCGCAGACGTCGTCACAGAGGAAGCGGACGGCACAGACGAGGCCGACGAGCCGGCCACGGTCGCGGATCAACCGGAGCCCGAGGCCGAGGCCGAGGCCGAGGCCGACGAGCCGGCCACGGTCGCGGATCAACCGGAGCCCGAAGGCGTGACCGACGATCCGGTCGCGGTCACCGAGGACGCGTCGACAGAAGAGGACGACCCTGCGCTCGCCGATGCCACGGACACGCAGATCGAGGACGACATCACGCCGATGGACCCCGAGCGGATCCGCGAACGGCTCGCCGCCGCCCGACCGGACACCTGGGAGGAGGTCCGGCTGGTGCTCGCCGACGGCGAGCGCATCGAGGGCGAAGCCAAGGTGGACGGCATCGACAGTGCCGACCTGACCCTTCGCCGCGCCGACGGCAGCACCACCACCATCGCGGTCGCCGATCTCGCCCGCTTCGCCTACCAGAAGTCGCGGGACATCTACGCCCGCAGCGCCGATCGCTACCTGGACCGGAAGGATTTCGAGCGTGCGATCGAGAAGTACGACCGGGCGCTGGAGAAGCACCCGGGCCTGCCCTATCTCGTTGTTCGCCGGGCCGAAGCCGAACGCGGACGCAAGCTGGCCGCGACCTGCCTGACCGCGATCCCCCAGGTGATCGCCGACGACAACTGGCAGGGGATCCTCGAACACGTCGGCAGCTACATCACGCTGATGCAGCCCGACAGCCTCGAGAGCAATTGGCGCGAGCCCCTGCGTGAAGCCTACGCCCGGCGCGCCTTCCATATGAGCCCGGAGGAACGCGCCGACTGGGTCGGGCGCGCCGCGGCAGCCGGCGTCGATCTGACCTACGCCGAGAACGCGCCCGAGCTGCTCGACGCCGCGATGGCCGCCTTCACCGCAGGCGAGGACCCCGATGCGGTCTATGCGCTGTTCACCGAGGCACGAGAAGTCCACGCCCCGATGGACGACGCCAGCTGGCTCGCCCTGGCCAAGACCTCCGCCGCGACCAAACGACCCGAGCTGGCGGCCGAGGCGCTGCTCAGCCTCTCGCCGAGCGCCGCCGACACCGCCGAAGTCCGCGAGCTGGGCGTGGCGGTGGGCCTGCGCCCGCCACCGCTCGATCCGCATCTGCTGTGCCTGACCTACATCGGCGGCGCCGGCAACCAGCGCATCCAGGAGGTCGGCTTCACTTCCAACGGTACCCCCTATGCCCAGGGCAACGGCTTCCGCTTCGTGTTCGACACCACCACCAACACCGGTTCGGTCAGCGGCGACATCAACCAGGACCTCGGTCCGGAACTGGATCGCTACAAGCTGGACCTGCGGCCACAGACCGTGACCGTACCCGCGACCGGCGAACAGGTGACCATCCGCTACCGTCAGGTCCACGGCATCCTCCAGCAGCCTTTCCTCACCTCCGATGCCGGGTGGAAGTTCTGGGGTTGGGGCAAGAACGAGGCCGAGCAACGCCGCCTCATGTCCGACAGCCGCGGCTACGATACCTGGCTGTTCCCCGACGGGCGCCACATCGGCGTCATGTGCTGGTGCGATGGTGGCAACTCGGTGCTCGCACGCCACCCGCAGGACCTGGACAAGGGCATCGAGAAATCCGATGTCTTCAACGGTGGATACTCGAACGTCATCGGCGGCATGTCGATCATGGTGATGAAGATCGATGTGGTCGAACGCAAACCCGTCTCCGGCACATACATGGCCTCGCATGTCATACCCCACGCCGAGGATCGCTGGGGCCGGATGTACATCGGCAAGCAGATGGGCCGCCGCCATGCGCCGCCGACGGTCACCGACCACTTCGGTCTCGGCGCGGAGATCTCCCACGGCGGACTGTTCGTGCTCGATACCGATCTGAAGACCAACATCTTCCACGCCGCGATCGGCGGCACCGGATCGAGCCAGCAGAAGACCGGAGCCATCGCCATCCATGGCAACCTGGCGATCATCGGCGGCTTCACCGACGCCTCCTCCATGTCCTGTGTCAACGCGGTGCAGGACAGCAAGGGAGCGGCCTGCGACGCGCTGGTCGCAGTGGTCCGCCTCTGGCCCCAGGGCGGCTGAAGGTCTTGCCGTCGGGCCCTGTACGCCCCATGCTGATCGGTGCTCAAGCGGCGCGCCGGCGTGCCGTTACTGGAGAAGAGCGATCCTGACCCCGTTCCCGGGAGCCGATGATGGAGATCCGCCCAGACCTGCAGGGCTTCGAGCGCCTCGGACGCAAGCGCCCGCCCGAGAAGGTCGCCGCGAGCGCACCCCTCGTGAGTGGGCGTGACGGCGCAGGCGGTGACAGCGTCTCGACCGGTGACAGTGCCGCCATCGCCCGTTTCGTCGAGACCCTCAAACAGGTCGACCCGGCGCGGCTCCACCGCGTCGAGGACCTGCGCGCACGCATAGCCGCGGGCGAGTACAGCGCTACGGCCGAGGAGCTCGCCGACCCCATCCTCGATGCCCTGCTCGCCGAGCCTCCGCAACGATCGTGAGAAAGGACCGGTGGTGCGTAGACCACGCAGAGCATTCGCGACCCGCGTGGCGTTGGCCTGTTGCCTGGCCGCGAGCCTGGGCGGCGTCGAGGTGGCCGAACTGCCCGATGGCAGTCCGGCCAAGCTGACGGTCCTCGGCAACGGCGCCTTCCTTCGCGGCCAGTACGAGACCGCGGTCAGCTACTACGCCAAGGCCCACCGTGCCGACAAGGCCTACTTCTACTCCCTGTTCAACCTCGGCCTGACCCACCAGAAGATGGCCCAGGCGGCGACCTCGGCGGAGGAGCGCCAGGACCACTACACCATGGCGCGCAACTACTTCCGCGATGCGGTCGACCTGCGCCGCGACAATCCCGAAGTCCACGCCAGCCTCGGGGTGATCGCTTTCCAGCTGCAGGAATACGCTCTCGCCCGCACCCGCTTCGGCAACGCGGTCGAAGCAGCGATCAAACCGGCAGAGAAGGCCGGGTACCTCTACAACCTCGCCACCGCCCATGAGCAGCTCGGCGATCTCAGCGCCGCACGCGCGGCCTACGAGAAGTGCCTCGCCCTCGACGAGCGCCACTTCCAGGCCCACTACAACCTCGGCACCCTGCACATGCGCCTCAAGCGGCCCGACCTCGCCGAAAGCCACCTGCGTCGCGCACACGAGGCCGACCCGCGGCGACCCGAACCGCTGCTCAATCTCGCCGTGCTCGCCGAGCGCGGCCAGGGCCGCGGCGAGGCCCACGCGCTCTACACCAAGGCGGTCCAGGTCGCCACGGCCCACCGCCCGAGCATGCTCACCCGCGCACTGTGGCACCGCGCTCGCTACTACCGCCGCGCCAGCATCCCAGGCGTTCCCACCAAGGTGCTGATGAAAGAGGACCTGCAACAGATCCTGGAACGCGATCCCGACTTCGCCGAGGCCAACGGGCTGCTCGGCGAATACTACGAGAGCCTGGCCGAATATGACAAGGCCATCGTCCACCTCGAACGCGAGATCGCCGGCGAAAACTTCGACCCGCACTCGGAGACGGACCTGCGGGCGCACTTCCGCCTCGCCATCATCTACTCCGAGCATCGCCGCAACGAAGACAAGGCGCTCGAACACGTGACCGCCTATAGCCGGCTGCGCCCCGGCGCCGCCACCGCTCTGCGCGAACGCGCACTCAGGATCTTCGGCGACGACGAGCCCAGCACCACGCCCGAGCAGCCGCCGTCCACCGAATCGGCACGAGACGGATGATGAACGATTGCGCACACGCCTACGAGCGCGAACGCCCGGCCTGCGCACAGCCTGCGCCGGGCGGAGCGGATCACTGCATCTGGCACAATGCCGAGGTCGACAAGACCCCCGCCTACGTGGTCGAACTGCTCAAGCAGGCGGTGCGGATGAGCGCCGGCGACTGCGAGGGCTATCACCTCGAAGGCCTGGTCTGGCCGGGTGCCCGTCTGGCCGGCGTCAACCTCCGTGGCGCGCATCTGCGCGACGCGGTGCTCGCCGGCGCGGACCTCGCCGGCGCCGATCTCACCGGCGCCGACCTCACGCGGACCAACCTCCGCGCCGCCCACCTCGACGCGGCGCGACTTGCAGGCTGCGAGCTGGTCGAGACCCACCTCGGCAACGCCAGCCTGCGCAACGCCGATCTCACCGGCGCACACCTCGCGGGCACGGTGCTGCTCGGCTCCGACCTGCGCGAAGCCGACATGGCCGACGCCGAGGTGGCCGACTTCCAATGGAACCGCCTCACCCGCTTCTCCGGCATCCGCGGCTTCGAGGCCGAGGAACAGGGCGACGAGGAGGCGACGCAGCGCTACGTCGCTCCAGTGGCCCTCGGCGCGCACGACATCGACACGGGCGCACAGATGGCCCGCGCCTCGGATCCCGAACTCGAACGCCCCCGGCTCTACCGCAGCGACGTGCTCGAGCGCCCGGTGAGCGATCCGGCGGCCGCGCTCGAGCCGATTCCGCGCATCCCCACCACCCGTCAGCCGACGCCGCCGGCCTCGCTCTCGGCCCTGCGCCACATGCGACGCCAGACCCGCCGGATGGCGATCTTCTGCGCCGCCGCGCTCATCCTGGCCATGGCTGCGACCGCCGATGTCATCCGCCTACGGCTCGACGACCGCCCTGCACCGACCGCGCCGCCGACCGCGCGGCTGCCCGAACCACCGACGAGCAGCCCACTGACATCCGATGACCGCGCCGCCTATCGCGCCCGGATCCGATCGCTGACCGATACGGCCGATCGACTCGAACAACAGGTGGCACAGGCACACGACCAGACCGAGCGGGCCGGTGAACGCCTGGCCACCGCCGCCGGTCGGATCGAAGCCCTGGAGCGAGCGCGCCGCGATCTGGCCGTCGACAACGCCAGCCTGCGCGAGGCCAGCGACCGCGTGCTGTTGCTCGAGGCAACGCTCGCGGAGGCCCGCAACGAGCTCGCGGAGCAGATCGATCGCAATCGACGGCTGGAACAGGCCAGCACCATCCTCGCCCGCGGCGTCGACACCCTGCGCACGGAGAAACGGAAGCTCGAGAAGCACGTCTACGGCGACCAGCTGGCCAACGAACACCGGATCCGCGATCTCAGCGCCAAGGTCACCACCTACGAGCAGGAGCTCGCGACGGTCGAACGCAAGCTCGACGCCACCGCCCAGCGCAACATGGAACTGGAACACGCACTGGCCACGGCCGAGGAGAGCCTCACCGCCTTCACCCGGCGCATCCAGGGCACGCACCTCGAATCGCTGCTCGGCGAGGCGGCCGAAGAGCAGCCCCTGCTGCAGATCACCCCCGGCCGGGTCATCGCCCTCGGCGGCGATTACCTCATCACGCTGCGCGTGGACCACGAACCCGGCGAGGGCGAGGAACAGCACCTCCGCAGCGAGCTGGTGGTCCAGGGCCCGCCGGGCGAGCGTTTGCCCGAGGTCGGCGTGGCCTTCTACGGCCCCGACGGGCGCCCCCTGCGCAAGGTCGCCTACGCCTTCCCTGCCAGCGCCGAGGCCCGCGGCTTCGCCAGCGCAGTATCCATCCTCAGCAGTCCCGTCTTCCCCCGATCCGCTCGGGTGATCCTCACCCCCGCCGGCAGCATGGGGCCGCGTCTGGGTCTTGGTGATCGGCAGACAACCCGACCTGAGTAGGCCGCGTGTCGACGCCGGCACGGCTGACGCCCAGCCCTGATCGCAGCACGACGCTGGAGCCGACCGGCAATCACCGATAAGCCCGATCGCATGGTGCGCCATCTGGTATCGCCGCGGTCCAAGGCCCTGCCGATCCCATCTTTCAATCGCGATCGCGGGCGTCACAATGAAGCCCATGCGCTATCTGGTATGCGTGTTGATCCTGCTCTGTTGCGATCACGTCCGGGCCCAGTCAGACCAGGACGGCTTCCGCATGCGGCTCGATCCAGCCGCCCGCGAGGCGCTCGAGTCGATCGAACGCTTCGAGCGCAAGCTCGACGAGTACCGCATGCTGCCGCCCGAAGAACGCTGGGATCGCGAGGCGCGGCTCGAATCCCAGCTCGAACGCCTGCTCGAGCGGGCCAAGGGCACCCGTTACGAGAACAAGGCGCTCTATTATCTCGCCTCGTGGCGGATGCGCTTCGCCAACGGTGAGAACGTCCCGCCACTGCTCGAACGCATCCGTCAGTCGGACCGGCCCTCCTACAAGCAGCTCGCCGCGGTGCTCTCGGCCCGCCACAGCCTGATGCGCGGGCGCATCGCCGAAGCCAAGCAGACCGCAGTCAACGTCACCGCCGAGATTCCCGAGTTCACGCCGTTGATGCAGCTGATCGCATTCCATGAGCGCATCGGCGTGCCCGCACCGCGGATCCCGGCGCAGAACCTCACCGGCGGCCCCCGCGACCCGCTCACCGCGCGCACCGAGCCCTGGTTGCTGGTCTGTTTCATCGATCTGTCCGAGCCCGAGCAGCGCTTCCAGATCGCATCGCTGATCGAGGAGCTCGACGCACCCGACTACCGCGACCGCCTGCGGCTGGTCTGCGTCAGCTTCGACGGCAATCCGCTCGGAGCGATGACCCGACTGGGCGAGATCGAGCACGGCGCCGAGGTGGACCTGCTCTGGGCCAATCCCAACCAGGACGGCGACGCCGCCGCCTGGCGCGAGCAATGGCGTCTGCCCGAACTGCCGACCACCGTCCTGCTCGGCCCGGCGCCGACGCGGACGATCATGGGCATCGACCCCCAAGTGAACCAGCTGCGCCAGCTGGTCGGCCGGGCGAAGCAGGAGAAACCGAAGCCGCGCCAACGCACCGGCTGGGGTGGCTTCGACCGTCAACGGCGCTGGAGCGACTGAGTTCCCTCACCGCGCTTCATCATCGTTTCCCCCGCACCACCAGCTCTAGGATGAGTGGTACCGTGCGGGTCGCTCCCGCCCACCCGTCCACCGGGGCAGCAGGGCCGCGACCCGCCGGGATCGAAGCAACGACGCCCCCTCGGCCAGATCGATAGGGAGATTCTTCGCATGCCGCACGCAGTCCACCCATCGCCCCTGGCCGGGACCTGGTACCCCGACGATCCGCAAGCCCTGCGCGACATGCTCGACGCCGGTCTTGCCAGAGCCCCCGCGCTGGGCCTCGGATCGCTGCGGGCCCTGGTCCTGCCGCATGCGGGCTACAGCTATTCGGCCGACGTGGCTCTGGCCGGACTGGCCCAGGTACGCAGCGCCGACTACAAGCGCATCGTGATCATCGGCCCCGCCCATCGCGTACCGCTACCGGGGATGGTGAGCGCGCCGTCGTGGGACGCCCTGGCCACTCCGTTGGGCGAAGTCCCGGTGGACACCGGCTGCATCGCCACCCTGCAACGGCACCCGGCCATCTCCACGGTCACCCAGGCACATGCGAGCGAACACAGCGTGCAGATCCAGGTGCCGCTGATCCAGCACTGCTGCGGCGCGGTCCCGCTGGTCCCGCTGGTGGTCGGCGAACTCGATCTGGCCACCACCCGCTCGGTCGCGCGCGCGATCGTGGATTGCATCGATGCCGACACGCTGGTGGTGGCCAGCACCGACTTCACCCATTACGGCCGCAATTTCGGCTTCGTCCCCTTCACCGATGATATTCCCGCGAATCTGGAAAGGCTGGACATGGAGGTCTTCGCCCGCCTCCAGGCCAGGGATCTGCCCGGCTGGCGCGAGCGCATCAGCCAGACCGGGGCGACCATCTGCGGCCGGAACAGCGTCGGCCTGCTGCTGGCGATGCTCGAAGCCGACGACGACGATCCGGCGATCGAGCTGATCGCCTACACCACATCGGGCGTGCAGACCGGCGATTTCAGCCACTGCGTGAGCTACCTCAGCGCCGGGGTCACCGGCGCCTGGGCCGAATGACACGGAGCGACCATGCTCGACGACGTTGCCAGATCCGACCTGCTGACCCTTGCCCGGGCGAGTATCGCCCACGCGTTCGCCCATTCCCGTCGTCCGCGCGCCGGCGAGCTGTTGGCTTCCAGCTCGCCGGCCCTCGACCAGCACATGGGCGCCTTCGTGACCTTGACCATCGCTGGGCGACTGCGCGGCTGCATCGGCGAGATCGTCGCCCGCCGGCCGGTGAGCGAAGCGGTGGCCGATCGCGCCTGCGCCGCCGCCTTCGACGATCCGCGTTTCGCGCCCCTGCAGCCGGGGGAACTCGTACGACTGCGGATCGAGATCTCGGCGTTGCATCCGCCGGAACGTGTGGACCAGGTCGACGCGATCGAACCCGGCCGCCATGGCGTGGTCCTCCACCACGGCCCCGCCGGAGCGGTCTTCCTGCCCCAGGTCGCCCCCGAACAAGGCTGGACCCGTGAGCAGATGCTCAGCCACCTCAGCGCCAAAGCCGGTCTGCCGAGCGATGCCTGGCGTCATCCTCGAACCTGGTTCGAGGTGTTCGAGGCCGAGGTCTTCGGCGAGGAGCCACGCCCCGCGCCCCGTGCTGCGGGCGACCCCGACTGCACAGCCTGAGCACGGGCGCGACCACCGGTCGCGCCAACGCGCCACCGCCGATCAGCTCCGGCCTCTTCCCACCCGAAACCTCCGCATAGCCCAGTTGGGGCGAAGTGAAGGCTCCCTGAGACCAGGACCTGCCCGACCGCGGCATTCGAAGCCCAACCAGGCCCGACTGGGCGACCGCCGACAGAGGAACGCTTTCCGGCGAAAATGGCCTGCAAGGCCGCCGAAGACGCCAGCAGCTGGCGAACAAACATCGGGACCGCGAGGAGCCGAAGACGATGACCGGGGGTCCGCAGTGGCGAAGCGGTGGGAACGCCAAAGGTGACTCTCAGGGGCTTCGCCCCTACGGTCCTCACGCAGTGAGGACCTACCCCCCTGGCTTTGTCGTGGTTCGCCTGAATCTGCCAGCAGATTCAGGCGTGAGCGGATCGGCTGCGCCGAAACGTATCCGCCCACCACCACTCGACGCCAAACCCCATCGGGTGCGATGGGGCCCCGAATTTGGCCGGTAACCACTCAGGCCCCATGGGCCTGAGTGGTTACCGGCCAAAGTTCGTCGGCCGCTCTGTCAGAAAACGACGATGCGATCTCGGGCGGCAATCGCCACTGGCCTTCGCTTGCGAGGCTGTATATAGTCGACCGGTGCCGTCCTCCTCCATCGTTGAAGGTCATGGCGATGCACAATGCTGCCGTGCTCGATCACCTGGCGAGCCTGATCCGGACTCTCGAAACCCGTCCGGCAATCCCCAATGCGATGTTCACCGCCGCGGTCTACCTGCAGGACCGCGCGCTCGTACTCGATCTCGCCACCACCGCCGACCCGGCCCAGCGATCTGCTCTGACCGATGCGGTGACCCGGCTCGAGCAGGAACGCGCGAACACACCGCGGGCGGTCATCGTCGATCTCGCCGACTGCGAGTGCCTGCCCTCTGCCGCGATCGGCTTCCTGCTGGCCGCCCGCCAGGCGGCGGCGCAGGAACTGCCGTTCTTCTGCGTCGCGGTTCCCGCCTCGATCATGGAGACCCTGGCCATCCTCGGCCTCACGCGCCACTTGCTCTGCGCCCAGAACGTCGACGCCGCTCTCGAACGCCTCACCGCCGGGCAACGGCGTCACGCACCCTGACCCCTGTTATTCGGCACCTGGCCGGCGCGGCGAGAGCAGCCAGGCGTTGAGCCCTTCGAGCAGCGAGCGCAACGCATCGGCGCTGTCAACGGTCTCGCTGCGCTCCGCGAGCACTGCATAGCCGGTGGCGGCGGCGACGGCACGGACGAAGTCGATCATCCCGGCGGTGCCGGTCTCGGGATCCTCAGCGTAGCACAACAGACGGAAGGCGTTGAAGCGTTCGGCCGGCTCGAGGCGGACGAGCAGCGGAACCAGCAGCGGGCTCTTGCGCGCAGCGCTGAGGGGTTCGGCGAACTGCTTGCCCAATTGCTGGTGGCCCGGCCGCGCCGCGCCTCTGGCTGCCAGGCCGAGGTCGACCTCCGCGGTGTCGACGATCCGGGCCAGACAGCGCAGAGCGCTGGCCACGCCGTCCTCGTCCACCACCAGCAGCGGAAACTCCTCGGCCTTGCGCGCGAGATACTCCCGCGCCTGGGTATCGCGCAGCGCGAGCCCGTCGACGAAACGCTGGAAACGCTTGAAATCCATCGGGTGCCCGAGCTGGAACAGATCGAGCACGGTGACCAGATCGATCTCCGGGTTCGCGGGGTCGTCGCTGCGCCGACGCCGTTCGGGGCGGGTCCAGGCCAGCAGTTGCGAGCCCTTCCCCGCCTGCGAACCGAAGCGGATCTGATTGCGCCGCAGGTAGTCGCGATCGCAGTAGATCGGCTCGTCGAACCCCTCGACCCGCAGCACGGCCATGTCGTCGAGCAGAACGGGGTGGACCCGGACCTCGACCGGCGCGGCGAGGGTCAGCAGGTTGCGCGCGAAACCCAGCTTCTCGACCAAAACAGTGGACAACACGGGCTGGTTGGCCATCTGGCCATCATACCCCGACCGGCCCTGCGATGCCAGTCCCGCCGCCGCGACGGCCCCCCGCGCGCCGGGGACACGCCGAGGGCCGCTACACGAAACGGGGATTCAGCCTTCGCTCAGATGCGCCACGCCCGGCAACTCCTTGCCCTCGAGCAGCTCGAGGCTGGCGCCCCCACCGGTGGAGACGTGGCTGACCTGATCCTCGATGCCGAAGACCTTGGCCGCCGTCGCGGTATCGCCGCCGCCGATGATCGACACCGCGCCCTCGGCGGTCGCTGCGGCCACCGCCTGGGCCATCGCCTCGGTGCCCTTGGCGAAGGGCGCCATCTCGAACACGCCCGCCGGGCCGTTCCAGACGATGGTCTTGGCCTGCTTGATCGCCTTGGTGAAGATGGCGTTGGAATCGGCACCGACATCGAGGCCGAGCCAGCCCTCGGGGATGCCGGAGGCATCGGTGGCCTCGCCGACCTCGGCGTCCTCGGCGAACTTCGACCCGGTGACGTAGTCGACCGGCAGATGGATGGTCACGCCCTTGGCCTTGGCCTTGGCCATGATGTCGGGGACGATCTTGGCCCCCTCCTCATCGTAGAGCGAGGCGCCGATGGCCACGTCGTCGAGTTGCTTCTTGAAGGTGAAGGCCATGGCCCCGCCGATGATCATCTCGTCGACCTTGTCGAGCAGGTTCTCGATCAGCTGGATCTTGTCGGCGACCTTGGCTCCACCGAGGATGG
>CAZTGE010000004.1:0-63581 GCA_964612995.1 uncultured candidatus Brocadiaceae bacterium | reverse complement strand
TAATGGCGGTGCGATACGGCTTTGCAGCAGATTTCTCATGAGGGATGCGGGCTAGGTCTTGTCCTTGTCCTCGGACTTCTCGTCTCCCTTGTCGTCGCCCTTCTTGTCCTTGTCGTCCTCGGCCTTCTTGTCGTCCGCGGGCTTGTCGTCGTCCTTCTTGTCTTCGGCCTTCTTGTCCTTGTCGTCGTCCGCGGGCTTGTCGTCCTTCTTGTCGCTCGCGGGCTTGTCGCTCGCGGGCTTGTCATCCTTCTTGTCGTCCGCGGGCTTGTCGTCCTTCTTCTCGCTTGCGTCCGCCTTCTCATCGGTGGCCTTGTCGCCTTCAGCGGCGGCCGCCTTGGCTGCTTCCTCTTCCTCCTTCTTGGCCTCCTCCTCGAGCTCCTTGGCCAGCTGGTCGAGGTCGTCGAGGTCCTCGTCGTCCCAGTAGTCGTCTTCGCGCACGGCGAGGTAGGTCAACATGCCGCCGGCGAGGAAGATGTTCAGTGCGTAGCCGAAGAGCAGGGCGGTGAACAGGGTCTTCCAGATGGCGAGCAGGGGGCCAGCGAACCAGTAGGTCCAGCCATCGATGTGGCGATGCTGATAGTTGTAGCCGAGCCCCATCGAGTTCAGGGCATCGTTGCGCGTCTCGACCAGCGGGTGGCCTTGCGGCGCGAAGCTGGGTGCGGTGAAAGGGCCGATGATCGGAACCTCGGCCAGCGCTCCGGCCACCGAGCCCTTGAGCCAGGGATCGACGTGTTGCAGCCATTCGACGGTCAGGGTGGTGGCGCGGGCTTCTGTACGGTTGATCGCATGTCCCGGCGTGTTCTTGCTGACGCCGAAGGAGGCGAGGTGCGACATCGCACCCTGGCCGATGCTGTAGCAGACCATCATCATGATGAAGGTCAGCAACACGTTGAGTATCAGCACGTGCGGCTTGGTGCCGACCGCTTCGAAGGTGTCGATGACATTGTCGAACCAGCCGTGGCGCCGGATCGCGACCACCGCCGGGCCGACGAAGATGCTGAGGATCACGCCGATGGCGAGCAGCACGGTGAACAGCGCCAGCAGGAAGCCCAGCGGGTAGAGCAGGGCGTAGAGCAGCGGTCCGACGATCGGGATGCTGCCGACGAGTTCGGCGAGATAGATCAGGAAATTGAACCCGGCCAGGATCAGGACGAGGAAGACCGGAACCATCAACGCCGCGAGGAACCGCCCCTTGGCCTGGTCCCAGGCCTCCTTGAGCGAGAGGAATTCGTCGTCGAGCAGGTCGGCCTTCATGAACACCGAGACCAGGGTCGCGCCGAGACCGAAGATCGCGGCGCCCAGGGCCCAGCCGGCCCAGAATACGATCGGGGCGAGGACGACGATCTCGTCGCAGGCGTTGTAGACCACGCCCCAGCCCCATTTGAACAGCGCCAGTACGATGATCGTGACCACGCTGATCAGCAGGGCCTTGAACTTGAAGGCCAGCATCGGCGCGGTGAACAGATCCTTCCAGGTCCACTCCCGCGGCTCGGGCTTCCACTCCTCGGGCAGCTGGTTCGCATCCTCTTCGGAGGACGTTGCGTCGGCAGCAGGGGGGGGGGTGGCCTGATCGGGTTCGGGCGTCGACTCATCGGGCTTCTGGTCGTCGGTCATGGCGTCCTCGTCTGAAGATGGGGCTCGTGCAGATGCTAGGGGGGCCTGCGGGCGTGTGCAACGGTTTAGCTCTGTTCATAGCCGTGAGTATGGACCGCCGGAAGCACCCGTGAGGAAATGACTTCCTGCGATCCTGCAAGGCTGCGCGCATGGCTCAGGTCAGCAACTGTTGCAGGCGCACCAGGCGGGCATATTCGCCGTCGCGTGCGAGCAGTTCGGCATGGGTGCCGCTCTCGATCACACGGTGTTCGCTGCGCGCGAGCACGTGGATGACATCGGCGTGCTGGATCGTGGCCAGCCGATGGGCGACGACGATCGAGGTCCGGCCGCGCATCAGTTCTGCCAGGGCGGCCTGGACCCGGGATTCGCTCTCGGCATCGAGCGCGGAAGTCGGTTCGTCGAGAATCAGGATCGGGGCGTCGCGCAGCAGGGCACGGGCGATGGCCACCCGCTGGCGCTGTCCGCCGGAGAGCCGTTCGCCGCGGTCGCCGACGACCGTGTCATAGCCGAGGCCGCCCTCGAGCGCGAGGATGGCGTCGTGGACGTGGGCGCGGCGGGCGGCGGCTTCGATCTGTTCGCGCGTGGCGTCGGGTCGGCCGTAGGCGATGTTGCGTTCGACCGTGTCGTTGAACAGGAAGGAGTCCTGTTGGACGATCGCGAAGCGGTGTACCAGGCTCGCCTGTTGCAGGTCGCGGACGTCGATGCCGTCGATGGTGATCCGCCCGCCGGTGACGTCGTAGAAGCGTGGCAGCAGATCGAGGATGGTGCTCTTGCCGGCGCCCGATTCGCCGACCAGCGCCACGGTCTTGCCGACGGGGATCTCGAGATCGCAGTCGTGCAGGACCTCCTCGGCGTCGGAGGCGTAGCGGAAGCAGACCCGCTCCAGGCGCAGCGCTTCGCGGGGTTCGGGGCAGGGGCGGGCGTCGGGGCGGTCGCGCACCACCGGCTCGCGGTCGAGGATCGCGAAGATTCGCGCGGCGCCGGGCAGCTTCTGCATCACCGCGCCGAAGGCGCGTTGGGTCGTGCGCAGCATAGTGGTGATGCGGATCAGCCCGACGAGGAAGGCGCCGACCTCGGCACCGCTGATCGCGTTGCTGCGCAGCAGCCAGATGCTGGCGAACATGGTCAATCCGGGGATCAGGAAGGCGATGCCGTAGCTGACCAGATCGGCGTGGGCCCGGGTCTTGACCGTGCGCATCTCATCGCGCATCAGGCGGGTGGTGGTGGCGTTGAAGCTGTTGGCCGCCGTGACCTCTTCGCCGACCGATTTGATCACCCGCACGCCCGAGGCCGCCTGCTCGAAGGCGGTCATCGTCGCCGCCATCGACTTGCGCGCGCGTTGGGCCCGTCGCTTGGTGCGCTTGAACAGCCGCGAGAGGATCAGGATCACCGGCAGCAGGATCAGGAACAGGATCGAGGCCAGCCGCCATTCGACCACGAACACTGCGACGATGGTGGCGATGATCTCCAGCGGCCGTTGACTGGTCTTGCCGAACACCGACTGGATCACGCTCTGGGCCTGCTCCATGTCGCCGGACATGCGGGTGATCATGTCGCCTTTGGCCGCGGCGGCGTGGAATTCCATGTCCAGACCGACGAAATGGCGCATGAACATGTCGCGCAGGTCGAGCACGCAGCGGCTGGCGAGGTACTGTCCGATCCACCAGCTGCCCGCGGCGACCAGGCCGGCGGGGACGGCCAGGCTGGTCAGCAGGATGCCCAGCTCCATCAGGCGGTCGGTGGCCGCGGCGAGCTCCTCCGGGCTGAAGCGATGGCCGGCGTCGTCGAGCACCGGTCCGAAGACCTCAAGGATCGTCTGTGAGAGCAGGACCAGGACGAAGGACAGACCGCCCATGGCCAGCAGGCCGAGGATATTGAGCACCAGCAGATGGGGGTGACGGAAGCCGAGACGGACCAGACGGCCGATCTGGGCCAGACTGCCCGACTGTTGCGTGGTCTCAATCATGGGCGGCAGTATGGATCGTGCAGTCGATCGGCAAATGGTTAAAGAACGGTGCCGGGCTTGCGTTCGGGGGCGCGGAGCCAGACTGCGCGGAATGAGCGAACTCGGCGATCTCATCGAGGAACAGCGCCGGCGGCTCGCCGGCTTCGCGCGCAGCGTCAATATCGACGAGAAGCGCGAAACGGTCACCCGGCTCGAAGGTGCGATGTCGGAACAGACCTTCTGGAATGACCAGGAGGCCGCGCGGCGGGTGATCGACGAGCTCAAGGCGGCCAAGGGAGTGGTCGATCCCTACGACGAGATCGAGGCTTCACTGGCCGCTTGCGGCGAGCTGATCGAGCTGGCCGAGGCCGAAGATGACGCCGGTGCGCTCGCGGAGCTCGCCGCCGAGGCAGACCGGGTACGCGAAGGCATCGACCGGCTGGAGATCCAGCTGGTGCTCTCCGGCCCCTACGACAGCAACGACGTGTTCATGACCATCAAGCCGGGCGCTGGCGGGACCGACGCCTGCGACTGGGCTCAGATGATGGTGCGGATGTATACCAATTATTGCGAACGCGCGGGCTATAACTGCGATATCATCGAGCTCGAGCCTGCGGCAGAGGCCGGGATCAAGTCCGCCACCCTGCATATCAAGGGGTCGATGGCCTATGGCCACCTCAAGAGCGAGATGGGCACCCACCGGCTGGTGCGCATGAGCCCGTTCAACGCCGGCGGCACCCGGGAGACCAGCTTCGCTGCGGTCGAGGTCACCCCCGAGCTGCCGGATACCGGTGAGCTGGGCATCGACGACCTCGATGAGCGCGAGTTCCGCATCGACACCTATCGTGCCTCCGGCGCCGGTGGCCAGCACGTCAACAAGACCGACTCGGCCGTGCGCCTGACCCATCTCGAGACCGGCATCGCCACCAGCTGCCAGAGCGAACGTTCGCAGCAGCAGAACAAGCATCAGGCCTGGAAGATGATGGCGGCCAAGCTCCAGCAGCTGCGTGACGCCGAGCGCCTGGAGGAGCTGAAGGATCTCGGGGCCGACCGTGGCACCATTGGTTGGGGGCACCAGATCCGCAGCTACGTACTCCAGCCGACCCAGCTGATCACCGACCTGCGCACCCGCCACAAGGAGGGCAACGCCCAGAAGGTGCTCGACGGCGACATCCAGGAGTTCATCGACAGCTACCTCAACTGGCGACTGAAGAACATGGCCGGCTGAGCCGGCGCTGCGCGTTCGTCCTGCGGCGCGCCGGATGCCGCGACCCCGGCGCCATGCCCCACGATCCGGCCCCGAGCGGGCCGGATCATCGCTGCAATGCGTTACGCTGTCACGCGAGCACTCTGCATCCAGGCGCGATGAGCCCCCGGGCGACGCGCTCTCAGGCCTCGCGTCGATAGAACGGGAGATCGACCACGGTGAAGGACCCGGTCGCGCGGCCGCGGATGTCGACCTGGAGCACCGCACCGGTCGCGGCGCTGCCGGTGGCGACGTAGGCCATGGCGATGGGGTGGCCGAGGGTCGGTGAGAGCGTACCCGAGGTGATGGTGCCCACGGCGCACTGCCCGGCGAGGATCTCATAGCCGGGGCGAGCGACGCGTTTGCCCTGTGATATCAGCCCGACCAGCTTGACCGCCGTGCCTTTGGCGCGTTGGCGGGCACAGACCTCGCGGCCGATGTAGGGCTTGTTCTTCGCCACCGCGAAACCCAGCCCGGCCTCGATCGGCGTGTGCTGACGGTCGAGCTCGTTGCCGTAGAGCGGCATGCCCGCTTCCAGGCGCAGGGTGTCGCGGGCTCCGAGCCCACACGGGGTGACCCCGGCGTCCATCAGCCGCTGCCACAGGTCCTCGGCCTGGTCGGCGGGCAGGAAGCACTCGTAGCCGTTCTCGCCGGTGTAGCCGGTGCGGCTGAGCCGTACCGGTCCGCAGTCGCAGAACGAGTAGTATTTCAGCTCGCGGCCATCGAGGCCGAGCCCGGCGAGCAGGTCGACGGATTGCGGCCCCTGGACCGCGATCATCGCCTGTTCCTGCGTAAGGTCTTCCAGGGAGAAGGCGTCGTGTGAAGTGGTGCAGCTCCACGCATCGATGATAGTGGAGCGGTTGGAGGCGTTGACGACCACATGCCAGCTTTCCGCCCCTTCCCGGCTGACCAGCACGTCGTCGATCACCGTGCCATCGGCCGCGAGCACCAGGCCGTAGCGCACCTGACCCTCGCGCATGCTGCCCAGCTTGCGCGAGATGCGCGATTCGAGGAAGGCGAGGGCATCGGGTCCGTGCAGGCGCAGGCGCCCCATGTGGCCGAGGTCGAAGGCGCCGCAGCCGCCACGCACCGCCAGGTGCTCCTCGCGGATCCCGGCGAACTGGACCGGCATGTCCCAGCCCTGGAAGTCGATCATCCGACCACCATTCTCGCTCTGGATCCGATAGAGGGGTGTGCGCTTGTTGGGCATGGACATTTCCTTTGTCAAACCGAGGATACGCCGCTCGCGCGCGGCCGGCGCCGCATGGACGGCGCATTGCAGAGCGTGACGCAGCGAACGCAAGAGAACGTTTCCAGCGAGGTCCGATCCATGGATATGAGGCGAACCGCATGACCCCGAGCCAGCTCGACAGCCGCCCCGCGGGGGTCCGTGGACCGGAGCGATGCATCTCCGGCGTCACGATCGCCATTCTCGCCCTGTTTCTGAGCTTGGGCAGTGCGCGGCCGCTGGCGGGCGCAGAGGCCGCCGACGATCCCGGCGCAGCGACAGAGCAGCAACCCGCCGGTCCGGAACCCGAACACCTGTTGGTGGCGCGGGCACGGGTCGAGGCGGTGCAGGGCAACGTCGCCGAGGCCATGTTGCTGATCGAGACCTATCGCGCACTCCACCCCGAGGACAAGGCCGCCGAGCGGTTGGAGATGATCCTGCGGATCGAACAGCGCCGTGAGGATGCGCGCGCGTTGATCAAGCAGCACGTGGCAGAGAAGAACCTCATCCTCGGCGATCCGGACTACGAGGCGGCCAAGGCCGAGGCCTCGCTGGAGGTGATCCGCAGCCTGCGCTCGGTCGAATACCTGATCCACGAAAACAAGTTCAACCAGGCGATCGACCTGTGCGAGCGCATCGTCACCGAGTACGAGAAGAGCAAGCCGGCGATGATGCTGCTCGACCGCCTGCTGCTCGAGATCAATCGGGTCGAGAAGGAGAACCTCGAGCGTGCGCGGTCGCGTCGCAATTCGGGGGTGGAGGCCGAGGTGGTCGAGGCGGGCACCATGCCGCGCCAGCCGTCCCCGCGTCCGCGCGAGGTGATCATCTTCGACGAGGACATCGCCGCGCTCGAACGCGAGGCACTGATGAAGCGCCTGCGGCTGCCCGTGCCGGGTTTCAACTACAAGAACGCGGCGGTCAAAGATGTGCTCGAGGAGCTGTTCGCCTATGCCGGCCTCGACTTCGTCGTGGTCGAAGGGGCCTTGCCCGAGACCACCATCACCGCCTATCTGGTCGATCGCACGGTCGAAGACATCCTCGCGGTGCTGCAGCGGATGGTCGATGTCTCGTTCAACTACCACAACGGGCTGGTCTACATCAGCAACAGCGAGAATCCCATCCTCACCACCAAGGTCATCCGCCTGCGCTCCGGCCTGACCAACGTGCTCAAGAAGCGCGAGGCCAAGGGCGGCGGCGGCGGCGGAAGCGGTGGCGGTGGCGGTGGCGGAAGCAGAAGCGGTGGCGGTGGCGACGGGAACGATACGCCCTTCTCGATCGGCGGCGGCGGCGGTGGCGGCGGTGGCGGTGGCGATGCCGCGACCGACCTCGAGCGCTTCCTCGAAGCCGTGCCATCGCTGGTCGACTGGCCCGACGGCAGCGAGATGTATCTCGAGCACAAATCGAACACCCTCTACGTCAAATCGTCGCCCGCCGCGATCAGCGAGATCGAACGGCTCCTGCACGCGCTCGATTACAACTCGACCATGATCATGATCGAGACCAAGTTCGTCGAGGTCAGCAACGAGGCGGCGATGAACCTGGGTCTGCAGTGGGGCCTGCTGGGGCGCGACAATCGTGACGGAGGGACCATGGCCTGGGGCGCGGCCCGTGGTTCGCCGATCATTCCCGATCCCAATGCCACCGGCGACAGTCTCGTCGACGACTTCCTGGGTCAGTTCAGCTCCCAGACCGGGCCGGGCCTCTCGACCGCCATCGTCGGCGGTGGGCCGGGGATCAGGCCCAACTTCTCGGTGCTGCTCAACGCGCTCGAGTCAAAGGGTCACGCCAACGTGCTCTCGGCGCCGCAGATCATGACGCTCAACAATGCCATCGGCGTGATCGACCTCTCGGTCGACGTGCCCTACATCAGCGGCTACAACAATATCAGCGTGCCCAATTACATCGACGACGACTTCGACGACGACAACAATACCAGTTTCGGCTCCGCTCAGATCGAGCCCGAATGGAGCTCCGCGAAGGAGGGCTTCACGCTCGAGATCCATCCGTCGATAGCGCGTAATACAGACGTCATCACCCTCGAGCTCGTGCCCACGGTGACCGAGATCCTCAATCGGGCCCAGCTGACCGCCAGCGGCTCGTTCAGCGAGGGCGAGAACACCAGCACCGCGCTGTTCATCACCCGTGAGCCGGAGATCGCCACGCGCACCCTCAATACGATCCTGCACGTCAAGGATGGCGAGACCATCGCCCTCGGCGGCCTGATCACCGAGCGAGAGAACCAGGACACCCAGGGCCTGCCGTACCTCATGCGCATCCCCGGCCTCGGCCGCGTATTCCGCAGCGATTCCGATTCGCTCAGCCGGTCGAAGCTGATGATCTTCGTTACCGCCCGTATCATCGACCCCAGCGGCGCCGAGCTCTCCGACGAGATCCGCTACCTGCGCGATACCGCGCGGGTGGTGCTGCCGGCGAACGTGCGCGAGGAGATCCACGCCCGCGAGCGGCTCGAGGCCGAGGCGACACGCAAGCGTGCGGCCGAGATGGCGGCGGAACAGCGTGCGATGCGCAAGACCCTGGGTCAGGACATCCATGACCGTCGGGAGCGCGTCGGCCCATGAGCCGTCCGCTGGTCGGCCTCGACATCGGATATTTCCACGTCCGTGCGGTGGCCGTGCAGGCCCGCAAGGGCGTGATCCGGGTCCTGGGCACGGCCGAGGTCAGCCGGTTCGACGAGCAGGGGGAACGCAAACCCCTGCTCCGGGCGCTGGCCGAGATCGACAACAAGCTCTCGCTGCGCGGGCGGGTCGGCGTGGTCTGCAGCGATCTGGCAACCATGGTCCGCTTCGAGTACAACGACCCGATCCCGCCGGACAAACTCGAACGCCTGCTGCATCTCGAGCTCACCCAACACACCGGCGGCGGTGAGGATCTCGCGGCCGATGTGCATCTGGTGCCGCTGGGCAGCCGCGAGCTGATCCACTGTTGCGCCCTGGCGCAGGTACCGCAGGTGCATGCGCTGTTGCAGGATCTGCGCGCAGCCGGGATCGCCTGCGATCATCTCGAACTCCCTGCGGCGGCGGTGGCCAATGCCCCGACCACCGAGCCCCTTGGCGGCGGCGGGGAGACGGCCTACGAGTTGGTGGTCGACATCGGATCGCGCGCCACCCGTATCGCCTTGTTGCGCGATGGCGACTTCCTCGCCTGCCGCCAGATCGCCTACGGCGGTGACAACTTCACCGAACAGATGGCCCGCAGCCGGGGCATCCGCTTCGACGAGGCCGAGATGCTCAAGCGCTCGTCCGAAGCGCTCGCCCCGGCGGAGTCGCTGGCATCGAGGAGCGACGAATCGCCCATCGGCGCAGGTGGCGCGGTGGACGAGGACGTGATCCTGTTCGACGAGCCCGAGCCGGAGGCCACCAGCGGCGATGCAGCGGCGCCAGAGGTGACAGCCTCGAGTGAACCGACAGCTCCGGCCTCTGCGCCCGGAGCGGACGAGTTCGACCTGCGTTTCGAGGACGAGGACGAGGATGCGGGCGCTGCTGCGGATGCAGGCGCAGGGGTAACCGGAGACGGTACCGCACCGGCCCCGCCGCATCCGGCCGCGGTGTCCGGGACAGGCGCGCAGCGCGAGTCGGGCGAGCCCTGGCAGCGACCGACGCATCCGGTATTCGCCGCGCCGGAACCGCCGGGACCGGGCGAAGCTACCCTGCAGGTCGGCGCCCTGCGGTTGGGCCCGGAGCTGACCCAGAGCGCGGAGGCCTTGCACGTCCAGATCGCCAAGACGCTGTCCTGGTTCCGCGCCCAGCTGCGACTGGGCGAGATGGACATCGCCCGGGTACGACTGCTCGGTGGCTGCGCCGACCTGGTCGGTCTTGCGGGCTACCTCGAACGCCGGCTCAAGGCTCCAGTGGTCACCGGTGATCCGTTCGCCGGCTGCACCGGCCCAACGCCCGAGCGCCCGCATACCTACGGCCTGGCCCTGGGCACGGCCCTGGCGGGCGAACCGGACACGGTCAGCTTCGATCTGCGGCCCGAGAGCCTGTTGAAGCGCAAGGCGATGATGCACGAGCTGGCCTGGCCCTGGATCGCGGCGGCGCTGTTGGTGGTCGCGACCGCTGTCGCCGGGGTGGCCATGTATCGCAGGCAGTCCGCCCTGCAGGCGAACATCGACACCTATCAGACGTACCAGCAGGCCCATGCGAATCTCAAGCAGACCTTCGAGCAGCGGCAGCGCGAGTACC
Source organism: uncultured candidatus Brocadiaceae bacterium (assembly GCA_964612995.1). Classification (GTDB taxonomy): domain Bacteria; phylum Planctomycetota; class UBA11346; order UBA11346; family UBA11346; genus SLQH01. The sequence goes on along the minus strand of CAZTGE010000004.1, from coordinate 53,346 downwards.
ACGGGCTGATCGCCGATTTCCGCGAGATCGCCAGCCGGCTCTACGGTGGGCGCGACCTGCTCTATACCATCCGTGTGCTCAAGGAGCGGGCGGACGCGCATCGCGAGCTGTGGCTCAGCCGCCTGGAGACCGAGATCGTCCACGGTGAGGACCAGTCGTCGCGCCGCACCGCGCGTACCGCACGCAGGGGGCGTGGACGCCGTACCCCGCGGCCACCGCGGCCCACCGGCGCGAACGACTGGTCGCCGATCCATCGCGGCAGCGTGCTCGTTTCCGGCTTCGTGCGTCCGTCGAGCGACAAGACCACGCTCGATCTGGTCGGCGAGCTGCAGGACTGGCGCGAGAGCATCCTGCTGTGGCGGCGGCCGACCAACAACCGACCGCTGTTCCAGGGCGCCGAGCGCGACTATCTCGACTCGCGACTGAGCGATCCGGAAGGCGGGCAGCGGGTGGCCAACGAGAAGTTCGAATTCCGCATGCGCTTCCGTTTCCAGCCCACCCGACTGGTGCCCGATGAGGAGGAGGGATGAAGCCCAACCTCACCCGGGAACGCAAACGCAGTTGGGGCGTGTTGGCGGCGGTGTTCGCCTGCTGCGCGCTCGCCGTGGCCTGGTACCATGATTGGGGCGAGCTTTCACAGCAGCTGGCGACCCAGCGCGAGCAGCACGACAGCCTCACCGGCAGTCTCGAACTGCAGGGGCTGATCGACGCACAGCAAGGCGTCAACCAGCAGTTACGGGCACGCATCGAGGAGCGGCAACGCGATGTCGGCATCAGAGCGCGGCCGCCCTTCGTCGTGCCCGAAACGGGTCGTGGCAGTGCCGACGACAGCGGTGATTATTTCCAGGATCTCTACTACGCCATCCGTGAATCGCTGCTGAACCTCGGCCAGACCCGGGGGTCGGTCGAGAGCTTCGATACCAAGATGGGTTTCGCCTTCGCCGAGGGGCGCCCGCCGCCGCGCGATCCGGTCGAGCGTTGGCTGACCATGCTCCAGTTGGTGACCAAGACCTGCTACCTCGCCTGCCAATCCAAATACCGCGAGATCACCTTGATCGAGGTCGCGCCGATCCAGGCCGCCGAGGGCATTCTGCGCGGGGCCGAGGGGCGCTCGCCGATCCTGCGCGAATATCCGTTCAGTCTCCATGTGCGTGGTACGCTGCGCGACATCCTGTGGCTGTTGCATCAGCTGTCCTACGACAATCGCGCCAGTGAACAGACCGAGGCCAGCCAGCGTTTCCAGGCCTGGCGCCGAGGACTGATCGAGGATCTCAGCGCCAAGACCCGCTTCAAGGTCCAGGCCAACCCCACGGAATTGCAGACCGCGTTCGGGCCGATCGCGGTCCTGGGCCTGACCATCGACGGCAACGCCGAGGATCTGGAACTCGAGCAGCTCGACAACCTCGCCCAGCTCGACGTGCACATCGATCTGGTCGGCATGGAATTCCTCGATCAGTCGCCTTCGGCGATCGGCGTCCCGTCTCCCGAGCAGAACGAGCCCGTGCGCGAACAGCCTGCGCGGGAGCGGGAGCGGTCGCGTCCGACGAGTCAGCCCAGCGGACGGCGGCGCGCTGGGCGGCCGATGTGAGCCTGGTGGAGAGGAGCAGACGATGAACGCGGCCCAGTCCACGCCTCTGTTCGCGCTCGCCCTTCTCGCCGGCGCCGGTGCGCTGGTCATGGCCTCACAGGTCCCGGAGGTCAGCCTCGGCCCGCCGTCGACCACCATCGCCACCCGCGTCGTCGATCTCGAGGTCCGGCTCGAACCGATCCGTTCGTTTCCACACTACTATGGTGGGGAAAAGGACGGGTGGCGCGATCGCAACCCCTTCCTGCCCTGGCTCGAACAGCAGCAGGAGATCGATGAGATCGCGCGCCAGGAATCCGACGGTGAGGGGCAGCGGCGCCCCGAACCGGTGCCCCAGCGGCAGCAGAAGCCGCCGCCGCCAGAACCGGTGTTCGACTTCGTCGAACTCGACGAGGATGTCGCCAGCCGTCCGCGGGTGATGGGGATGACCGGCGGCGGCGAACGCAGTTCCTTCCTCGTGACCTACGGCAATACGCACAAGAAGCGGATGCAGGTGGGGGAGCGCATCGCCGGGTGGACCCTCAAGGGGGTCATGGGACAGTTCGCCGTGTTCGTCGATCCGGACGGTTCGGCGCATCGGCTGATCATCGGCACCGAGCCCGGTACCGCGACCGAGGTCCGCGGCGACAGTGCCGGTTCCGGATCCGATGGCGACGACCAGCTCGGCTCGATAACCCCCGACCCGGATGGTGGGCGTACCCGCCGGCCACGTACAGGCGATGGAACGGTGGGCGAGGAATTGCCCGATGAGGACGACCTGCCCAGCGATCCCGCCGCGCTCGAAGCGATGCTCGATCGCTACGCGCAGCAGTATCCGGCGCTCAAACGGGCGCTGCAGGCCAATCCGGGTCTGCGAGCCCAGATCCTGGCCAATCCTCGACAATTCATGCAACTGGGCCGGCGGTACAGCGGACAGTAGCGCGCGGTGTGCCCGATGGTGGCGCCAGATCCCATCGCGTACGATGGGGCCCCGAAAAGGGCGTTGTAACCACTCATGCCCGATGGGCCTGAGTGGTTACACATTCTCATCCATCTCCGTGTCTCCGCGCCTCCGTGAGAGACCTCTTCGGTGATCGAACAGGCGTGATGGCGCGAGAAGTTCCCGGGAAGGAGGCGCTGCCCTCTCGCGCCTTCGGCGCCTACCCCCTCGCCCTGCTGAGGGGCAGCTTCCGATTTTCGAGGGCGTCGTCATGGGTGCACGGCTGCGCACGATCCGCGGTCCAGGTTTGCGTAGTCGCGGGGCACCGCGCGGGACCGTGTCTGGGCTTGACAAAAGTTAGGCACAGCTAACTTCTTTCGTGTTCGCGCAGGAACGGTACCTCTGCCGGCGTGATCCCGATGGAGCAAAGCTATGCGTGTGTTGTGTCTGTCTGTGTGCCTGGTCGCCAGTCTCGCGGCTGCAGATCGTCCGGTACGGGTGCGGGTCGACGCCGCGCCGCTGAACGTCAACGGGCAGGAGCGGGTCCCGCTGGGGCTGTTCGGCGTCCATGCCGTCGGCCTCGATCCCGAGCTGGTCGCAGAGCTGGGGATCACCACCTATCGCACGATCAACTTCGTGCCGGGCGGGGGCTCCAGGCTGATCGGGAAAGACGGCGAACTCGATCCCATCTACGCCGGGCTCGATCTGTTCATCGATTGCCAGGGTGATCGCTACTATGAGCCGCTGCCGCTGCGCAACCCCGACTACGCCGAGGCCTGTGCGCGCATGGGCCGGGAGTACGGTGAGCTCTGGCGCGATCGCCTGACTCCCGCGACGGGCCAGCGGGGCGTGGTGCAATGGTGGAACGAGCCCTATCTCAACTGGGCCGAACGCACCGCCGGCGGGCGTGGCAGCACCATCCGTCGCAGATGGTACGATCTCAGCACTGCCGTCGCCGGAGGGCCGGTGACGATCAAGGGCTGGGACGAGCCGCTGCGGTATTTCCGCTGGCGCGATCGTTGGCCGGTACGCTACGAGGAGAAGCGGTCCAAGGACGGGGAGACCCACCGGAAGCGGATCATCGGCTGGAGCGTTCCCATCCCGCCCGGGGTCGGCTTGGGCGAATCCTTCACGGCTGCGGAGACCCGGTACTGGCGCGACCCGGGTACGCAGCGGACCTGGACGGTGGAACGCCATTGGTATCCCGAGGACCCGACCATGGTCTCGTTCTGGTCGGGGCGGCAGAACCGCGATTTCTATCTGATGATGTTCACGCCCTGGGCCCGGGCCCTGCGCGCGGCCAATTCCGAGGTGACCATCCTCGGCGGTTGGGATTTCAACTACAGTGCCGGCGGCTGGTCGGCCTGGATCGAGCTGTACCGTCCGCTGTTGCGCGCCTGCCCCGCGCTGATCGACGGGTTGACCGAGCATCACTACGGGGTCCACCCGACCACGGTCCAGGCCTGGTACGAGCTCGGTACCGCCGAAGGCAGGGCCATCACCGGACGCTGGCTGCGCAACTGGAATACCGAATGCCAGGGCAAGCTCGATCCCGCGGTTTACGGCCGCAGCAGCAACGCTGTGGGTGCTTCGGTCGGCGAACGGGCGATGGCCGAGGCCCAGTACAACCTCGCGGACATCATCGGTCTCGCGGCCCGCATGCCGGCCAAGGTCGGATCGCGCACGATACACAACTTCGCCGGTGATGCCTTTGCGCGCTGTGGCGCTGCCTGGGCCCTGCGGCTGCTGCGTCCGTTGCGCGGGCGCCTGGTCCGGGTCGCGGTCGACGATCAGGGCTGTTTCGCCCTCGCCGCCCGACCTGAGCCGACGCGCACCGTGCTGGCGCTCTACAATCAGCGTGCCGAGCCGATGCAGCTAAAGCTCAGGGCCGCCGGCGCGCGCGCGGTGAGCCGGCACTGGCTGACGCGGACCGCGGACGGTGCAGATCTGCGGATCGCCAACGAGGAGGTGGCGGTCGCGGATGGCGCGTTCGCGGCGGAGCTCCCGTCGCGGCAGGCCGTGGTCTTCCATATCGCCGGCGCGCCGCCGAGCGCTCCGGCGGTCCAGCGCCGGCAGTACTTCCTCCAGCAGGGGGGTCTGCTGCGGTGGGGTGGCCAGGCGCCAGACACGCTTGTCACCACCGTGGACCTGCCGCCGGGCGCTGTCGATGCAGCCCAGCAAGCGACCTTGCGTGTGGTGCTCGAGGGCGGAGCGGCCGCCGTGACGTTCAATGATGCGGCGGAGTCGATCCGGGTGGATCCGGATCTGCCGGTGCACGATATCACCATACCCCGTGACGTTCTGCGTGCGGGAAGCAACCGGCTGGTGTTCAGCGGAGACGGGCGCCACCTGCTGGTGTGCGCGAGCCTCCTGCTCGAAGGGCCGGCCACAGCACAGGAGGATCACGATGACGCTCCATGAAATCACCGCTACCGTGATGCGACCGGCTCCATCGTCGTGGCTGCGGATCACCGCGATCGCCTGCGCCTGCAGCGCCCCGGCGCTCGGGCTGGCCGTGGAGCACGTCGCCACGGCGCGCGAGTCGACCGGGTCGGGTCCCGCCTGGTATGAGGAGATGGAACTCGCGGTGGTCGCGCTCGGTGCGATCCAGGCCACCGCCGGGGCTGACGACTCCAGTCCCGAAGGGGATGTCACCGATGCGCTGGCCAAGGCCTATATCGAACTCGCCGCTCCGGTCGGCGAGCGCGGAGAGGTCTTCCTGTTTCTTGAATCGGGCACCGGCGGCGGAATCGATGAGGAGGTCCCCACTTGGACCGGCTTCTTCGATGAGGCCGACGACGACGATCGGGTGCGCCTGGGCGAAGCCTGGTACGAACACCGGCTGCTCGACGATCGCGCGCGGGTGCGGGTGGGCCGGATCGATTCCACGGTCACCCTCGATGCCAGCCCCTATGCTGGTGACGGGGTCGGCCAGTTCGCGTCGACCGCCTTCGTCCTCAACCACGCCATTCCCTACCCGGACTACGGTTTCGGTGTCGCGGGCTGGTTCCGTCTCCAGGAAGCGCCGATCACCTTCGGGGTCCAGGTGGTCGATGGTGAGGGCGACAACGAGAACGTGGTCGACGACGCCTTCGTGATGGTCGAATGCGTCTGGCAGGCCGAACCGGGCGGACGGCCTGGGACCTACGGCATCCACGCCTGGTACAGCGGGGTGGATCGGCCGGTATTCGGCGAACCCGGGGAGAACGATCCCGCCTTCGGTGTCGGGCTCGGCATCGACCAGGAGGTGCGCGACGACATCGGGCTGTGGCTACGCTACGGTCTCGCCGACCCGTCGGTCAGTCAGATCGCTCACGCGCTGAGCTTCGGCGCCAGCATCGATACCGCAGTCGCCGCGGCGCAGGGTGAGGTGCTCGGACTCGGCTACGCCCTCACGCTGCCCTCGGACGACTACACCGATGCCGTCGGCGACCGCGATCCCGAGCACCACGTCGAGGTCTACTGGCGGTGGGATCTCGGCAACGGCCTGGCCGTGACGCCCGATCTGCAGTACGTCCTCGACCCCGCCGGCGATCCCGACGCCGACGGCGTGGCGGCCTTCATCCTCCGCGGGGAGGTGAGCTTCTGAGCCAGCCGGCGGGCGGTGGGGCTGGCACCCCGCCGCTCAGACGCGCGTGATCGCGAAACCGACCGGCCGCTCGCCGAGCCGGATATCGTTCAGCGGTGGCTGCGGCTCGCCGTTGGTGAGCTCCGCGGCGAGCACCTCGGCGGCGATCATCGCGGCGTGGGCGTCGATCGCGTCCGTGACCGTCTGGTCAGGGCTGCGCCAGGTGAGCGCGATGCGGTCGGTCACCTCGAGGCCGGCTTCCTTGCGCGCGTTCTGGACCGCGCTGACGAACTCGCGCGCGATACCTTCGGCCTCGAGTTGCCGATCCAGCTCTGTGTCGAGGACCACGGTGATATTGCCGTCAGTGGCGATGGCCGCGCCCGGCTTGGGCTTGCGTTCGAGCAGGACGTCGTCGAGTCCGATGAGCACCTCGTCGACCTCGATCGATTCGCCGGCTTCGAGCCGCGCGACCTCCGCGAAACCCCAATTGCGGATCACGCTCTGGAGGTCCTTGATCTTGTGCGGGCAGCGCTGGCGCAGCGAGCGGAAGTCCGGTTTGACCACGATCTCGCAGACCGCGCTCTCATCCGCCTGCGTATCGACCGCCTTGACGTTGAGTTCCTCGCTGATGATCGCGGCCGCGGCTTCGGCCTCGCGTCTGACGTCGGCTTCGCGGTGGACCACGGTCAGCCCGGCGAGGGGCTGGCGTACGCGGATGCGATGCTCCTCGCGCACCCGCCGGCCGAGACCGACGACGGTGCGCGCTACGGCCATGCTCGCTTCGAGTTCGCCGTCGATCAGGCGCTCGTCGACCACCGGATAGTCGCACCAGTGGACGCTCTCCGGAACTCCCGGGTCGACCGGGCGGACCAGGCGCTGGTAGACCTCCTCGGTCAGGAAGGGCATCATCGGCGCCAGGACCTTGGCGAAGTTGACCAGCACCGTGTAGAGCGTGGCGTAGGCGTCGGCCTTGTCGCGGTCGTCCTCGCTCTTCCAGAACCGGCGGCGGGAATTGCGGATGTACCAGTTGGTCAGGTCGTCTATGAAGGCGAGCACGCGCGGGACCACGTTGTAGAGGCGGTAGGCCTCCATCTCGTGGTTCACGTCGCGGATCAGGGACTGGAGGGTGGAGAGGATCCAGCGATCGAGGCGTCCACGCTCGCACACCGGCCGTGCCTGTTCATTGCGCGGGTCGTAACCATCGACCACGGCGTAGGTGGTGAAGAAGGACAGCGCGTTCCAGTAGGGCAGGATCACCCGGCGGACGATCTCGCGCAGCCCCTTCTCGCTGAAGGCGAGCGGCTCCGCCCGGACCAATGGCGAGTCGATCAGGTAGGTGCGCAGGGCGTCGGCGCCGATCTGATCGAGCAGCAGATTCGGGTCCGGGTAGTTCATCTTCGACTTCGACATCTTGGTGCCATCCTCGGCGAGGACGATGCCGTTGACGATCACGTTGTGGAAGGGCGAGCGGTCGAAGAGGGCGGTGCCGAGCACCAGCAGGGTGTAGAACCAGCCGCGGGTCTGATCGAGGCCTTCGGCGATGAAGTGAGCGGGGAAGAACGAGTCCTCCTCGCCCGCGCGCTCGAAGGGGTAGTGGACCTGGGCGTAGGGCATCGATCCTGACTCGAACCAGCAGTCGAGCACCTCTGGCGTGCGGCGGTAGCGCTTGCCGTCGCGCTCGATCACGATCGGGTCGAGGGTGTGCTTGTGCAGGTCGGCGATGGACTGTCCGCTGAGATCCTCGAGCTCCGCGCGCGAACCGATGCAGATCATGTCCTCCGGATCCTGCTCGTTGATCCAGATCGGGATGCACGAGCCCCAGAAGCGGTTGCGGCTGACGTTCCAGTCGTTGGCTCCGGCGAGCCAGTTGGAGAAGCGTTTGCCGCCGACGAAGTCGGGGACCCAGCGGACCGAGGCATTGTTGGCGACCAGGCGGTCGCGCAGGTCCTCGACCCGCACGTACCAGGCGTCGATCGCGCGATAGATCAGCGGGAAGTCGGTGCGGTCACAGAAGGGGTAGGGGTGACGGTAGCTGGCCTGATGCACCAGCTTGCCCTCGTCCTTGAGCCGGCGGATCAGCGCCTTGTCGGCATCCTTGCAGAACAGGCCCGCGTAGTCCTCGACCGGAGCGGTGAAGCGGCACTCGGCATCGAGCGGGTCGACCAACGGCAGGCCTTCGCGCATGCAGATGCGGTAGTCGTCTTCGCCGTAGGCCGGAGCCTGATGGACGATGCCGGTGCCCTCGCTGGTGGTGACGTAGTCGTCGGCGACGACGCGGAAGGCATCGCGATCGGCGAAGTAGTCGAACAGCGGCTCGTAGGTCCAGCCGACCATGTCTGCGCCGGTGAAGCGCGCGAGCACCTCGAGTTCGTCGCCGGGCTTCTTGTAGTGGTTTGCGATCCGGGCTTCGGCGAGAACGTAGACCGCATCGCCATCGCGTACCGCGACGTAGTCGATCTCAGCTCCGACGCAGAGCGCGAGGTTCGAGGGCAGGGTCCAGGGGGTGGTGGTCCAGGCCAGGAGGTAGACCGGTTCCTGTGCGTCGAGCCCGGGGGTGGTGCGCATGCGGAAGCGGCAGGTGATCGCCGGGTCGTCGACCTGTTGGTAGTTGTCGTCGCGGACCTCGTTCCTGGCCAGTGGGGTCGCGAGCTTGGGCGAGTAGGGCATCACCCGGTGCGCGCGGTAGACCCGCCCCTGATCCCACAGCTGGCGGAAGACCCACCATACCGATTCCATGAAGTCGAGGTCCATGGTCTTGTAGTCGTCGTCGAAATCGACCCACCGCCCCATGCGGGTGACGGTGGCGCGCCATTCGTCGACGTAGGAGAACACCATCGAGCGGCACTGCTCGTTGAACACGTCGACCCCGGTGGCGTTGATCGCCGCGGTGCCGTGCAGATCGAGCGCCTTCTGGGCCAGGGCCTCGATCGGCAGCCCGTGGCAGTCCCAGCCGAAACGCCGCGGGACGTGGTAGCCGCGCATCGACCAGTACCGCGGCACGATGTCTTTGAGGGTGCCGGCGAGCAGGTGGCCGTAGTGCGGGGTGCCGGTGGCGAAGGGCGGGCCGTCGTAGAACACGAAATCAGGCGCGCCGGCGGCCTGGCGTCGGCGGTTGGATTCGTGGAAGGCGTCGATGCCCTCCCAGAAGGCCAGGATCCGCTCCTCGATCGCGGGGAAGGACACCGCGGTGGGAACCTTGTCGAACACGCTTGCAGCCGTATCGGTCATCAGGGCCTCCTGGGGCAGAGGCCCGGTTGTAGGCGGGACCTCAGCGCCCGCAACCGGGGCCGGTCGGTGGCCAGGCGCAGGCCGATGAGAGACGGGTTGGTGCTCGGCGTGTGCGCGCGGCCATGACCTGTTGGCGCGCCATCTGCTCTGAGCGGGCCGGTCGGGACTAGCTGGATGCACGGGGGAAGGGGCCGGAGGCATCCTTGTCGACGCGCGGCGGTCGGAGTCCGGCGTCGAGCAGCCGGCAGAGCAGGGAGTCCTCGTGTTCGCGCGCCAGGGCGATGAAGTCGGCCACGGCCGCCTGGCGTTCGATCATGGCTTCCCGGGCGTCGGGCAGGAGGTGGAGCACGCGGTCGAAGCATTCGAGCCCGAGGATGTACTCCTCGTACGGTGCGGGTTGCCGCCGGGCATGGGCCTGGCGCGCGAGCTCGACGTGGCGGCGGGCCTCGGCCAACCAGTGCTCGCCGGAGCGTTCGTTCTCGGAGATGAGCAGCCATTCGCGTAGGGAGCGTTGGAACGCGAGCGCGCTCGGCCGGCGTGACGGTGGTGCTTCCATCACCCGGCGTTGGATCGAGATCAGTCGACGCGGGGCGCGGGGATTGCGGTGGCTGACCCGGCGGTAACGGTTTTCGAGCGCGAGGGCGAGGCATTTCTGCACCGAGCCGCCATGGTCGAAGGGCATCTCGCCGGTCAGGATCTGATAGAGCACGGCGGCGAGGAGGTAGACATCGGTCGGTTTGCCGACTGCCGCGCGGTTGCCGGCGGCGACCTCGGGGGCGAGGCATGCCGGGGTGCCACAGCAGACCATGGTCTCGGTCTCGCAGCTGCGTGAACGCGCAGGCAGGCCTTGACCACGCAGCTCCACCGCCAGCCCCCAGTCCACCAGCAGGACCTCGCCGAAGGCTCCGACCATGATGTTGTCGGCCTTGATGTCGCGGTGGATCACGTTGCGGGCGTGGGCGAAGATCACGGCATTGCAGATCTGGATCAGGATCTCGACGTGGCGCAGGATGTCATCGGGGTGGGCGGCGATCAGTTCGGCGAGGTCACGGCCGCTGATGAGTTTCATCACCATGTGGTCCGGTCCGCCATCGTGGATCGGGATGATGTTCGGGTGTTGCAGGCGCGCGGTGATCTGGGCTTCGTGGAGGAACTGGCGTTGCCGTTGCGATGTCGGGTCCTGGAGCTGTTTGATCGCCACGTCGCGCTTGAGCGGCAACTGACGTGCGATGCAGACCCGGCCGAAGGCCCCGCAGCCGACCTCTTCGCGCAGGACGTAGGCGCTGGGTGAATCGAGCCGGCCGTCATGCGGCGTGGTCCAACGTGAATGTGCGGTGGCAATCGGCGGTGGTTCGCTCGATGCGGGGATGATGCGCATCGGATCGCCCGTCGGGTCGATGCGTACCGTGGAGCGGTGCAGGTCGCGCGCGTCATCGAGCTCGGTGGTCTCGTCGGCGCTGGCGCTGGCGCTGGCGCTGGCGGCGGCGATGGCGTTGTCTGGCTGTGGGCGTCCGGTGTGGGGAGCGGAATCGTCGCCCATGTCGAACTCCTGGAGCGTCGGAGGCTCAGCAGATCGCTGATCGGATGACCAACCGGTCCTGCGCCAGCGCATCGAACCATGGTATGCAGCCTGCCGCGGATCGACAAGCCGGCGGAGCGAGAACGCGAGCGAGCAGTGCTAAACGACCCAGGGACAGGCTGCTGCATCGCCCATCGGCACCAGGTAGAGCCAAACGAACGTGTAGGTCACTGCTGGCAGGTCAGATGGCAGTCGGCCCGGGTGTTCCGCCATCTGTTCCTTCGCATCGATCATCGGTTCCGGTGGTCGCGATCCGCGGCATCGGGGCACCTCCGGAGTCGGTGTCGGGTGCGCAGGTCAGGGTCTGCCGCGGCGTCGGCCGCGCCGGTCGTCGGCAGCGAGCATCGCAGCCTTCTGCGCGCGGACCGTCGCCTCGCCCTTGGTCACGTGCACCGGGGCCCCGCTGCGCGGATCGCTGCCGGCGACCAGCATCGCGGTCGCTTCGGTCATCGGCGTGGGGGTGAATTCCTGGACCAGGTCGCAGTCGACCCGTGCCGCGTGCAAGGCCGCGGCGGTACGCTGTGCGGCCGCGGTATCGGCACCCGGATGGCCGGCGATGAGATAGGGGCGCAGGCGCGTGCGTGATCCGCAGGCGCGGCGAGCCTGCTGGAAGGCGGTGAGGAAGGCGCGGAACACCTGCCAGGACGGCTTGCGCATGAGTGCGAGGACCGCGTCGTCGGCGTGCTCGGGCGCGACCTTGAAGGTGCCGCAGGTGTGGTGGGCCAGCAGCTCGCGCAGGAACTCGGGCCCCTGGGCCAACAACAGGTCGTGACGCAGGCCCGATTGGATGAACACCCGTTTTATGGCCGGGATGGCGCAGGCCGCGCGCAGCAACGCGCGGTGCTCCTCGGTGCCGAGCGTGAGCTGCGGACAGGGCTCTGGCCAGAGGCAGTCACGCTCGGCACAGGCGCCGTGGGTTCTCCAGCGCTCACAGCGCGCGGCATACATGTTGGCCGTGGGTGCGCCGAGGTCGTCGACCACGCCGTCGAAGCCCGGTCGGTGCGTGAGCGCGGTGACCTCGGCGATGATGCCATCACGGCTGCGATGGCTGAGGATACGGCCCTGGTGGGCGGCGATGGCGCAGAAGGCGCAGGAGCCGACGCAGCCGCGGTGGGTCTGGATCGAGTCGAGCACCGTGGCCAGCGCGGGTACGCCGGCGTTGGCGTGGTCGGGGTGCGCTGCGCGGGTGAAGGGCAGGGCGTGGACCGCGTCGAGCTCGGCCGTGCTCAGCGGCGCCGCCGGCGGGTTCTGTACCACGCGGCACCAGCCCTGGTCCTGGATCAGGCGCCGGCCGCGCTGCGGGTCCTGCTCGCGCCGGATCAGCTCGTGGCAATGGGCGAAGGTCTGCGGCGCGGAGCGCAGCGGGTCCCAGCCGGGCAGGACCAGCGCGGTGTCATCGACGGCGTCTGCGGTGGTGGCGTAACAGACGCCGGGCAGGTCGTGCAGGTCGTCGGGCGCAGCCTCGGCGGCGAGCGCGTGGGCGATGGCGCGGATCTGGCGTTCGCCCATGCCGAAGACCAGCAGGTCGGCCTTGCTGTCGGCGAGGATGCTGCGCCGCAGTTTGCGCTGCCAGTGGTCGTAATGGACGAAGCGGCGCAGGCTGGCTTCGATGCCGCCGATGACCGTGGGCAGATGCTTGAAGGCCTGCTTGACCATCGTGGTGTAAGCGATGGTCGCGCGTTCGGGCCGCAGACCAGGGATGCCGCCGGGGCTGTAGCGGTCCTCGCTGCGCGGTTTGCGCGCCGCGGTGTAGCGGTTGAGCATCGAGTCCATGTTCCCGGCGGTGATGCCGGCGAACAGGCGCGGGCGACCCATGCGCGCGCAGTCGTCGGGGCTCTGGGGCTGGGCCACCACCCCCACGCGCCAGCCCTCGGCCTGGAGCACCCGCGCGATCACCGCCACGCCGAAGGCCGGATGGTCGACGTAGGCATCGCCGGTGATCAGCAGGATGTCGAGCGCGTCCCAGCCGTAGTGCCGGCGCATCTGTGTACGATCGGTCGGCAGCGGATGCGCCGGCGGGGCCAGATCGACGGTGACGGCGCGTTCCATCGTCGGATGACGGTGGAACGCGCCGCGGTCGGGTCAAGCCCGGTCGGTCCGGTGGTGGGAGCTGGTGGAAGGTCGTCCCCGGACCGTCGGGGTCGGTCCGCAGACGTGGATCAGAAGCGGAAGCGGGTGTCGAGGCCGACGTTGAGGCCGGCGCCGTCGACGCCCGAACCCGGCTCGCGGTAGGTCTTGTCGAGCAGGTTCTCGACATAGAGCGTGAGCTGTTTGTCGCCAGCATCCGAGCGCCAGCCGGCCGAGACGTCGAGCACGGCGTAGCCGGGCATGCTGCCGTCGTCGTCGCCGGGGATGGTCAGGCGCACGTCGCTGCTGTCAGCATTGCTGGGATCGGTGGCGATGTCGTCATAGGCATCGTGCCAGCGGGTCTGCAGCTTGGCCCAGTAGTTCTCGTTGTGGTCGTAGCGCACACCCAGATGGCCGTAGAGCCGGTTGGCCCGCGAGATGTTGTCTTCGCGTACGCTGCCGTCGTCCTGCGGGATGTCCTTGACCGCATCGACCAGGCTGACCGAGCCGACCACCGCGAGGCGCGAGGGCGCCGGCAGCATGCCCAGCGGCAGGCCGTAGTCCCAGGCGGCTTCGAAGCCGGAGAGGGTGGCGTCCTCGACGTTGGTGAACTCGCCGTCGGGGCCGAAGTCGCGCTGGATCAGGTCGTCGATCATGGTGTAGAAGGCCGTGACCATCAGGCGGTCGCGGTCTTGACGATAGCGCCAGCCGGCCTCGACGGTGTAGCTGACCTCAGGGTTGAGCTCGGGGTTGCCGGTCGCGGTGTTGCCGCTCGAGCCGCGGTCGACAGCGCCGCCGAGGTTCTTGAGGTTCGGCGCGCGGAAGGCCTTGGACAGGCCGGCGAAGACGTTCATGTCCTCGCGGAACTGCCACAGACCACGCACGCTGCCGGTGAGGTCGTCGGCGTCGCCGTCGATCTGGCCGAAGGACCAGTCATAGTAGCTGTAGCGCAGGCCGTAGAGCAGGTTGACGTCGGGGGTGACATCCCAGCTGTCCTGGGCGAATATACCGTAGCTGTTGTAGTCAGCATCGTCAGGTCCTGATCCGCCCCACTCGCCCGGCACGTAGGGGGTGGCCTGACCGGGATCGGTGATCCCGTCAGGGGAGCGGAATTCCGCGTAGTCGATGTCGGTGGTCTCGAACAGCGCGGTCAGGCCCCAGGTGATCTTGTGGTTCTCGGCGAAGACGCTGTGAGCCTCGAGATCGAGACCGTAGCTGTCGATGGTGTCGTCGTAGAAGCGTTCGCGGTAGTATTCGTCCGGGTCGCCGGAGTTGCGGATCGACGCGCGACGCATCTCCTCGTGATGGCGGTGCCAGGAGACGGTGCTGTGCAGTTCCTGCATCCACTCCAGATCGGCTTGCCAGATGTCGCGCAGATGCAGATAGGTGAAGTTCTGTTCCTCGTAGAGGCGGAACAGCTTCGAGTTCTTGCCGCTGTTCGCGGCGTAGCCGTCAGGTCGCGGCGCGTCGTTCTGGTCGGTGTGGCCGAAGTTGACCTCGATGCGGTGGTCGGCGATTCCGGTGTAGGCCGTTCGCCCGGCGAAGGCCCACTGGTCGTAGGCGGTATTGGGGATCTCTTCGTAGTTGTCGGTGTTCTCGCCGAACACGTGCGCGCGGAAGTCGTTGCCGCCGACGCGGTCGTGGAAGTCGCGCAGGTCGACTTCGAAGGTATAGGCCCAGTCGCCGTAGCGGCCGTCGACGCCGGTCTGGGCGATGGCGCCGTTGGCCGAATCCACCCGCAGGTCGACGAAGGGCGAGGCGACCGTGTCCACGCCGCGGCCGGCTTCGGCGAGACGGAAGTCGAGCGCGCCGGTGAGTCCGTCGCTGCCGTTGACCAGAGACGAGGAGCCGAGGATGACGTCGATGCGGTCCATGCTCACGTCTGGCACCATCGCGGCGTACTGGTTCGGGCCGGGGCGCATCATCGCGTGCGAGAGCCGTACTCCGTCGAGCAGGAGCAGCGACTGCTCGCCGGTCAGACCGCGGATGAAGGGGCTGGTCTGGGCTGGCGTGGTATGCTGGATGAAGACGCCGGGTCCGTAGTTGAGGCGGTCGAGCGCGGTGTGGCCGATGGTGGTGTCGAGGTCCTTGCGGTCGTAGCTGTAGAAGGCGTAGGGCTGGAGATAGGGCGTCTCGTCGAGACGGGTGGCGGTAACGGTGATCACATCCTCGTCGTCGACGGCGATCGGTGTGGGGGCCGGGTCCTCGGCGGCCTGGATCGCGCTT
The DNA here is from genome assembly GCA_964612995.1 of uncultured candidatus Brocadiaceae bacterium. Taxonomy (GTDB): domain Bacteria; phylum Planctomycetota; class UBA11346; order UBA11346; family UBA11346; genus SLQH01. The sequence goes on along the minus strand of CAZTGE010000004.1, from coordinate 38,174 downwards.
CCGGCGACGATGAGGGCGGCGAGCGATGGTACGAGACGCATGTAGATGATTCCTCCTCGCGAGCGCCAGTGCACGTGGCGTGCCAAGGGGCGCCCGCGATGGACGGGGAATCTGTCGTCGGGCTGGACTCGCTCGCCCGCAGCTGTCGAAAGCGTCGACAGGGTCGCTGGATCACGGGCCGAAATGGCGGGTCAGCGCGTACTGACGGCCGTTGGTGACCGTGGCGCGGCGTTGGCGGTCGCTCGCCACGCTGCGGTAGACGCCGCGGCCGGAGTCGGTGATCGGGTCGAGCGGGCCGCGGCTCCAGCTGGTGTTGACGACCACCTCGCCGTCGCGGTAGTCGCTGTAGGCGATGAGCTCGTAGTCGGCGCGCGGGATGGTGGCGTGGGTCGGATTGCGCCGCAGGTGATCCACGCCGCTCTCGCCGACACGGACCAGCGTGCCGGGTCCGGTCGCAAGCCCGTCGAGGCCACCGATGCGCAAGACCATCTCATCTGCCGCGGCATCCGCGACCAGCTGGCCGAGGGGGCGCAGGCGGCCCTCGGCGGTGAACATGACCGTCAGGCGCATGGCCGAGGGGTAGGGCAGGTCGCCATGCGCGGGATCGCTGATGTAGGGATCCGGAGCGTAGGGAGGGGTGTGCAGATCGCGGTCGGTGGCGCTGCGGCTCATGGTCCAGAACATGCTCTCGCCGGCGTCGGTCAGCTCTGGCGCGATGGTGCGCTCTCTGGGGTCCCAGGCGGGCGCGCCGTCGCTGGTGGCGCTCACGCCCATCAACCACACGCCGAAGTGGAGGCAGCCCTCGGTGATCACCTCGCCGCGGATCGATCCCGGTCTGTTCACCCTGTCGCTGTTGCTGGGATCGAGCTGGTCGAAGGGGTCGCTCAGGATGAAGTCGGGGTCATCGAGCGAGTCGAACTCGCGCCGGCGCAGGCTGTCATGGTCGTCGAGGCCGTAGACGACGAAACGGTGGTGGCGCCCGCGGGCGTTGACGCCGGCTGTGGGCGTGTGGATGGTCCAGCCGACGGCGCAGGCGCCGGTCTGGGCATTCATCACGTGGGCGTAGAAGCGCCCGCCCTGCTGCGGCGGTACGGCGCGATCGAGATCGCGGTCGATCAAGCCGAACACCGCCATCGCCTCGGTGTTGGCGGCGCGCCCGCGCTCGCCGGCGCGGTAGATGTTGCCGGCCGCGGCGAGGATCCCGATCATCGCGGTGGAGATGGCCATGAACACGCCGATGGTGACCATGATCTCGAGCAGGGTGAAGCCCTTGCGCGCATCGGCGTACGGCGGGGCCGGTGTGCCGATCACTGGGCCGCCTCGCGTTCGAGGACCCGGAAGGCGGCCTTGCAGCGCAGCATGACCGCTCTGATGGTCGGGCTGCGGCCGGCGTTGTGCGCGGCGGCGTTCAGCTGTTCCGCGAAGCCATTGGTGCCGTCGGTGACCGGTTCGGAGTAGCGCCAGAACAGCCGCAGCTCGCCGCCATCGGGCAAAAATCCGCGCGCCGCGGGGCTGATGGTGGCACCACCCCATTGCCAGTCGAAGGGGGCGATGCGGTTCTCGCCGGCCGAAAGCGCGATCCGCTCCTCAGGATTCCAGTCGAAGCCGCCGCCGGCGAGGCCGGTGGCGAAGAACTCGAGGCCGCCAAGCCCGGCGGTGTCGACGATCACCGGATCGTCGTCGAGCACGCTGGAATGGAAGCAGGTGTCGTAGAGCCGCAAGGGGAAGCCGGCCCAGGCATAGCTGCGGCTGCGCAGCATCCGGCGTTCGTCGTCGCGGCCGCGAGGATCCGGGGGCAGGGCGGAGCGGCGACGCGGCCAGAAGCCGATGAGCAGATCGTTGCGCTGGAGGTTTTGCGGTGCGGTGCCGTAGAGCCCGCGCAACCAGGGTGCGGTGAAGATGCGGTTGCGATGGCGGATGCAGGTGAGCAGTTCGAAGTGGGGGTCGTCGGGATCTGCGGTCATGCTGCTGCCGTCGGGACGGCAGGCGAGGAAGGCCGGGGGCAGGGGGTCGGGCAGGGGGAAGGGGTGATGGTTGTCCTGCGCGCCTTCGCGGGCCATGGGGCCCAGGTCATGTTGGAGCAAGTCGATTACGACTTCGCCGCGGTGATCGGGGTTGTAGGCATGGGCGAGGCGCACGACGGGGCCCAGGGGCAGGCGCAGGACCGGGTCGCCGAGGCGCAGGGGTCGGTCGCTGGCGGTACCGAGCAGGCCGCGGCCGATGATACGGACGTGGGCGCTGCCGGAGCGTACCCACGATCTGTCATCGCTGGGGTCCGCGGTTCCGCCGTCATCCTCCACTACTGCGGGGGCATCGAAGGCGACCACCTCGCCGCCGATGAGCAGCAGACCGCGCATCCCCTTGTTGGTGCTCAAGAAGGGTCTGCGCAGCTCTTTCATGTCGAGCTCGAGCCAGGTGGCGTCGTCGAGGCCCTCGCCCGGCGGCAGTTCGCGCAGCGGCTCGCCGCCGCCGTCCTCGAGCAGGTCGCCGCGCATATCACAGAAGGCGACCAGGCGGCCGGCGATCTGCGGGAGTTTCTCGTTGTCGTCTTTGTCTTCGAGCAGGCGGCCGGCGCAGAGCTGGTCGATGATCGCGGCGATGCCGTCCGCGTCCGCGATGTTGTGGCTGGTGCGATCGTCGGCGCAGCCGATGTAGATTCGGGCATCGGCGGTGTTGTCCTGGAACCAGTTGGCGAAGGGTAGCAGCGAGCGCGCCGTTGAGAGGCCGTCGGAATTGATATCCTGGCTGCCGAGGATTTTGCCGGCGTGTTCGTACTCATAGACACCGTCACCGTCCGCACCCCTATTTGGATAGTTGCCGATATCCATGCCGTTCCAGCCGGTTCCGACCAGCACGTCTGACTCCGCGAGATTGAGCAGGTCGTCGTTGTCTGGCAGGGCCTCGCAGAGGGCGAAGTAGTGGTTGTGGGTGTCGCAGGCGGGGTCGAATTCGTCCACGGCGAAGCCGCCGTTCCAGTCGATCAGGCCATCGGTCGGGCTGTAGCGGACGACCACCTGATAGCCGCCCCGGCTGGGCTGGATGCCGTCCGTGCCGTCGGGATCGACGACCACCTGGTCGACCTCCGGATTGCTATTGGGCAGCAGGGTGAGCACGTCGCCGGTGACCAGGGCCTTGAAGGTGCCGGAGTTGCCGGGGGTCTGGACCGGGATGACCCGGGTGCCGGTGGGGAAGGGGTCGGGGATGTCGTCCCCGTCGATGTCGACATCGGGCCCGGCGGTGCGTTCGAGGCCGCGGTGGCGGCTCTTGTACCAACCGTAATAATCTGCGTATTTGGCATGCGCCTCGTCGACGCCGGCCGCCTTGGGGTGGGGATCGTAGCGGAAGCCGGTGAAATCGACCATGAACCAGATATCCGGATCGATATCCTGATCGATATCCGGATCGATATCCGGATCGATATCCGGATCGCCGGGGGTCGCATCCAAGGCGTTCATGGCGACCATGGTGTGGAAGCCCAGCCATTCCATCCGCCCGAAGGAGGGGCTGCCGGGGTTGGCGTCGTAGAACATGACCTGGCGCTTGTGGTCGAGGCCCATGGTCGGGGCGGTCGCGAAGCCGCCAGCCCCGCCCTTGTGATAGACGCCAGCGTCGCCGGGATTGACGCCGTTGGCGTCGAGTTCCATGCTCACCAGCACCAGGATGGGGTCGTTGCCCCGGGTGCCATCGCCCGGAGTCCATTGCAGATTCTCCTCGGGCCACGGCCAGCCGTAGGGGCCACGTTCGACAACCACGAAGGGTTGGGTGCTGGAGGGGGGGAGGCCGACGTCGGTGTTGTCGTAGGCGAAATAGCGCCCGCTGCTGCCGTCCCAGTTCTCCTCGAAGCGGGGGATGATCCGCACCAGACCGCGCATGGGCCAGTCGAGATCCGGCGAGGCGGTGTCGAGCCGGATCAGGGTGGCGTCGTGGATCAACTCCGGGATGCCGTCGCCAGGCGGGGGCGGGGCCGCGGGCAACTCGTCGTTGGTGACGTCGCTCTCGCTGTCCGCGTTCTCGCTGTGCCGCAGATAGCCCCAGGTGAGATAGTGGAAGCCCGGGTCGCCCACGGCGGCGGGGGCGGCGAGGGTGGCGCCACCGCGCAGGAGTTTGTGGGCCGGCTTGCGCAGCAGGAGCCCGGCGGGGTAGACGCGGGCATGGAGCGCGTGAGCGGGGATCGCGGGCCAGTAGCTGCGCAGCGGCTGGCTGTCCGAGACGAAGGTGTCCTGGCGCATGCCGCGGCGGCAGCCGGTGATGGCCGTGGTGGTGAGGCCGGTGTAGGTGATGTGCTCGTCGCCGATGCGCACGCTGCCGCTCGCGGGCAGGACCGCGCGCAGGTCGTCAGCGAGGTCGCCGCCCGGCAGCAGGGCCCGGAGCGCGATCTCCTGGTCATAGGCCTGGGCGCCATCGCCGGTCCCGGTGACCGGGTCGATCGCAGGCAGGTTCTGATCGAGCAACAGCGCGGGCAGGGTCAGGTGGTCGCCGTTGCGCTCAGCGCCGACGCTGCCGCCCTCGGCGAGGGTGGTGAGGAGGTTGCGGCCGACGAGGTTGTCGACCACGATCGCGTGCTGCTGCGGGCGATCGTTGGCCATCGCCAGCTGGATGTGGTACCAGCGATCCTGCTCGAGATCGATCCTGTAGCGGTGCTCGACCACCGCCCCCGGGCGCAGCTCGCCGTGGTCATCGAACAGGGGCTGACGCGGGGCGAGGCGATGGCCGCCGGAGGTGGGGTCGCTCGGGGCCTGCGAGAGGCAGGATTCGTCGACATGCGGGGTTTTGGGATCATCGGCCCGCAGATAGGGGCCGTAGTCGCCCGGGCGGGGAATGCCCGGGTTGACGATGCGCAGGATCAGATGGCCGGTATCGCCGTCGTAGCTCAGACTCCAATGATTCTGCAGGACATTGGCGTGTCGGGCCCAGGTCTGCAGGCGATCGGCGGCGTCGCTGCCGCTGCCGGTGAAGTCGACCGGCACGCGCACATCCATGGCCGGGTGGTCGCCGGGCGCCGCGGCGAGCTGCGAGTCGAGCAGCGGCTGGCCGGCAGCGGCGCGGGGCATGCGCAGGTCGAGCAGGGTCACGGCGCTGTCGCTCCAGTCCTCTTCGGGCTTGAGCCAGAAGGAGATCTGCCCCGGCTCGATCTGGTTGTTCGTGCCCTCGCCGTAGCCGCCGCGAACGATATAGCGGTCGCCGCCATCGTGCGGGTCGTAGGCGAGGTGGCCGTCGGGGCGCAGGCGCAGGCCATCGGGGGTGAGGTCGTCGACGGTGTAGCCGCCGTTGACCGGATCCTTGTTGCCGCCGGTGCCGTGCGCCAGGAAGCCGTCGGCCGCGCCGGTGAATGTGCGGGTGAAGCGGCGATCGAGGTGTTGCATCGCCGGTAACAGGTCGAGCGCCGTGGAACGCAGGCCGGTGTCGGCATCCGGGACGTTGGACGGCGGGTCCGGGCGGTCGTCGCCGTCGGTATCCTTGGGCAGGGGCAGGGGCAGGAAATCGGCATCGCTGATCCGTTCGATCGGGCGCGGCCAGGAGCTCAGGCCCGAGCCGTGACGCGCGCGGCACAGGACCGCGAACAGGTCCTGGCGGTCCCAGGTGGCGACGATGTCGCTCTCGGGCGGGGTGGCCTGGGCAAGGATGCGTTGGCTGGTTTCGAGCAGCGGGCGCTGGCGGATGTCGGTGGTGCTGGCACCGCCGCGCACGCTGACCAGACCGTAGGTCCGCAGACCCGCTGTCGGCAGTTCGCGACCGGTGGAGCGGGGATCGGTGTAGGGCCAGAAGACGTCGGGGCCGGTGCCGCCGGCGAAGCCGAGGTGCGAGGGGTGGCGGACCGGCGCGAGCACACCGGCGGCATCGAGCAGGGGGAAGGCCTTCGCGCTGCCGCCAGCGACGATCCGGCGTACCAGCGGTGGGGCGTGGTGGAGGTTGACCGGGCTGGCGGCCTCGATCGCCAGGGGATCGAGTGCCTCGAAGTCCGGGAGAGGCGTGTGGCCGATGTGCAGGTGTGAATGGGGCTGGGAATGGAAATCGTGGGCCGAGAGGTGATGACGCTCGTAGGTGTCGGTGGCAGCATCGTAATCGCCGCCGACGATGCGGGTGCCGCCCTTGGGTGCGAAGAGGGCGTCGATCGGGCCGTCGGGTACCGGCAGCGAACCGGACGACGGCGGGTACATGGTGATCACGGTGCCGATGTCGATGATTCCGCCGCGGGCCTGGGCCTGGGGGTGGACGGTCAGGTAGGGCCGCAGCCGTTCGAGTTCGGCCCGGGTGAGCGGATGGCGGAAACCGTAGCTCTTTGAGCCGAGCCCGCTGCCGTCGTCGGTGCCGCCGGCCTGGGCGTAGGTGTAGTTGAAGACGGTGTCCTGGTTGTGCCCCGGATCGGCTTCGAGCAGCTGTTCGAGGTCACGGATGCGGTTGCCGGGCAGGCGATAGCGGAGGAAGGCGAGGGCTTCGGCGAGTTCGCCGTAGTCGTCCCGGTCGTCGTTGTCGCCGTTGTAATAGGTGCCGTCGCCATCGTTGTCGTCGTGCCAGGTGGGGGGGTCGTCATGGAGCGAGTCGTCGTGGGAGTCTGAGCCGTCGTGTTCGTTGCCCACCAGATCATGCCGGCTGTCGTGGCTGTCGTAGGGGCGGGGGTCGCCAGCGTAATCGAACGGGAGCGAGGCGGGATAGGGCGAGGGCGGGTTGCTGGGGCGCTCGTTGCAGCCGTTGCCGTCATCCCAGTCGGTGATGCCGACCGCGCGCAGCAGGGTATCCCAGGCGGCGGTGTCGAGCTGGTTGACATCGAGCTTGCCGCCCTCGTCCTCGAGATGCACGCCGAGGTAGCTGCGGATGCCGGACTCGCCCAGGGGCGGGATCTGGTTGATGTGGTCGACCGTGTTCGCGCCGTGGTCGGGCAGTTCGAGCAGGACCGGGTCGAGCTGGACGACCTGCGGCGCGGTCGGCTCGGCGCTCGGCAGCAGGACCGGGTTGATCGTGGTATCGAAGGCCTGGTCGATGTCGTCGAACAACAGCGTGTGATGGCTGTCCGGATCCGAGAGCTGCAACTGGAAGGCATAGGCGGCAATGCCGAGGCCGAGGTCGAGCGCGCTCTGACGGCCGGTGTCCGCCTCGCGGCGGGCCTTGAAGGCGTAGCTGCCGGCCAGGGCTTCGCGCTGCGAGGCGAGGAAGGGGATGCCGATGAGCATCAGCGCGGTGAGGATGATGATCGCGGTGATCAGAACCGCGCCGGAACGGGGGGGACGGGGGTGGGGGGAACGATGCATGCTCAATCCTCCACCTTCACCCCCACCCGACCGCTGGAGCCCAGCGTGACCAGGGCGGTGGGCAGGGTTCTGGCGGTGTCGCCGCGCAGGCGGAACGCGATCTGCCCGCTCGTGGCCCCGGGGGGGCCGTGGAAGCGGCGGGTGGCGCCATCGAAGACCACGCGGTAGCTGCCCGCTGGGTCGATCGCCACCCGGTCGGGCAGCAGGGCCGGCCGTTCGACGCCGATGGCGGCGACCCGGACCTCGTCGATGCAGCCCCGGCCCTCCTCGCCGTTTTTGCCGGCGAGGTGGATCCGGACGGAGTCGACGGGCGGGGCGATGGGGCCGATCGCGTAGCCCGCGTCTTCCGTCTTCCCGCCGGCGTCGTTGTAGACGGTGAGCGCCTGGCCGTTCTGGCGGATCTGCAGCAAGTGGCCATCGTAGATGACTTCGAGCCGGACCCAGCGCTCTGCGACAATGGGCAGGCTGAGGTCGGGATCGGCCCAGCCGTCGCCGTCGCTGGCCAGCTCGAAGGTGGCGTTGTCCAACTCGTCGATGCTCCGGTGCAACGTACGGGAGCTGCCGTCGGCCCAGGCTCGGCCGTAGTAGTCACGCGACGCGAGGTGGACGTTCGGCTCCCAGAAGGCGACCGACGCCTTGTTGTCGATGCTCAAGCCCGATGGCGCGTCGTCCGGCAGCTCCGGCAGTTCCTGGATCATCAGCGTGCGGGCGGACAGGAACAGGTCGAACCAGGCATCGCCCGGATCGCTCGAGGTGCCGATGCTGACCAGCGGGACCGGTTCGCTGTCGTAGCGCACGAGCGGCGGCTTGACCCAGCAGGAGACGATGAAGCCGTCGCCGGTGTCGCGCATCAGCACCCGACCGCGCTCGAGTTCCCAGCCGTCGTCGTCGGGACCGAGCAGGGGGCCGTCGTCATCGTCGGTGCCGTCGCCCATCTTCCAGCAGTAACCGGCGATGCCGGCCAGGGGCGGCAGCGCTGAAGCCCCGCTGGGAATAGCCGAGCGGGGGTCGCCGGTTGCCGGGTCGTGTTCGAAACTGATCGCGGCCAGAGGGCGATTGGTCACGCCGGTGAGCGTGTAGCGGTCGTTTGCGTCGGGTTCGAGCACCACCTGGACCGGTGCCGCGTTGGCGAGGCTGGTTGCGCGGGCCTGGCGCATGAAGTCGGCGACCAGCACCGCGGCTGCGACGGTCGGTTTGTCACGGGTGAGGGTGAACACCGCGCCGAAGCCGATCGCCATCAGGGCCATCAGGATCCCGACGACGATGATCATCTCGAGCAGGCTGAATCCGGCGTGCGGGGGCGGTCGCGGGGTCGCTACGCTCCGTAGCGGAGCCGGGGCTGGAGTACGGCATGAGCTGTGCGAGCGCGGAGGCATCGGCTCAGGGCGCCTTCCAGTTGACGAGGTCGTCGTCCTCGCCGTTGTCGTTGGTGCGGTCGGGGCCGAAGCTCCACAGCTGGTAGGAATCGGGCCGGGGCGGGTCATCGCTGTGGGGCAGGGCCGAGCCTGCGATCAAGGGATAACAGGTGAAGGGGCGATAGAGGAAGGGGCGATGCCAGGCGTCTACGATCACCCCCTGGTTGACGCAATCGGCGCCGGGGCCGAAGGTGTCGCGGTCGACCGTGCGCAGACACGCGAGCAACAGCACGTTGTTGGCCTCGACTTCATGTTCATCGACCACGTCGCCGCCGCCCATGCAGTCATGAGCGGCGAGATCTTCGTCGAACAGAGGCAGGACGCCGTTGCGCGAATGGTAGTTGGCGATCGCCTGCTCGATGTTCTGCAGCGTGGCCGTCGTCTCGGCCTTCTTGCTGCCCGACATCGCGGTCGAGATCACCGGGATCAGCAGCCCCATGAGCACGGCGATGACCGCCATGACCACCATGAGTTCGATGAGGGTGAAGCCGCGGCGCTGGCCCATGGAATGCCTCCCTGTTGCTGGGCACGGATTGTGGACGACCGTGCTCGCATACAAGGCGACGTCGATTCTAGATCAGACTGACGGCTCCGCGGTGTGGTGTTGTGCCACAGCGGCGTGGGCGCTCGCACGAACGCGAGCCCCCCCCGACAGAGGCGCGTGGGGGGGCGGAGCCGGCATCGCGCAGCGATAGCAGGCCCCGGTGGGGCCTGCGGCCGGTGGAGCGCGACGAGCGACAGCGAGGAAGCCGGGGTGCGGCGCAGCCGCGAGGGGGCAGCGCCCCCTCTGCAAAAAGCCTTCAGGGCTCGCCTTCCTCGAAACAGAGCAACGAGGCCTTGGCCGGTACGAAGATGCTGCCGTCATGGGCGATCAGGCCGGCGGTGGTGGTGATGTCCAGCGGCAACGACCAGCGCTTCTCGCCGGTCGCGGCCTCGATGCAGTACAGGTCGCCCTTCTCGTTGACACTGTAGATGCCCAGGCGGCCGATGGCTGGCGGCCCGGGCAGGGCGCCGAGGCTGCCGGCGTCGGCGGGGAAGGTCCAGGCGATGTGGCCCTCGGTGCTGGAGAGGTCCAGGGCCATGATCCGGCCCTTGTCGGCGAGGGCGACGTAGGCCAGGCGGGCGTCGGGATCGTAGGTCGGGGTGAAGCGGGCGCCGGAGCTCTCGCCGAGCACCCAGGTGGCGATCACCCGATCACGCGCGGTGACGCCGGGATCGGCGTCGAGGGCGACGACCCACCCGGTGCTGTCGGTGATCAGCACCGCGTCACGGTCGCCGACCCGGGCGGGGAGCGGGGCGCAGAGGATCTCGCCGGCGACCTGATGCGTGTAGCGTTCCTCGAGCGGTGAGCGCAGGCCGACCGAATCGGCGACGAAGGTCATGACGTGGGTGCCTGCCGGAACGTAGAGCACGTTGCGATGGGCGATCGGTGCCCCGGTGATGTTCCAGCGGACCGAGGTGGGCTCGTAGGGGGTGGGCTGGTTGTCGCGCACACCGAGGGCGACAACCGCGCCGCCGCCGAGGCCGACCTGCTTCTGGGTGCCGGTATAGACCAGCAGCTCGTCGAGCTTCTGCGGATGCTGCTGGACCCAGATCCCGGAGTTGCCGAGATCGTCGCTGTCGAAATCGGTCTTCTCGGGGTAGTGCCACTTGCGCTTGCCGGTGCGCAGGTCGACGGCATAGAGCTGGCCGGCGATGGCCATGTAGCCGACCCCGGAGCGGACGAAGATCGGGGCTTCGAAGCGGCGCATGACGTTGGGGAACATGACGGTGGTCACGTTGCCCTTGTCGGTGTCGATCAGCTTGAGTTCGGGCTTCTCGGTCAGCACCGCGACTTTGTTCCCGACCGCTACGGGCGGCACCACGGCGCGGGCGCCGAGGTCACGCTGCCACTTGGGCGCGCGGGTGAGTTCGATCTTGCCTTCGATCTGCTTGCGTTCGGCGCGGACGCTCAGGCGCTCGTCGCGGAAGCCGGTGCGGCTGGCGCGGATCACCACGGTCTCGCCCGGCTTGTAGGTCAGGGTGAAGCTCCACGAGCCGTCGGTGTCCGCTTCGGCCTCGTAGGTGGCCTTGGTCCCGGCCTCCGGGCGTTCGGCGGTGACGCGGGTGGCGTTGTCGTCGACGACCACGGTGAAGGGCAGCTCGACCGAGTCGAGCATCTTTTTGACGTCCGGAGCGATGGACCGCTGCAGCAGCACCTCGAACTCGCCGAGCAGTTCGAAGATGCGCGCGCGGTCGCGGTCCTTGATCGCCGCCTGGAGCGCGGCGAGCTTGGCTTCGGCCTTGCGATGTTCGAGTTCGATCAGGGCCGCCCGGGCGCGGGCCTGGCTGGTGTCGTCGCCGTCGGCCGTGTCCATCGCCCGGCGGTAGGTCGCGAGTGCGCGGTCGACCTTGCTGGCGCGTTCGAGTTCGCGGCCGCGTTCGTACAGCCAGGCGCTGCTGGCCAGATTCTGGCGCCACACCCGCAGCTGCTGGCGCAGGTGGTCGGCGACCTCGGTTTCGGCCGGTACGTCCTGGACCAGTTGCTCGAGGTCGGCGAGCGCGGCATTCCATTCGTGGTTCGACCAGCGCTCCTCGATCCGTGCCAGCACCGGGGCGGTCTCGACCACTGCGCGGCGCTCGGCCAACGCTTCGCGCAGGGGGCGGATCTCACTCTCGGGCCGATCGAAGGTCCTGGCGAAGACGGTGATCGCCTGATCCGCCTCCGCGAGCGCCTGGGGCGATTCGGCGACGGTGATGCTGTCGAGCACCTGCTTGTGGCGTTCGGCGATGTCCTGCTTGAGCTCCTTGCGCACGTCGGCCAGCAGGGACTCGTATTCAGTACCGAGGTTGCTCTTGGCGCCCTCGTGTGCGGCGATGATGTCGCGGCGCAGGCTCAGCAGCCGACGCGGGTCGGTATGCGCATCGCCGAAGCGGCCGCGCAGATCGCGCAGGCGGTCGCGTTCGTTCTGGCGTGCCTGCTGGATGATAATGTGCTTATAGGTGTAGTACCCGGCGCCGCCGAGGATCAGCAGGATCAGGACGTAGATCAGGCGGCGGATGGCCGAGCCGGTCTTGACCGCCTCGGAGCCGCGGGCGTGATTGAGGACCTGCTCGCTGACGCGGGGGAATTTGCAGTCCTGGCGCAGGAGGCGCTCGAGCTCCTCGAGCGCCTTGCGCGGGCGCATGTTCGACAGCAGGGTGTGCCAGAGCGACTTGTATTCGACCACCGCGTTCTCGATCTGGTTGTCGAACAGGTAGGCCTTGGCCAGCAGACGGTGGGGGTCGGGGTTGGCGGGCTGGAGGTCCTTGGCGCGATGGCAGGCGTCGACGGCGAGCTTGGTCTCGCGCGAGGCGAGGTAGTTCTCGGCGCCGCGGATGAAGCCGGCCGCGGCCTCGTCGGTGCGATGGAGCTCCAGCAGGGCATCGGCGCGCTCGAGCTGGAGGTCGGGGTCGTCGGGGTTGATCGAGGTGACGATGTCGAGGTCGGCGAGCGCCTGTTCCAGATCGCCGTCGTCCTGTGCCTGCTGGATCAGGTCGAGGTGGAGTTCGACCGCACTGGGGGTGTCGCCGAGCTCCTTGTAGATCTCGGCCAGCGGGCGCAGCACCTCGGCGACCTTCATCCGCCCGGCGGCGTTCTCAAGCAGGTCGCGGGCCTTCTCCAGCTTGCCGTCGTCGCGCAGGGCGAGGGCGTCGGCGACGATGTCCTGGGGCGAGCGCGCGCGGGCGACGCCGTTCTGCACCAGCCGGGCGACGATGGCGTAGGCATCGAAACGCGACACGCCCACCGCCTTGGCGATGGCGTTGACGGTATGCTTGCCGTCGAGATAGCGCAGGACCTTGAGTTCTTCGGGATCGGGATCGAGATCGCGCAGATTGGCCCTGCCCTCATTGTCGACGATGTAGAGTTCGTCTTCGGAGGGGATGATCTGCCAGATGCACTGCCACTCGTCCTTGCGGCGGGTGGCTTCCATCATCATCGAGGTGGTCTGCAGGCGGATATCGCCGCTTTCGATGACCTCGAGTTCCTGGAGCACGGGGGTGGGTGGGCCGTCGTAGAAGGTGAAGTCGCCGGTGGTCCACTCGAACAGCTCGCAGACGGCCTCCTCGATGCACCAGGCGGCGATGTCGTCGAGATCGTGCGCCGGCACGACCTTGCTGGCGAGGATCAGCTGGCGCAGATTCTGCCGGGTCTGGTACAGCCGCCGGCGGATGTCCTCCGCCTGCGCGGGCGGGATCGCGCCCTTCTGGGTGAGCACCTGGAGTAGCAGCGGGCCGCCATCCTCGGCGCGGCCGTCGACGATCGCGATCTCGCCCTGATCGAACCAGATGTGGCGTTCGGCATGACCGGGTCCCTGGACCGACAGGGTGCCGGTCTGACGATTCATCGCCAGGGTCTGGAAGATGTCGCCGAGGTTGACCGAATCGAGGGAACCCTGGAATGCCATGCTGCCGCCTACGCTCAGAGCCCGCCGAACAGGTCGTCGATCTGGTTTTTCATCTCGTCGGAGAACTCACTGTCGAGCTTGGGGGCCTCGGCCTGCTCCTGGGGCCGCCCGGCGATCTCCTCGAGGATCACCAGGACCTTGGTTGCGAGTTCACGCGCCATCACCTGGATGATGCCCGGCTTGGTCTGGAGTGAGAACACCGCCACCTGGAGGGTACGATCGCCGACCAGGGTGATGTGGATGCTGTGCTGGGCGCCCTGGTGGAACAGGACCTGGAACTCCGGCTCGCCCAGCTGTTTGGCGACCTCGCGGGTGCTGGCGAAAGAGCCGGCGACCAGCGCTGAGAGGCTGGCGCTGTCGATGTCGGCGAAGATGCCCTGGCGGGCGACCAGATGGCCGTCCTTGTCGATCAGCAGCGCGCAATGGGCGTCCGTTTTCTTGATGAAGTTGAGCAGCAGCTCGTTGAAGCGGTCGACGTCCTCGCTGTAGAAGGCGAGTCGACGGTAGCGCAGGGCCTGATTCTCGGAGAAGTGTCCCATCACTCGCCGCCTTCACCGGTGTGCGCAGGAGGGGGAGACTCGGGGTCGGTATCGCCTTCGCTGGTCGGGGCCGGTATGGCGTGTTGGGTCGGGACCATGTCCGAGAGGCCGGTGGGATCGACCCGGCGGATGGCGCGGTCGACCGCCGGCACGAAGACCATCAACAGGATCAACAGGACCAGGATGATCACCAGCGTCAGCAGGACGAGCATGACGAACTTGAGCATGCCGCCCTTCTTGTCGCCGCCGTTCTGCGCATCGCGATAGCGGCGGAGGTGGGGGTCGGTCGGACCGAGGTCGACCTGGTTCGGAGCGCCGCGGCGCTGATCGAGCGAGGGCGGACGGGCCTTGGCCAGATGGCGGGCCTTGGCCTGCTGTGGGTCCTGCGCCTGGGGCGCCGGTTGCGGCGGCGGCGTGGGTGGCGGCTGCGGCGGGTTGGGCATGGCCGGTCGTGGCGGCGCTTGCTGCTGCTGCTGCTGCGGCTGGTACTGCTGCTGCGGGGCCGCGGCCTGCGGCTGCGGCTGCGGCTGCGGCTGCGGCTGCTGTGGCTGTGGCTGTGGCTGTGGCTGTGGCGGGGCCGGCGTGCCGGCGCGGGGGGTCGGCGCGAAGCCGGGGTGGGTCGCCGGGGGGACCGCGGCGCCGGAAGTCGGGGCCGGTGCCGGCCGCGGCGGCGGCTGTGGCGCCGGTGCCGGAGGCGCGCTGGCCTGGGGCGTGGCGGGATGGCCGGCTACCGGGGTGTGGCCGGTGGCGGTGCGGCGGCGAGCGGGGGCGTGCTCGCGGTTGAGCTTGTCGATGACGATCTTGCTCAGTTCCTTGAGCGTGGGGAACACGCCCTTGCCGTCCTTGGCCACCGCCTCGAAGGACGGTACACCCATGGTGTTGATCTGGGCATTGAGGTCGGCGACGGGCAGGGCCGTGGGCAGGTCGCGCTTGTTCCATTGAAGCACGAAGGGCAGGTCCTCGAGCACCAGCCCCATCTCGGCGAGGTTGTCGCGCAGGTTCTGCAGCGACTCGTGGTTCTCGTCCATCTTCTCGGCCTGGGAGTCGGCGACGAAGATCACTCCGTCGACGCCCTGGAGCACCAGCTTGCGGGTGGCGTTGTAGTAGATCTGGCCGGGGACGGTGTAGAGCTGGAACTTGGTGTGCATGCCCGCGACCTGACCGAGGTCGAGGGGGAGGAAGTCGAAGTAGAGCGTGCGATCGGTTTCGGTGGCGATGGAGACCATTTCGCCCTTGGCTGTATCCGGCGCCTTCTGGTGGATGATCTCCAGATTGGTCGTCTTGCCGGACATGCCCGGCCCATAGTACACCAGCTTGCAGCTGACTTCCCGTTGGCCGAAATTGATCTGTACCATGTGCTTCGATCTTCCCTTGGTTGTGGCGGCGCTCGCAGGGCCCTGGCTCAGAGGTTAAGCCGCTGGGCGATGGCATCAACGAATGGTCGCGCCTCGAGCTGCAGCAGGGCGAGATTGGCGTTGGGATTGGTGATCACCACCAAGTATCCGGGGCCGGCCGCGAGGAGCAACAATCCGCCGTCGCGTCCGGCGATGTGGCAGGCGGTGGGCTTGCCCTGTGTCATGCGGTCGACCAGCCCCGTTGCGTGGCTGATCAGGTTGGCGATGTTGGCGGAGAGGGAATCCTCGTCGACATCCTCGCGCAGCGCGCTGGCCATGGTCAGGCCATCGGGGCTGCACAAGAGGCAGCCGCCCACGCCCCGGACCTGGTTGAGCTGGCTCAGGACCTGTTGCATGTCACGCCTCTCCCAGGTCGATCAGGGCCTGGCGGGCCTTGAGTTCCATCAGCGCCGCCTTGACGTTCTGCTCGGTCAGCGCGACCAGGCACAGGCTGCCCTCGTTGCGGCGGAAGGCCATCAGCTGGCCCTTGTGCGATTGGATGATCCAGGAGGCGAAGCGACCACCGGAGACGTCGTTCAACGCAGCGTCGGCAGAGCTGCTGACGTCTTGGGCCATCGCGGCGAGCAGGGTCTCCTGCTCGGTGTCCAGGCCGCTGCTGATCAGGGGATGGCCGCGGGTGTCGAACACCACCGCGCCGGTGACCCCGGGTTCCTGGCACAGCGGTTGGAGCAGGTTCCCGCTTGCCGGTTTCGGCCCCGCCGGCGGCGCGACGGCATCGGTGCCCATCGTGCTGAGAAAGGAGGTCAACCCGGAGCTGAAGTTGGTCAGGTCGACGGTCTCGGTGTCGTGTCGCGCGGGCACGACCGACCCGGCGCGGGTGTCGCGACGCTCCTGGAGTTGGCGCAGCCGATCCAGCAGGGCCTGATCATCGCCACGCAGGCCGCGGAGGCGTTCGAGGTGGGCGATCGCCTGCTGCAGATCGCCGTCCTCCTGGGCGATGTCTGCCAGCAGTTCGAGGGCCGTGGCATTCTGGGTGTCGCGTTTGACGCACTCCTCGAGGGTGGCCACTGCATCCGCGCGTTGCTGACGGGCGAGCTGGATTCGCGCCCGGACCACGTAGACATCGCCCTTGCGGGGAAACTCCTTGATGCAGCGACGGCAGATGAGGTCGGCTTCGTCGAGTGCGCCGTTGCGATGCAGCAGGTCCGCGAGGCGGCTGTAGACCGATGGAGAGGGGTAGTTCTCCGCCTTCTTCCGCAGGCGTTCGATTTCTGGGTCCACCTGCGAATCCTCCTCGATGAGCGTTGCCGCCGGGCCATACGCCACCGGGCTCGGCATGTTCCTCGATGTTCCGCGATCGGAAACGCGTTCGTCCTTCCACTTGTACCTCCAGCGCCGAAGGCAGTCAAGTCGAGTAACAGGGCCTGGATAGACCTCCTCCCGCAGTGTATGCATAGGGCGCGACACGGGCGTGCCCGGCGTTCGCGTCCGCCATGCCGCCCCGCTGGAGCCTCATGCCTGCCTCTGCCGATGCCATCGATGGCCTGTATTTCGTGGTCAACCCCAGCAGCGGTGGTCAGCGCGGCTACTGCCTGATGAAACAGCTGGAGGCGCTGGCGCCCGATCGGGTCTGCGACCTGCTCACCGAGGACCCGCAGACGTGCATCGAGCGCGCCGCCCACAGCGGCGGACGGCTGGTGGTCTGCGGCGGTGACGGCACGGTGGCCTCGGTGCTCGATCTGGCCTACCAGTTCGAGGGCGAGGCGATGCCGCCGGTCGGGGTGGTGCCGCTGGGAACCGGCAACGATCTGGCCTGTCATCTCGGCTGGAATCCCTGCGATGGCGGGATCAGCCGGGACGAGGTGCTGGCATTCACCAGCGCCGCGGTGCGCGAGATCGATCGCTGGGAGCTGACCGGCCCTCGGGGCTTCACGGCGACCTGGTACAACTATTGCAGCTTCGGTCTCGATGCCCGCATCGCCGGCCGGTTCCACGCACTGCGCGAACAGAATCCCTGGCTGTTCCGGCATCGGTTGAGCAACAAGTTCATCTACACGCTGATGGGCCTGGGCGAGCAGGGCGCGCCCCTGCCGCTCGAGATCGACGGCCACAACGGTGCGCTGCCCGAATGGGGACGGACACTGGTCCTGCTCAACATCCCCAGCTACGCGGGCGGCGGCAACCTCGGGCGCAATGTGGCCGAGGCCGACGGCCGCTGCGACCTGTTCCTGCTCGGCGCCGGGCTGTTGATGGGGCTGGGCATCAGCGGTCTGCGCCGACCGCTGCGGCTCGCGCCGATGGATCGCTGCGTGATCCGGCTGCGTCGGAGCATGCACCTGCAGTACGATGGCGAGCCTTGCCTGGCGATGCCGGGCCGCTATCAGTTGCGCCGGGCCGGCCGGGTGCGGGTACTGGCCGCCGCGCCGATCGCAGCCGATTGTCAGGTCCCGGCAGCGGCGTCGTCGTCATAAGCACAACGAAGGGGAGGTATCGGCCCATGCAAGGCAACGCGCGGATCCCGGTCGCGGCGGCGGTGGTGGCCCTGGCCGTGCTGTCGGCATCCTGTGAGAAGGCGCGTCAGGCCGAGACCAAGGTCTTCGACCGCGGATTCCATGCCCACGTCGAGGCCGACCGCAAGGCGATCAAGGCGGCGATCGCCGAGCTGCACCACTGGAGCAACATCGATGATCCCGAAGCTGCGGCCACCTACGACGAGGCCAAGTCCAAGCTGACCGCGGAGGGGGTAGCGGCCGAGCCCGAACTGATCGAGGCGATCTACGAGGCCGACGACTGGGCGGTGCGCTACGGCTGCATTGAGGTCCTGGACTCGGTCGGCACGCGCAACTGTGTCGACGCCCTGGTCCATTGCCTGCAGGACCCCCATCCCGAGGTTGCGCTCAAGGCGGTGCATTCGCTGCGCGGGATGCTCGACCATCAGGAGATCCCGGTCTCGGGCCGCAGCGCCGACGGCCTGAAGCCGGTCCCCGCGCGTGCTGTCGACGACCTGGATCCGGAAGCGGACATGCGCATCTGGAGCGCCTGGTACGAATCGCACGGCGCCGATCTGCAGCGGGCGTGGAAGAACTGGTGGGAGACCAACCGCCGCACGGCCGAGATCGACTGATCAGGAACGCCGCCGAAGCGCGAGCGTGGCGTCTGCCAGGCCCCACAGGCAGCCGCCGACCAGGCCGACGGTGTGGGCCATGTTGGCGATCGGGCCGATCAGTCCGAACCAGCCGAGGGCGAACCAGACCATCATGAAGGCCATGGTGCCCGGGGGCACGGCGATGCCGCAGTGCGGCTCGCGGCGACCGCGCAGCCAGACGTAGGCGAGCAGGCCGTAGACCACGCCGGAGAAGCCGCCGAACAAACCGACCTGGTGTTCCACATAGCGCATCCACAGGTACTGCCCGGTGTTGCTGGCCACGCCGAGGATCACGACCATCGCGATGAGGCGGGCCCGGCCGCCCCGGGCTTCGACCGAGGCGCCGAGCGTGTGCAGCCACCACAGGTTGAACAGGATGTGGAGGATGCTGAAGTGGAGGAAGATCGGTGTGAGCAGGCGCCAGACCTGCCCGTGAAGGATCGCCTCGAGGCCTGTGGCCGCCTGCCAGTTCGCGTGGGGGATCAGTTGGGTGAAGGTCAGCATGCCGGTACGGCGGGCGTTGTCGCAGAGCTGGACACCGAGCTGATCGCCACCGATGCTGCAGAAGGCGGTCACCGCGATCGCGATGCCGATCAGGCCGAGGGTGACCGGGCCGGGGGCGTACTGTACCGGCCTGACGATCGAGCGCTGGAGTGGCTCCTCGGGGCGGATCTTCTCTTCGCGGTCGAGGTGGCGTGCGAGTCGGCCGGGTGCGTCGAAGCGCGGGTCGTCCGGCGCGGCGAGGAAGGCCGCGAGTTCACGTTCTGCGCGTTTGCGCTGATCTTCGGGGATGATCCATAGCTCCCAGGCGCCGTCGTCGGCCTGTTCGACGCAGCAGTCGATGCCCACGTTCTGCATGTGGGCACCGCAGCGACGACAGACCGCCTCGTGCGGCCACCGGTGGAGCAAGCGCATGCTGCGCAGACTGGACCCGGCCCTGCGCGGCGCAATGGCCGGTCCGGCGACCTGCGACTCGCGGGCCGGCGGGCAGGGGCGCGTGAGCGCCTGATGTGATGGATGCGTCCGGATTTCTCGTTGCGCGAGGCGGTGTTCTTGTACAAAGCGTGCGGGAAATCTGGCCGTGTGGCATGGTCCGATCGCGTACATCGGTTTTGCCGCCAAGGCCCAGCAATCAAGGAGCCAGAGCGGATGTTTATGATCGCCCCCATCAGCGCAGTGATCGCCCTCGTCCTCGCGGTGGTCCTGTACCGCGCCATGATGCGCTCGTCGGAAGGCGACGAGACCATGCGCGGCATCGCCCGCGACGTACGTGAAGGTGCCGGCGCCTACCTCTTCCGTCAGTACAAGGTGGTCTCGTTGGCCTTCCTGGTGCTGTTCATCATCCTCTCGGTTCTGGCCTTCATGAAGATCCAGAACCCCTTTGTGCCGGTCGCCTTCCTCACGGGTGGTCTGTTCTCCGGTCTGTGCGGTTTCATCGGGATGAAGACCGCGACCCAGGCCAGCGCCCGGACCGCCGAAGGCTGCAAGCAGAGCCTCAACCGTGGCTTGCAGGTCAGTTTCAAGGCCGGTTCGGTCATGGGGCTGGTCATCGTCGGCTTCGGCCTGCTCGACATCGCCGTCTGGTATCTCCTGCTCGACAACTTCGTGTTCACCGTCGAGCACATCGAGAACGGCTGGTCGATGATGGGCCTCGATTTCGTCAAGCAGCATGCGGCCTACGTCGTCGACGGGCAACTGACCGACGACGGCATGCAGTACAAGTACCTCAACATCACCACCACCATGCTGACCTTCGGCATGGGCGCCTCGTTGCAGGCACTGTTCGCACGTCTGGGTGGCGGCATCTTCACCAAGGCCGCCGACGTCGGCGCCGACCTCGTCGGCAAGGTCGAGGCGGGCATCCCCGAGGACGACCCGCGCAACCCTGCGACCATCGCCGACAACGTGGGTGACAACGTCGGCGACGTCGCCGGCATGGGCGCCGACCTCTACGAGAGCTACTGTGGTTCGATCATCGCCACCGCCGCCTTGGGTTCGGCCCTGCCGGTGGCGCATCTGGCCCAGATGGGCATGACCCGTGTCGACGCGGTGGTCGCTCCGCTGATCATCGCCGGCATCGGCATCCTGCTCTCGATCGCGGGCATCTTCATGGTGCGCACCAAGGAGGACGCGACGCAGAAGACCCTGCTGCGCTCCCTGCTCATCGGCACCGGCGGCGCCTCGGTCCTGGTTTTGGCGGTGGTCCTGGGTATGGCCTGGGCCGGGTACATCGCCTGGGGTCTGTTCGGTTCGGTCTGCGCCGGACTCGTCGCCGGCGTGATCATCGGCCAGGCGACCGAGTACTATACCTCCGATTCCTACAAGCCGACCCGGGGTATCGCCGATCAGGCCAAGATGGGACCGGCGACCACGATCATCGAGGGCATCTGCGTCGGCATGACCTCCACCGGCGTCACGGTGATCACCATCGTGCTCGGCATCCTCGCGGCCTACTGGTTTGCCGGCGGCTTCGTGGAGATGAGCGCAGGACTCTACGGCGTGAGCTTCGCCGCGGTCGGCATGCTCTCCACCCTCGGCATCACCATGGCCACCGACGCCTACGGCCCGATCGCGGACAACGCTGGCGGCAACGCCGAAATGGCGGGTCTCGACCCGCAGGTGCGTACCCGCACCGATGCGCTCGACTCGTTGGGCAACACCACCGCCGCCACCGGCAAGGGCTTCGCCATCGGTTCGGCCGCGCTCACCGCGCTGGCGCTGTTGGCCTCCTATCTCGAAGAGGTGCGGATCTGGATCGGCAAGGAACCGGACAGTGCGGCGAAGATCACCCTGACGCAACAGTACGTCGATGAGCTGGCCAGGCGCCCGGAGGGCCTGGAGGAGGTGGTCGCGCCCGACGGTTCGAAGAGCTACAAGCTCGAGGTGCCGGTCACCGTCAAGGGCCCGATCGTGTTCGTCGATACCGCGCTGCCGCTCGAGGAGGTGGCCATCCCGCCAGAGGTCTACGACGGCGTCATGGAGGCTCGCGGGCTCGAAGAGAAGCCCAAGTTGCGCATGACCCAGCTGGCCAAGGCGAGCATCGGCGATTTCGTCTCCGCGTATGACATCACCCTGTTCAACCCCATGCTGCTTTGCGGCCTGTTCCTCGGCGTGATGGCGGCGTTCGTCTTCGCCGCGATGACCATGAAGGCCGTCGGCCGTGCGGCCGGGCAGATGGTCGAGGAGGTCCGGCGGCAGTTCCGCAGCCTCACCGGGATCATGGACTATACGCCGGGCGACATGTCAGAGGAGAACCAGAAGCGCAAGCCCGACTATGCCAGCTGCGTGAGCATCGCCACTGGCGGGGCCCAGCGCGAGATGGTACTGCCGGCGCTGCTCGGTGTGGCGGTGCCGATCGTGGTCGGCCTGTGCATGGGTATCGCCGGGGTCATCGGCCTGCTCTCCGGCGCGCTGGTCGGCGGTTTCTCGCTCGCCACCTTCCTCAACAACTCCGGTGGCGCCTGGGACAACGCCAAGAAGTCGATCGAGGCCGGTGCCCACGGCGGCAAGTACCTCAAGAACGAGGCTGGTGAATACGTCGACGTCGAGGGCAATGTGGTCGCGTCGCGCGAGGAGGCCAAGAACCCGATCCACGGGGCGACGGTCATCGGCGATACCGTCGGCGACCCGTTCAAGGACACCTCCGGTCCGGCGCTGAACATCCTCATCAAGCTGATGGTGATGGTCAGCGTGGTCTTCAGCGGCCTGGTGGTGCTGCGCAACCTGGTCGACTGACCGGTCGCAGAACGCGTTCAGCGAGCGCGGCCCCGGGTGCAACCGCCCGGGGC
Source organism: uncultured candidatus Brocadiaceae bacterium (assembly GCA_964612995.1). Lineage (GTDB taxonomy): Bacteria > Planctomycetota > UBA11346 > UBA11346 > UBA11346 > SLQH01. The sequence continues at coordinate 16,258 of CAZTGE010000004.1, read as the reverse complement.
CGCGTCGTGTCGTCGATCAGGCGCCGGCGTTGCCAGCTCGTGGTGGGGCCTGGCGCGCGCTCCAGCGTTCGAGTACCATGTGGCGCGGCTGGTCCGGGCCGGCATCGGCGCTTTCACAGTAGACCACCGCGACCCCATGCACCGCGCCCCACAGGGCCTGGCCGTAGGCCGCGAGCAGATCGGGCCAGTCGCGCCCCGCCGGTGGCCGGCCGCGTTGCGGCCGGCACAGGGTGATGTGTGGCAGGTAGGGGCGGGTGGACGGCACGTCGAGCGCAGCATGCAGGTCATGGGCGAGATGGGCGCAGGCCTCCTGCGGATCGGCCACCGCGGCGTAGATCACCCGCGGCACGTGCCGGCCGCCGAAGGCGCCGAGTCCAGGCAGCCGCATGGGCCCGGGATGGAAACCGGCGGCGATGTCGTCGATCGCATGAGGGATGACACGGGCCTCGTCCGCCTCGAGGCGACCGAGGAAGCAGGTCGTGATATGGTAGTCGAGCGGGTGCACCCAGCGTGCGTTCAGCTGCCAGTCGCGCAATCGGGCGGCGCTCGTCGCGAGGCGCTCGCGCGCGGCCTCGTCGATCTCGACCGCGATGAAATGATTGCCGGACATGCCCTGCACCATGATGCGCGATGAGCCCGGAGCAATTCCCGGTTGAGCCCGACCCTCTCAGACCCTCACCTCGGGCCTGCTCGAAACGCATTGCCCGCAGGGGCCGTGGGCTTATTGTCCCGCGCCTGCGTGGTGCCCGCGGCGATCGCGCGCTGAATCCAGGGAACGGCTCATGGCGAAGGATAGTGTCAAGACCCGATCGGAACTGCCCTGGCTGCTGGGGCCGCTGGCGATTCTGTTGGTCGTGTGGTATGTGTGGAACCGCCACCAGGGCTTCTACGGCGAGGATAAGAGCGAGGGCGGCGAATACACCCTGATCAGTTACGGCAGCGACGCCAACCCTGCCCGCCGCGAGCAGATGAACATCTTCAACCGTTATTACCAGAAGCAGCGGCTGAAGATCGATCTGATTCCCGACGGTTCCAACCCCCGCCACGTTCCGACCAAGGCCGCCGCTGGCGCGGCGCCGTACATCCTCGACGCCTTCCGCGAGGAGGACCTGCGCAACTACGCGCAGAAGGGCATCGCGCTGCCGCTCAACGCGTTCCTCAAGCAGTTGCGTGACGAGAAGGGCTACGACATCTCCGACCCCCAGACGGGCACCTGGCAGGCCCGGCTCGAGAATCTGCGCCTGCCCAATCCCGATTGGGAGGAGGGGGACGATCCGCTCGATCGGTGGACCTGGTACGGCGTGCCCAACAACATGAACATCCCCATGGTCTGGTTCAACGCCACCCTGTTCCAGCAGGTGCTGCGCGAGCGCGGTGAAGCGGATACGCCGCCCGGACCCTGGCTCAACTGGACCTGGTGGGACTACGCCGCGCTGGCCAAGGCGATGCAACGGCGGTCGGCCGACGGGCGGCGCTTCCTGAGCTTCGGCGGCGACACCCCGGCGCTGGACCTGCTCTATCTCCAGATCGGCCTGTCCATGCGCGGGCGCTCCAAGGCGGCTTTCGCCGAACTGACGCCCGCCCAACGACAGGCCCTGGGCCTCGGCGAGCTCGGGTGGGAGGAAGCGATCACCATGTGGCAGAACGACGGCGCCGGTGGCCGCGTCCTCTACCCCAACCGCCACGCCCTCGAGCAGGCCCTGCAGTTCAGCTACGACCTACCCCATGCGATCGAGGCGGTGCCTTCGAAGAGCGATTCCGAACAGATGGCCAACGCCGGTGGTGGTTTCTCCGGTGGCTGGGGCAACGCCTTCAAGGCCGGCAACCAGGGCATGTTCATCACCGGGCGCTGGTTTGTCGGACAGGTCCGCAGCGAGTGCGGCTTCGAGTGGCGCCTGTTGCGCATCCCACGGTGGGTGCCTTACGCGGTGTGGAAGGATTGGCAGGACCGGGAGCTGAGCCCGGCCGAGCGCGATGGCCCGTGGGGCGAGGCCGCCTATCGCGCCCGGATCGAGGCGGCTCAGGCCGCCGGCCGCAGCCCAGAGGAGGTCCGTGAGCTGATGATCGAGCCCCTGCGTGGCTATGGCGCCCACCTCAGTGGCCGGATCAGCTTCATGTCCTCTTCGACGCCCGAGGAACTGCGCCCCAAGGTCTTCAAATTCCTGGAGTTCCTGCTCACCAACCAGGACTACAACAAGATCCTGATGGTCGAGGACGGCCTCGGGGCCGACGTGCAGGTCGCGCGCGACTATCTGAGCAAGCCGGACCCCAACTTCCCCGAAGAGATCCGCAACCGACCGCCGAACCAGGAGCTCGGTGCGCTCGAGGCACTGTATCCCAAGGAGCGCTGGCCGTTCAACAACCACCGCACCGACAAGCAGAGCGCGGACAAGAACCTGTTCACCTATCTCAACAAGGCGGAGTACGGTGAGCTCACGACCGGGCAGCCGATCGCCTACGAGGGCTTCGAGCGCTGGTTCGATGGCGCGAACGCGGTCGAGCACTCGACCACCGCGGTCGGAGCGGCGCTGGCCGAGAAACACCTGGCCGACCTGCGCAGCGCCTACGAGGCGGGGGAGGACGCCCAGAGCGTGGAGGTCGATTACCTGCCCAATCTCGGGATGCTGCTGTTCTTCGGGTTCTTCGCCGTGTTCTTCGTGATCATGGGCTACTCCGCGAAACGGACGCGGATGAAGGAGGCGGCTGGTGGCTGACATCGAGTTCAACCGCAAGCGCAAGTGGCCGCAGGTGCTCAAGGCGAGCGCCTTCTTCGCGCCCAACGTGGCCATCTTCACGGTGTTCACCCTCGGCCCGGTGCTGTTCACCTTCTGCCTGGCCTTCTTCAAATGGGACCCGTTCACCAAGTCCGAATTCGTCGGCCTGGCCAATTTCAACCAGATCCTCACCGATCCTGGGTTCTGGTATTATCTTCTCAATACCAGCGTGTTCATGATCGGTCTGCCGCTGTCGATGGCCGGATCGTTGTTTCTCGCGGTGATGCTCTCCCAGCGGCTGCGCGGGGTCATCGGTTACCGCACCGTCTACTATCTGCCCTCGATCACCAACGGCGTGGCCCTGTTCCTGCTGTGGAAGGTGATGTACAACCGCGAGTTCGGACTGGTCAACTCCCTGTTGCTGCCGGTGGTCAACTTCTTCCGCCTGCTATCAGGGTCCGAGTCGATCACCATGGGCGACATGCCCGATTGGCTCCAGGATTCCTGGATCTACCCCAGCGGGCCGGTGATGGTGGCCGTGCTGCTCGTCCTGTTCGCCCTCTGGCGTTCGCTGATGAAGAAGGTCGATCGGCGCGTCGGGATCGGCATCGGGGCTCTGGCGCTGCTGTTGTGGATGGCGGCGTGGTTCCACGCCTGGTGGCTGGGGCTGGTGATGGCCGCGGCGGGGGTGGTGCTCGCGGGTCTGTGGTGGTGGCTGCGCGAACAGCTGTCGCAGCGGGCCTGGCTGCTCTCCGGTCTCGGTTTCCTCGCGATGATCGCGCTGGTGGCGGTGTGGTTCGGCGCGCCCGGGGCCAGCTACGAGGCGGCCGCGGGTGATCGCGAATTCTACACCGCCAAGCCGGCACTGGTGTTCATGAACGTCTGGACCTTCATGGGCGGGGCCAACATGATCCTCTACCTCGCGGCGCTGGCCGGGGTGCCGACCGAGCTCTACGAGGCGGCGGAGATCGACGGCGCCAACCGCTGGCAGCAATTCAAGGACATCACCTGGCCGATGATCGCCCCGACCACCTTCTTCGTCTTCGTGATGGGGGTGATCCGGGGGCTCCAGGGCGGCTTCGAGATGGCCTACATGATGACCGAGGGCGGTCCGGAGGAATCGACCACCACCGTCGGCTATCACATCTTCACCTCGGCCTTCTTCGACTACCGTTTCGGCTACGCCGCGGCGATCTCGCTGATTCTGTTCCTGCTGGTGATGGGCGTCACCTTGCTCAACTGGCGTTTCGGCAGCAAGGCCAAGGGGTACTGAGATGGCGCGCAGAGAGATGTCCCGCCAGCGGGCGCTGGTCACCCATGTCTTCCTCATCGCCCTGGGCGTGACCATGGTGTTGCCCTTCCTGTGGATGGTCACCACCTCGCTCAAGAGCGAGAACGAGGTCTTCCAGCGGCATGTGATCCCCCGCGCGACCACCCTCGGCGAAGATGGCACCGTGCTCAAGACCCGCGAGGGTCAGACCCTGTATCACGCCCACATCAAACAGAACGAATACGGCCAGAACATGACCCGGCCGGTTGTCGACAAGGATGGCGAACCGCTGCGTGACCAGGAAGGCGACATCCTCGAGGAGTTCGTCTACCAGCGTGGCGAGCCGGTGCAGGTACGGGTTGGCAACCCCAAGCTCCAGGGCGGCAAAGGCGATGTGGCCGAGACCAAGGAGGGGGCCTCGCTCAGCGACGACGAGGGATTGCCGGTCTATATCCGCGATATCGGCTGGGGTGGTCCGCACACCCGTTTCCGCGATCCGCGCAAATTCGACAAGTGGAAGGAGCCGGTGCTGGTGCCGCCGGATTTCTTCGGCGACGAGCGCGATGCCGCCAACCGCGAGGCCGCACTGGAGTATTTCAAGCAGTACGCCGACAACTGGGAGGCGATGGTCGAACAGCGCTGGAACGGCCTGGTGCCGCTGATGCTCAGCGCGCAGATGCGCGACGCCTGGGACGACAAGGCCGGCAAGGCCGAACCCCTGGTGGTCGGGGGGACTCCGGTGCAGAACCCGAACCTGGGCACGGGCACTGTCGGCTACTACCAATATAAAGACCTGACCTGGGACACCGATCTCGAGCACCCCTCGCCGGTGCGCAACGCGCGCATGCCGGCCAAGGTGGTCACCGACGCCGGCCTGCCGATCCCCTTCGAGGCGCCGTTCCCGGTCTACAAGAGCGCCGACGATCCGCTGATGGTCGATGCCAAGAACGAACTGATGGCCTTTGTCGGCGACGAGGCCGAGGAGGGGGCGCGTCGGGTCCTGGGGCGCGAGGTCGAGGTCGATCAGCACTTCCGCCTGATGTGGTCGAACTACCGCAGCGTGTTGATGGATCCGGACATCAAGATGTCGCTCTACGCCTGGAACAGCCTGTTCATCTCCGTGTGTGTGGTCCTGCTGCAGCTGGCCACCTCGAGCCTCGCCGCTTTCGCCTTCGCGCGCCTGGAATGGCCCGGCCGCGACAAGGTGTTCTTCGCCTATCTGGCCACGCTGATGATCCCCGGCATCGTGGTCAGCATCCCCAACTTCCTCATCCTGCAGAAGATCGGCTGGCTCGACACCTTCGCTGCGTTGATCGTGCCCACCGCGGCCACCGCCTACGGTACCTTCATGCTGCGTCAGTACATGCTGACCCTGCCGCGCGGGCTCGAGGAGGCCGCGTTGATCGACGGCGCGAGCCTGTTGCGGGTGTGGTGGGACATCGTGGTCCCGCTGTGCAAGCCGGCCTTGATCACCCTGGCCATCTTCACCTTTGCCGCGACCTGGCAGAGCTTCACCTGGCCCTTGATCGTCACCACTTCCGAGGATGTGCGGGTGCTGCCGGTCGCCCTGAAGAACTTCTCTGACAATCAAAAGACGGTCTACAATCTGCTGATGGCTGCATCGCTGATCATGATGATCCCCATGCTGCTGCTGTTCATCTTCGGCCAGAAGTACTTCGTCCGTGGCATCCAGCTCGGCGGCGTCAAGGGCTGAACCAGGAGGCGCTACGTGCCCGACATCAACATCGAATCGGTCGACAAGATCTACGACAACGGCTTCCACGCGGTCAAGGCGATGGACCTGCGGATCCACGACAAGGAGTTCATGGTCCTCGTCGGCCCCTCGGGTTGCGGCAAGACCACCACCTTGCGGATGGTCGCCGGGCTCGAAGACATCACCGGCGGGTTCATGTACATCGGCGAGCGCGAGATCAACGATGTTGAACCCAAGGACCGGGACATCGCGATGGTGTTCCAGAACTACGCACTCTATCCGCACATGACCGTGTTCGAGAACATGGCCTATGGGCTCAAGCTGCGCAAAATGCCCAAGGCCGAGATCGACCAGAAGGTGCGTCAGGCGGCGGCAATGCTCGGGCTCGAGACCCAGTTGCACAAACGGCCCAAGCAGCTCTCTGGCGGTCAGCGTCAGCGCGTGGCCCTCGGGCGGGCGATCGTGCGCCAGCCCAAGGCCTTCCTGTTCGACGAGCCGTTGTCCAACCTCGACGCCAAGCTGCGCGGCGACATGCGCTTCGAGCTCAAGACCCTGCAGCAGGATCTCTCCACCACCGCACTGTATGTCACCCACGACCAGGTCGAGGCGATGACTCTCGGCGACCGGATCACGGTGATGAACGAGGGCGTGATCCAGCAGGTGGCCAGACCGACTGCGCTCTATGACTGGCCCTGGAACCGCTTCGTTGCGGGCTTCATCGGCCAGCCGCAGATGAACTTCTTCACCGGGAAGTTGTCCTGCGCCAACGGCTACACCTTCACCCACGCCTTCGGACCGGACCTGCCGCTGTTGATGGAGCACGCGCAGCGGCTGAGCGATCTGGGCGAAGGCGCCGCGATCCAGCTCGGTGTGCGTCCGGAGCATCTGTCCGACGCCCGCTATGTCACCCCCGCCAGCGACCAGATTCCGCTGCGTTGCACCGTGCGCGTGGTCGAGGTGCTCGGCGATCACCAGTACGTCTATCTGGTATTCACGGGCGGGAACGAGGAGCAGGTGGTGATCATGAAGAACCCGGCCCATCATACCGCCCGACCAGGCGAGGAGATCGAGGTCTTGATGGACACGGCGAAAGCCCATGTTTTCGCCGGAACCGACGCCGAAGCGCGCAATCTGACCCTGCCGCCGGATTTCGCTCAACAGCAGTGATTGCCCGGTCTTCCACGGAATTGGGCTGACAGCTCCCGCAGTTGGCCAACAATGGCACCGTGTTCTCGTTGGGCCGTTTTCCGCTGTTCAGGCGCTCGCGCGCCCGGGATCGTCGTGCGGTCGCGTCGGGCCCGATCCGGCGACGCGATTCGCGGCGTTCGTGGTGGCGTCGGCTACTGCGTTGGGCGCGGTGGTCGGTGCTCGTGCTGGTGTCCCTGGTGCTGCTGGCCTATCTGTTGCGCGATCAGGTCCTGGCCCGGCCGCTGGCCCGGCTGGTCGAATGGCAGCTGCATGTGCAGCTCGGCGGTCGGTATCGGGTCGAGGCGGTGCGCGGCGACCTGTTTTCGCGCATCCGCATCGAGGGGCTGCAGACCATCGAAGCCGGCGACGGGCCGCTGACGCAGCTCGCGGCCGAGTCGATCGCGGTCGATTTCTCGTTGCCCGGGCTGATCAGCGGCGACGGGCTCGACGCGCTCGTGGACATCGATGTCAGCGAAGCCCGGATCCACGTCGTGCCGGCGCGTGGCGAGGAGTCGGACGGAGGCTCGGATCTCTCGCTCGCCTCGCTGCCCGAGCGGCTGTTCGCGCTACAGGTGCCGAGCATGCGTGCCGACGGCAGTCTGCGCGTCGGCGACCTGTCGCTGCGACACGTCGCATTCGCGGTCGACAACCATGGTGGCGAGCTCAAGGCCGAGACGTCACATGGACCGGTCGATCTGCGCCTGCGGCGCGACGAATCGTTGATCTCACTCAACGGAACCGTTCCCGGCGTGATCATCGATCGGGTCACGCTGACCAGCGACCGGCAGGGCTACTGGATGTTCGATGCCGACCTGCAGGTGGGCGATGCTCGCCTGTCGGCCGAGATCGAACCGCGCAGCGGTCACGTCCGGCTGAGCGGCGTCGACGCCATGGCGGTCCGCGAGGTCGCCGGGGTCTACGGCGTGAGCGATGACGTGCTGCCGGAGAGCGGGCAGCTGAGCGTGACACTCGACGGTGAGCGGCGACACGGCGACTGGCTGTGGGAGGGGCGGCTCGATGCGCGCAAGTGGGCCTGGGAGGGCAACGGCATCGAGTACCTCGAAACCGCCTTCACCCTCGGCGAGTCGCGGCTGATGCTCCGCGATCTCTCGCTGCGCTCGCGGACGATGATACCGCCGGTCACCGAGGGATCCGGTACGGTGGCCTTCGATGGCGATGCGATCCGATTGGAGCGTTTCGATGGCATGCTCGGCGGCGAGCCGCTGACGATCGAGGGCGAGGCTTCCGAGGAGGGCTATCGCCTGCGGATCGAAGGGCGCAACGTGCTCCTGACGCAGAAGCCGGAGCTGCGGCTGCGGGCCGACCTCGATCTGACCTTGTTGCGCGCCGCGGGGCCGATGCGACTCGAGGGTCGGGTGGGGATCACCAACATGCTCTACCGCGACCCCATCCGCCTGTTCTATCTCGGCGGCGAAGGTAGCGTGCGCGAGGAACACCTCCAGCTGTTCGAACTGCCGGTCGAGCCGCTGGCCTCGATGCAGTTGGATATCGACGTCCAATCGGGGCCCTTCGCTGGCGAAGAGGCGGGAACCCCGGCGATCCGGTTGTTCACCGACGTGTTCAATGGCGACCTGGGGCTGGACCTGCACATCGGCGGCACCGGTGCGCTGCCGATCCCCACCGGGGCGATCTATATCAATGAAGGCATCGCCGATCTGCCCTTCGCCACCTATCGGATCGATCGCGGCCGGGTCGAATTCACCCAGACGAGTCATTTCGACCCGCTGCTCTCGATCGTGGCCACCGCCAATCCGGGCCGTTACGAGGTCACGCTGATCGTCACCGGGCACCTGTCCGATCCGGAGCTCGCGGCGAGCACGGTCCCGCCGCTGCCGCCGGACGAGGCGCTGCTGCTGGCCACCACAGGCATGACCCGGGCCACCGCCGAGCAGGAGGGTCTGGGCGATGCTGCCGGCGCGCTGGCCAGCTACATGGCCAAGGAGCTCTCCCGCGGGTTGTTCGGTCGCGGCGACCCGACCCAGAAGGGCATTCTCGATCGGGTCAGTCTCGAGGTCGGTGGTCTGTGGGGCGAGGAGGATGTCACCACCGGGCGGATCGAGTACCGCCTGTGGCGGCGCTATCACCTGTTCGCTGAGCGTGACGAGTATGAGCACTACAACGCCGGGTTGATCTGGCGCTACGTCTTCGGCCAGCCGCCGCCGAGCGACGAGACCAGCACGCGCAGCGACCCGTTCGCCAGCGATAGCGTGCCCTGGGAGTTCCGTGGCTACGAGCAGGTGCCAGGGTTCTCGCTGGGGCGGATCCGCGAGCTGGTCACCCATGACCGGCGCAACTTCCTCGAGCACGACTTCAGTCGCGCCGCCTGCGAAGACGCCGCCTACACCTTGCGTACGCGGATGCTGGAACGTGGCCATCCCGACGCCGAGGTCGCCTACGAGTTCATCGGCGATGGCGATCGTCCGCGCAAGGTGGTGTTCACCTTCAAGCCGGGACGACGCTGGTTGTTCGGCGCGCTGCGCTTCTTCGGCAATGCCGCGATCGAGGATGCCCAGTTGCAGAAGCTGCTCGGCAGTGCGGGGGCCCTGGGGCTGGCCGCGCCACCCTACAGCCGCAGCGCACTCGACGATTACCTCGACCGGATCCGCCGCCACTACGTGCTCTCGGGCCACATCGAGGTCGAGTTCATCCGTCACGAGCTCGCCTGGCGCGAGGACACGGGGACTGTCGATGTGACCGTGTTCATCCGCGAGGGTCTGCGTTACGAGGTCTGCGGGTCGACGCTGGAGATAGACCTGGACGACGAGGATCTACTGCGTCGGCTACGCGAACAGGGCATCCCCGAATGCGGAACCCTCTATCATCCGCGCCTGACCAAGATCGTCGAGGCGCGACTGCGCGGTATCCTGGAAGACGCCGCCTATCACCGTCCGGAGATCAGTATCGAGGAGGACATCGGCGAGGTCGGGATGGTGCGGTTGCGCGTGGCGATCGACCCCGGCCCGCGGCTGGTACTGGGCAACCTGCAGTTCACCGGCCTGCGGCGGACGCGCGAGAGCTTCCTCAAGCGCCTGTTCGACATCGAGGCTGGCGAGCTGCTCGACGAGAGCAAGCTGCAGAAGGCTGAGCGCCGCTTGTTGGCGACCGGGATCATGTCGCGTGTGGATACCCAGCTCGTGCTCCACGAGCCAGACGCCGACGGCGAGCCTGCCGGGGATGGCTCGCGGCGGGAGGCCGACGTGGAAGTGGCGGTGGAGGAGGGGCACAGCCGTTCGTTCGACCTGCATCTCGGCTGGGGATCGTGGGAACAGTTGCGCGGAGGCATCCGGTACAGCGATCGCAACCTCATGGGCCGGGGCCGGTACTGGGATGTCGACCTGACCGCTTCGATGCGCAGTTTCCGCGCCTCGAGCCAGATGCGTGACACCGATCTGCTCGCCGGCATCCTCGGCCCCAATCAGCGTCTGCGCCTGGCCGCGGACTACGAGTACCGCGAGGAGCCCAGCTTCGAACGCAGGGTCTGGGGTGCGGGTCTCTCGCATCGCCAGTTCTTCGGCCGTTCCTATTGGCTCGAGAGCAGCTATCGCTATGAGATCCAGGAGGCGGACGAGGTCACCGGCGGCATCGCCGGCTCTGAAGAGGAGAAGATCCGTACCAGCTGGCTCGGCCTGGGTGGGAACATCGATCTGCGCAACCATCAGCTGCAGCCGACCAGCGGTTGGGAGCTGTCAGGTCGCGTGCGCTGGAGCATTCCAGCGCTGGGCAGCGAGATCGACGTGGTCGAATACGACGTCGAGAGCGCGATGCACTTCCCGATCATCAAGAGTGCGACGCCCAACCGGCCCTGGTTGGTGTTCAGCCTCGGTGGCGCTTACGTCACTCGCGACGTGCTCGGCGAGGAAGACAAGCTGCCGATCCAGGAGCGCCTGTTCCTCGGTGGCGCCAACAGCGTGCGCTCCTTCGACTACCAGGAGCTGGGCCCGGTCAATCCGAGCTCGGGCGACTCCATCGGTGGGCGCACGGCCGCGCATGCCAGCGCCGAGGCCCGTATCCGGATCTACGGCGCCTGGCACACGGCGGTGTTCTACGACATCGGCGTGCTCAACGAGGATACCTGGCACCTGTCCGGCCCCGTCGGCCAGGCGGTGGGCCTGGGAGTGCGCTGGTATACCCCGATCGGTCCGCTGCGGGTCGACTGGGCGTGGAATCCTGGCGAGCGCTTCGCCGCCGACGACGCCTGGGCCCTGCACGGCGCGATCGGTTTCGCCTTCTGATCAGCTCCAGACGGCGAGCGTGATCGCGGCGGTCACGGCGAGATGCGTAAGGATCGCCATCTGCACGCCCGGCACGTAGCCACGGGGTTCCCGGCGCCGACGCAGCGTCCGGAAGGCCAGCGCGGCGGGGATCGCCGCGAGCAGGCCGAGCAGCGCCAGCGGCGGCAGTTGATCGAGGTGCACCGCGATGCCGAGCAGGCCCAGCGCGGCGAGCGCGAACCCGAGATGGAGCAGGGCGCAGGTCGCCGGGCCCCAGCGCACCACCACCGTCCGCTTGCCGCCGGCGGCATCGGCCTGGCGGTCGGGGAACTCGGCCGCGAACAGGATGTTGGCGGCGAGCAGCCCGACGACCGCGGCCGGCAGCACCGCATCCCAGGACCAGCGGTCGCCAGCGATGCGATAGGCGCAGAGCACCGGCAGGATGCCGAAATCGAGCATGATCACCGGCAGGCCGAGTCCGCGGTAGTCGAGCTTCAGAGGCGGAGCAGAGTAGGCCACCGCAGAGAGCAGCCCCACCGCGAGCAGCGGCAGCATCAGCCAGGTGGTGACCGCGGCGAGGATCCAGGCGATGGCCACGGCGATGGCGAGGCACCCCCAGGCGGTCCACCAGATATCGCGCGGCCGCAACCGGCGTTCCTGGATGAAGCGGCTGCCCCCGGCGAAGGGGGGCACCGGATCGGGATTGTTGTCATCGACCCCGCTGAGGTGGTCATAGTAGTCGTTGAGCAGGTTGGCACCGGACTGGACGCAGATGCCGCCGATCAGCAACAGGACCACCATCCAGGTCTGCGGCTCGGAGCCGTGGCGTGCGGCGAGACCGATCGCCGCGACCAACGGAAGCAGGACCACCGGCAGGAACTGCGGACGGGCGGCGACGAAGAGCGTGATCGCCGAAGCCATATCCGCTGATCAGGCGTTCGCCGTGCCGGGCAGCAGGCTGCGCCCGGGTCGGCCGAAGACCTCCCAGCCGACCACGCCGAGACCGGGGGCGTGGGCGAGGACGGTGATCCACATCGGGTCGATCATCTGGCCGGCCGCGACCAGCTGCGCGCTGCCGTCCTGGAGGCCGTAGAGCCAGTAGGCCGGAGCCATCGCCGTCCACAACATGAAGCCGAAGCTGCGGGTGAAGGGGAGCAGCAGCACCAGCGGAGCGAGCTGCCAGGGGGCGAAGGTCGGCAGGCAGATGACCAGCAGGGCGTAGAGCCGGGCGAGGACCATCGCGGGGTCGTGGTCGCCGAGGCGGCGTGCGAAGTAGACGATGAGCACGCTGCCGAGCACGAAGAAGGAGGCGAGGGCCGCGGTGATCACCGGATCGAGCTGTCCCGGGCCGAGCGAGGGGTCGTCGAGCAGCGCGCGCAGGAGGGGGATCAGCACGCCGGGCGCGGTGCCGGCGTCACCGAATGCAGTCATCAGCGGTGCGCCGGCGAGGATCAGCGGGATGTAGGCCGCGGTGAGGATCGCCAGCGGTATCGCCCAGAGGCGCCAGTTCCAACGCGGCAGGCGCACGAGCATGGCGAAGCCGATGATCGGCTTGACCAGCGCTGCGAGGGTCAGACTCACCGCCGAACCGAAGGGACGGCCCTTCTCGCTCCAGGCCAGCCCCAACGCGAGCAGCAGGATGGCCAGCGCGGCGAGATTGCCCTGACCGGTGAGGAACAGGGGGCCGAGCGGATTCCAGGCCAGGGCGACACACAGTGCCGGCGGCAGGAAGCGCCGCACCAGCATGCCGATGACCAGCGAGAGCGCGATGGCTTCGCAGACGAAAGCGGCCAGCTTGAACATCCAGGGGTTCGGGCTGGCGTGGGCGAGGATGGTTGCCGAGAGCAGGGTGCCGGGCGCATCGACGAAGTCCCAGGCGTCGCGGTCGACGTTGAGCGACTTCTCGATGAAGGCCCCGGCCGTCTGCTGCTCCTCCCAGCTGAGGATGTCGAGTCGCTCGGGGTCGTCGGGGTCCAGGGCGTAGGGGTTGACCGACTGGCGCACCTGGCTGCCCTCGACGATGTAGCGCCCGACCATCGCTCCGGGTTCGATGCCCGGCCCCGGTTTACGCGCGAGTTCGGTGACCACCGGCCCGGTCGCGGGCGGCTGGGGCTGATCCCAGGACAGGGGCGGGCCGAGCGTGGTGAGGCGGAAGGCGAGCGCGGCGATGGTGATGACCAGGAAGGTGCCGCGACCGTTTGGCCGCAGACGGGTTGTGGTCACCGCGGCGAGGTAGAGTACGCCGAGGGCGAGGCCGACGCCGGTGAACAGCAGTGGAGCATCGCGCCAGTTGCCGGGGTAGGCGGCGAGCAGGATGTAGCAGCCGAGCGAGAGCAGGCCGACCACGCCGAGATGGAGCCAGGCGCGCCGGACCAGCGGTTCGCCGTCGGGGCCGCGCGGATGTGCGATCGCCGGGCGTATGGTGCGCTGCCACCAGTTGCGCAGCGAGAGCACACCGACCCAGGCGAAGCCGCTGATGAACACGAGGAAGATCGGTGCGAACACGGTGATGCCGACGATCTGGCCGAGCAGCGCCCAGAGCGAGGCGAGGCACTCGGGGATGCCGCTGTGGGTGGAGGCACGGTAGCTGCCACCGCCGGCACCCTTCTTCGGCGTACGCACGAAGGGGCTGATCACCCCGGCGAAAGCCTCGATCACCGCGCGGGTGTTGGACAACGCCAGCCCGGTGCCCATGGCGGCTAGCACCGGCATGTCGCCCAGGATCCGTTTCCAGCCCGACCCGCGCAGACGCCGCTGGCTGTGGATGTAGATGGAGAAGGAGGCGAACATGCCCAGCGCGATCGCCAGCACGCTGAGGATCACCACCGGCACCGGGCGGTAGGGCATCAGCCACAGCGCCAGCGGCCCGACCACCAGCGAGAGCGTCACCAGCGCGTTGACCCAGTAGTGGGTCATGTGCATCGTGGCCGAGAACTTGTGATGCAGGCTCCAGTCCGAGGCCCACACCCGTCCGAGCAGCTTCTTGGCCACCTGGGTCGAGCCCTTGGCCCAGCGGAACTGCTGGTTGCGCCACGAGTCGATATCCTCGGGCAGCTCGCCGGGTACGTCCATGCCCAGGCGATAGGTGTTGTGGTAGCCAGCCAGCAGCGCGCGGTAGGAGAGGTCGATGTCCTCGGTGATCGTGTCGTGTTCCCAGCCGCCGGCTGCATCGATCGCTTCGCGGCGCCACATGCCACAAGTGCCGTTGAAGTGCTGTGGCAGTTTGGCCCAGGCGCGCGCCGCCTGTTCGATGCCGAAGTGCCCGTCGAGGCCGATGTGCTGCGCGCGGGTGATCGGGTTGGCACGCGGATTGAGGTGTTCCCAGCGCCCCTGGACCACTGCGAGCTTGGGATCCGTGAGGAAGGGGCGGATGGCGCGCTGGATGAAGTCGGGGTGGGGGATGAAGTCGGCGTCGAAGATGGCGATGAACGGCGCATCGTTGCAGGCCATCGCCTCCTGAAGCGCGCCAGCCTTGAAACCGGTGCGGTCTTCGCGGTGGAGGAGCACGATGTCGTGGCCGGCGGCGGCGAACCGGTCGACCTCGGCCTGACAGATGTTGGTGGTGTCGTCGGTGCTGTCGTCGAGCACCTGGATCGAGAGCAGGTGGCGCGGCCAGTCGAGCCTGCACGCCGCCGCGATCACCCGGCTGGCCACATCACGTTCGTTGAACACCGGCAGCTGGACCAGGACGCGCGGCAGCTCGCTCTCGGGCGGCAGCGGGGTGGCCAGCTCATCGGCCTCGGCCTGCAGGGCGCGGTCGTAGTTGCGGCGGAAATGGAACAGCAGCCACATCGAGTGCAGCGCGTAGAGCAGCATGCCTGCCATCGCCACGCCGAGCAGCGAGACGGTGATGAGGCCGATCAGATCGAGGGGGCTGAGGGGCATGGCGACTCGCGCAGACGGCCGCGGCCGCCAAACTATAGGGCACGCGGCCCGGAAATGTGCGTGCATAGATATAGGGAGGGGGTCGCAGCGATCAAGGCCCGGCGAGGCGCGGCGATGTCGTGCCCCTGCATGGCCGCTGGGTCCGGCTTGCGCGGCCGCAGGCCCGGTGCTAGTCTGTTGCTCATGCGTACCCTGCCGCTCTTGGCCCTGATGCTCGTCTGGCTCGGGGGTTGCGATTACTATCGCACGTCGATGGATGCCGTCCCCGATCGCGGAGGGCATGCCTATCAGGTCGGTGCGCCCGGGGGCAGCGCCAGACCGCCCCCCGCGGCGAGCCGTGATCCGGCGCCGGTGGCCAGCGACAATCAAGTGGTGGTCGAGCCCGGGCAGCACCTCTACGCCATCGCCGCGCAGCACAACGTGCCGCTCGACGACCTGATCCGGGTCAACGACATCACCAGCCGCCCGGTGCCGGCAGGCACGGTGCTGGTCCTGCCGACGCGATGAGCGCCGGGGCAGTCCCGCCCATCCTCCTCGCCACCGGCAATCCGCACAAGATCCGTGAGGTCGGCGAGATCCTCGCCGCGAGCGGGGTCGCGCTGGTGACTCCGTCGGACGTCGGCGGTCTGCCCGAGGTGGTCGAGGACGGCGCGACCTTCGCCGCGAATGCGAGCAAGAAGGCCCTCGCCGGCCTGCATTACAGTGGGCACTGGACCCTGGCCGACGACTCGGGCATCGAGGCCCGGGCGCTCGACTGGGCTCCGGGGGTGTACAGTGCCCGTTTCGCTGGCGAGCCCTGCGATGACGCGGCCAACAACGCCAGGCTCGACGCGCTGCTGCGCGCGGCGGATGATCGTTTTGTCCACTACCGCTGCGTCATCGCCCTCGCCCGGCCCGATTGCGAAGTGCTGACCTGGGAAGGCACCTTCGCCGGCGAGTGGACCTCGACCCCGCGCGGCGAGGAGGGGTTCGGCTACGATCCGCATGTGCTACTGCCCGACTGCGGCAAGACGGTGGCCGAACTCGATCCGGACGAGAAGCACGCGCGCTCGCACCGTGGGCAGGCCCTGCGCCGATTCGCGGCCTGGCTGTCCGAAGAACGCTGAGCGGCGAACGGCGCCTCGCCCAGACGCGTCCCCCAAAGATCCAGAACCGCCATCCGCAGCATCCGGAGCCCAGCCAGGCCTGGCCGGGCGACCGGCCGACCGAGGCGCGTGGGGGTACGCGCCGAAGGCGCGAGGGGGCAGCGCCCCCT